>NZ_AP026442.1:2400000-2721071 GCF_027923705.1 Cellulomonas sp. NTE-D12 | reverse complement strand
CGAGCAGCTCCTCGACCATGCCGGTCACGTCCTCGCCCAGCTCGGCGATGCCGCGCGGCGTCTCCGGGTGCGTGGTGGGGATGACGTACCGGTCGTCGTACTTGGCGATCGCGAGCAGCCGGTACATCGCCTGCACCCGCTCGCCGTCCATGCCGACGGCAGCGGCGATCTCCTCGTTCCCCTCGCGGCCCAGGTCCAGGTCGCGCATGTAGGACCGCATCGCGGCCAGCCGCCGCAGCGACCGCTCCACCGGCCGGGTGTCCCCGGCCGTCAGCAGCCCGGCGAGGTACTCCAGCGGGATCCGCATGGTCGACAGGGCCGTGAGCAGCACCTTGTGGTCCTCGCCGTCGTTGCCGGCGGCGGTCACGCGGTCGACCACCGGGGACAGGGGCGGCACGTACCAGACCATCGGCAGCGTCCGGTACTCGGGGTGCAGCGGCAGCGCGACCTCGTAGGTGTCGATCAGCGCCCAGATCGGGGAGTCCTGCGCGGCCTTGATCCAGGAGTCCGGCACACCCTCGGCGCGGGCGGCCGCCACGACGGTCGGGTCGTGCGGGTCGAGCAGGATCGAGCGCTGGGCCATGTACAGGTCCTGCGGGTCCTCGACCGAGGCGGCCTCGGTGACCCGGTCCGCGTCGTAGAGCAGCACGCCGAGGTAGCGCAGCCGGCCGACGCAGGTCTCGGAGCACACCGTCGGCTGACCGACCTCGAGGCGCGGGTAGCACAGCGTGCACTTCTCGGCCTTGCCGGTGGTGTGGTTGAAGTAGACCTTCTTGTACGGGCAGGAGGAGACGCACATGCGCCAGCCGCGGCACCGGTCCTGGTCCACCAGCACGATGCCGTCCTCGGCCCGCTTGTACATCGCGCCGGACGGGCAGGCCGCGACGCAGCTCGGGTTCAGGCAGTGCTCGCAGATCCGCGGCAGGTAGAACATGAACGTCTGCTCGATCTCGGCGCGGACCTCGGTGTTGATCTTCGCCAGCACCGGGTCCTGCTGCATCGTCTCCGTGGAGCCGCCCAGGTCGTCGTCCCAGTTGGGGCCCCAGCCGATGGTGTCCATCGGCTTGCCCGTCAGCTGGCTGACCGCGCGCGCCACCGGGAAGTCCTTCGAGTCCTTGGGCGCGGACAGCAGCTTGTCGTACTCGTACGTCCACGGCTCGTAGTAGTCGACGATCTCGGGCAGGTCCGGGTTGGCGAACAGGTTGGCGAACCGGGCGACGCGTCCGCCGGAGCGCGGCTTGAGCCGGCCGGACCGGGTGCGGGTCCAGCCGCCCTTCCAGCGGTCCTGGTCCTCCCAGGTGTGCGGGTAGCCGACGCCGGGGCGCGTCTCGACGTTGTTGAACCACATGTACTCGGTGCCGGTCCGGTTGGTCCACGTCTGCTTGCACGTGACCGAGCAGGTGTGGCAGCCGATGCACTTGTCGAGGTTCATCACCATGGCGATCTGAGCCATGACCTTCATCAGAACTGCACCTCCTGCGACCGGCGGCGGATCAGCGTGACCTCGTCGCGCTGGTTGCCCGTCGGGCCGATGTAGTTGAACGCGTAGCTCTGCTGCGCGTAGCCGCCGATCAGGTGCGTCGGCTTGATCAGCACGCGGGTCAGCGAGTTGTGGATGCCGCCGCGCTTGCCGGAGGTCTCCGAGAGGGGGGTGCCCATGGTCCGTTCCTGCGCGTGGTACATGAACACGGTGCCCTCGGGCATGCGGTGGGAGACGACGGCGCGGGCGACGACGACGCCGTTGCGGTTGGTCGCCTCGATCCAGTCGTTGTCCCGGACCCCGACCTTCTCCGCGTCAGCGGGGCTCATCCACACCACCTGGCCGCCGCGGCCGAGCGTGAGCATGTGCAGGTTGTCGAAGTACTGGGAGTGGATCGACCACTTGTTGTGCGGGGTCAGGTAGCGGACCGCCACCTGGGCCTCGCCGCCGGCAGCCGTCCCCAGGTCACCGACCGCGCTCTCCCCGTACAGGTGGTGCAGGTCCAGCGGCGGCCGGAAGATCGGCAGCTGCTCGCCCAGGTCACGCATCCAGTCGTGGTCCAGGTAGAAGTGCTGCCGGCCGGTGAGCGTGTGGAACGGCCGGGACCGCTCGACGTTCATCACGAAGGCGCTGTACCGGCGGCCGCCGTGCTCGGAGCCCGACCACTCGGGCGACGTCACCACCGGCTGCGGTCCGCCGCGCTGCAGGTCGGCGAACGTGGTGCGCCGGTCCTTGGACCCGTCGGCGAGGTCGGCGAACGCCGTCCCGGTGCGTCGTTCGAGGTCCGCGAACCCCTCCGCCGCCAGCCGCCCGTTGGTGGTGCCGGACAGCGCCAGGATCATGTCCGCGGCCTTGGCGTCGGTGTCGACCAGCGGCCTGCCGGCCGCCACCCCGCCGGCCGCGGTGCCGTTGCGGCGGCCCAGCTCGGCGATCTCCTGGTCCGGGTGGTACTGCACGCCCTTGGTCACCATGCCGACGCCGTCGGCGAGCGGCCCGATCGCGTCGAACTTGTGCCGGATCGCCGTGTAGTCGCGCTCGATGGTGACCAGCTTGGGCATGGTCACGCCCGGCACCAGGCCCACCATCGAGACGTCCGGCACCACGCCGCCGGGGTTGGCGAGCTCGTCCGGGGTGTCGTGCGAGATGGGCGCCGCGACGACGTCCGTCTGCGTGCCCAGATGGCGCACGGCCATCTGGGAGACCAGGCCCGCCAGCGTCTGGAAGGCCTGGTAGTCCGTCCGGGCCTCCCATGGCGGGTCGATCGCCGCGTCGAACGAGTGCACGAAGGGGTGCATGTCGGTGGACGAGAGGTCGTTCTTCTCGTACCAGGTGGCCGCCGGGAACACGATGTCGGAGTAGAGCGTCGTCGACGTGTTGCGGAAGTCCATCGTCAGCAGCAGGTCGACCTTGCCGACGGCGGCCGCGTCCCGCCACACCATCTGCGCCGGCCGCCGGTCCTCCGGCACCTCGGCGGCGGTCACCGCGCTGTCCGAGCCGATCACGTGCCGGTAGAAGAACTCGGCGCCCTTGGCGGACGAGCCGAGCAGGTTGGTGCGCCAGGACGTGAGGACCCGCGGGAAGTTCTCGGGGTCGTCCGGGTCCTCGCAGGCGAACCGCAGGTCGCCCGACTCGAGCTGGGACACCACCCAGTCCTTCGGGTCGACGCCCGCCTGGCGGGCCTCCTGCCCGAGCAGCAGCGGGGACCGCGAGAACGTCGGGAACGACGGCATCCAGCCGCGCTTCATCGACTCGACCAGGGTGTCCGCCGTCGTGAGCCCGTCGAGCGACCCCTCCGCCAGCGGCGACCCGATGCGCGCCACCGGCGTCCCGTCGTACCGCCACTGGTCGGTCAGCAGGTAGAAGAACCCGGCCGAGATCATCTGCCGCGCCGGCCGCTGCCAGTCCAGGGCGAAGGCGTACTGCGCGAACCCGGTGATCGGCCGGACCTTCTCCTGGCCGACGTAGTGCGCCCAGCCGCCGCCGTTGACGCCCTGGGTGGCGCACATCGTGGTGAGCGCGAGGAACGTCCGGTAGATCTCGTCGGAGTGGAAGAAGTGGTTGGTGCCGGCGCCCATCACGATCATCGAGCGGCCGCCGGTGTCGATCGCGTTCTGCGCGAACTCCCGTCCGATTCGCTCGGCGGCCGCCGCCGGGACGCCGGTCAGCTCCGCCTGCCACGCCGGGGTCCCCGGTGTCGAGGCGTCGTCGTACCCCGTCGGCCACTCGCCCGGCAGCCCCTCGCGGCGCACCGCGTACTGCGCCAGCAGCAGGTCGTAGACGGTGGTGACGTACTCGCCGTCGGCGACGCGCACCACCGGGACGCCGCGGCGCACCACGCCCGCGCCGACCGAGTCGTCGCCCGGCCCGCCCGGCAGGTCGAACCGCGGCAGCAGCAGCTCCACCGGCTCGGCGCCCGGCAGGTCCTGCGCCGACAGCACCGGGTCCACCCCGGACAGGTCGAGGTTCCAGCGACCGGCACCGTCGGGGCCGTAGTGGTCCGCCAGCGTGCCGCCCGGGTCGGCGATGCCGCCCTCGCGGTCCCACACCAACGGCCGGAACGCGGCGTTGGCCGTGCCCGCCACGTCGGCGTCCCGCACCAGGGGGGAGGTCGGGTCGAGGACCCCGTCGGCCGCGACGTCCGCCGCGACCAGGAACTTCCCGGGCACGAACGCGCCGTCCCGCTGCTTCAGTCGCACCAGGAACGGGCTGTCGGTGAACCGCCTCAGGTAGTCGAGGAAGAACGGCGTGCGCTGCCCGACGTGGAACTCGGACAGGATCACGTGCCCCATCGCGGCCGCCAGCGCACCGTCGGTGCCGGGGGCGATCCGCAGCCACTCGTCGGCGAACTTGGTGTTGTCCGCGTAGTCCGGGGAGACCGCCACCACCTTCTGGCCGTGGTACCGCGCCTCGGTCATGAAGTGCGCGTCCGGCGTGCGGGTGACCGGGATGTTCGAGCCCCACATCACCAGGTAGCCGGCGTTGAACCAGTCGCCGGACTCCGGCACGTCGGTCTGGTCGCCGAACACCTGCGGCGAGGCCATCGGCAGGTCTGCGTACCAGTCGTAGAACGACAGCATCGTGGCGCCGAGCAGCTCGTAGAACCGCGCACCGGCGCCGTAGGACACCATCGACATCGCGGGGATCACCGAGAAGCCGGCCAGCCGGTCCGGCCCGTACCGCTTGATCGTGTAGACGTGCGCGGCGGCGGCCATCTCGGCCGCCTCGTCCCAGCTCGCCCGGACCAGGCCGCCCTTGCCGCGCGCCGACTTGTACGCCCGCGCCTTCTCGGGGTCCTCCACCACGTCCCGCCACGCGAGCACGGGGTCGCGGAGCCGGGCCTTCGCCTCGCGGTAGAGGTCGAGCAGCACGCCGCGCACGTACGGGTACCGGATACGGGTGGGGGAGTACGTGTACCAGGAGAAGGACGCTCCGCGCGGGCAGCCGCGGGGCTCGTACTCCGGCAGGTCGGGGCCGGTGCTCGGGTAGTCGGTGGCCTGCGACTCCCAGGTGATCACGCCGTCCTTGACGTACACGTTCCACGAGCAGGAGCCCGTGCAGTTGACGCCGTGCGTGGAGCGCACCACCTTGTCGTGGCTCCAGCGGTCCCGGTAGAAGCGGTCCGCCTCGCGGCCGCCGGTGAGGAACAGCTGCCGGGCGTCGGGGGACGCCTCGCCGCGGCGGAGGAACGAGCCGAACCGGTAGATCGGCGCGGCCGGGTCGGCGGTGGCGGCTGTCTCCGGTGCGGGGATGGCACGGCCTGCGGGCATGACGGGTCTCCGGTCTGGCGTCGGGCCTGAGCCGGACGCCTGTTCACGGTCGGTGAGGTGCGCGGGTGGACCCGGACGGGGTCGTGGGGGGTCAGCCCGGGTAGGGCGCCCTCGGCCGTGCGTAGTTGACCCACACCAGGACGGTGCAGATCGCGAAGTAGACGGTCGCGCCGATGAAGAACGACTTCGGCGTGACGGCGGTGAGCGAGACGCCGACGAAGAACGGTCCGAAGGACGCGATCGCGGCGGTCCAGCCGATCACGCCGCCCGCCTGGCGGGGCGGCAGGATCATCGGCATCTGCTTGAAGGTGCCGGCGTTGGCGATGCCGGTGAAGAAGAACATCACCAGCATCGCGAACAGGAACGGCCAGAAGTCGCGCGGCGACCGCGGTGAGAGGTAGACCGCGGCCACAGCCGCCGAGATCACCATCCCGACGCCGCCGACGAAGGTCCAGATCGCCCCGCCGAACCGGTCGCACAGCGGTCCCCACATCGCCCGCACCAGCGAGCCGATCAGCGGTGCGAGGAAGGCGAACGTGCCGCCCAGCGGCAGGGTGGAGGCGGCGTAGTGCCCGCCGGTGGCGAACGGCGAGTCCTTGCCGAACGTGTTGTTGATGATCAGGGCCAGCTGGGCGGCGAACCCGGAGAACGCCCCGAAGGTCATGATGTAGACGGCGGTCAGCACCCAGGTGTTGCGGTTGCCGAAGATGTCGATCTGCTGGCGGAAGTTCGCCTTGATCGGCACGTCCCGCAGCAGCCAGAACGCCAGGATCGAGGCCAGCACCGTCCAGGGCACCAGCACGATCGCCGCGTTGTAGACGTTGAGCACGTGCCCGCTGCGCGCGTGCTGGGTGCCCACCATCTGCAGCCCGAACAGCCCGAAGCCCATCACCCACGGGCCGAGGAACTGGATCAGCGAGACGCCGAAGTTGCCGAGCCCGGCCTGCAGGCCGAGGGCGGTGCCGGCCAGCCGTTTGGGGAAGAAGTACCCGGTGGACGGCATGTAGCCGGAGAAGCAGCCGCCGCCGATGCCGGTCAGCGCGGCGAGCACCAGCAGCCACCAGTACGGGGTCTTCGGGTTGCCCACGGCCGAGAACCAGCCGAGCATCGGGACCACCAGCAGGAGCGAGGTGATGCCCACCAGCTTGCGCGTGCCCAGCACCGGCGGCAGGAACATGTAGACGAGCCGGATCAGGCCGCCGGACAGGCCGGGGATCGCCACGAGCCAGTACAGCTGCGGCTTGGTCAGCGTGAAGCCGACCTCGTTCAGCTTGGGCGCGACGGCGCTGACCAGGTACCAGACGCAGAAGGCGATCAGCAGCGAGTACGTGGTCACCGCCAGCGTCCGCCAGGCGACCTTGCTGTCCCAGTGCTTCTCGTCCTCGGGGTTCCAGCCCTCGAGAACCCTGCCTGAGGTGGCCAGCTGAGCCACGCGATCCTCCTCGATCCGCCGCGATCCGTGCGGGGGGAACTTACTACGGGTGTGGCTGTGAAAATATCCTGTCCGCAGGTCGTCGCGCCACGTCCGGCGTGTCGCGGTGCCGACCGACCGTGCGTGCGTCGCGGCGGACCTCGTCGTCCGCGGCACGTGTGCTCCGTCCAGCCCGTCGCAGAGCAAGTGGGAGAGACATGGTCTACGTGATCGCCGAGCCGTGCATCGACGTCAAGGACCGCGCGTGCGTCGCGGAGTGCCCCGTCGACTGCATCTACGAAGGTGGCCGGTCGCTGTACATCCACCCCGACGAGTGCGTGGACTGCGGCGCCTGCGAACCCGTCTGCCCCGTGCTCGCGATCTACTACGAGGACGACCTGCCGGCCGACTGGCAGGTCTACCAGGACGACAACGCCCGGTTCTTCGCCGAGCCGCTGCCGGGACGGGCGGCGCCGCTCGGGTCGCCCGGCGGTGCGTCGCGGACGGGTCCGACCGGGGTGGACACCCCGTTGGTCGCGGGATTCGAGAGGAGGCGCGGATGAGCGCACGACGAGGGACGACGGGACGTGGCACGACGGCGCGCGCCCGGTCCGGACGGGCCGCCGCACGCGCCGTCCCGGTGGCCACCGCGGTCGGCCTTCTGCTGACGGCCTGCGCCGCCGGCCCTGGCACCGGAGCGCCCGCCGGCACCGCCTCCGGCGCGCCCACCGGGTCGGCGTCGAGCCGGGCCCCGCTGACCGGCCAGCTCGTCGTGTTCGCGGCCGCCTCGCTGCAGCAGACGTTCACCGCCCTGGGTGACCGGCTGATGGCCCAGAACCCCGGCCTGCACATCATCTTCAGCTTCGGTGCGTCGTCCACGCTGGCGCAGCAGCTGGAGCAGGGCGCCCCGGCCGACGTCTTCGCCTCCGCCAACCCCGCGACGATGAAGGCGGCCTCCGCCGTCACCGACCGGCCCGTCACCTTCGCGCACAACTCCCTGGAGATCGTCGTGCCGGCCGGCAACCCCGGTCACGTCACCGGCCTGGCGGACTTCGCCAAGCCGCAGCTGAAGATCGCCCTGTGCGCCGTCGAGGTGCCGTGCGGGTCGGCCGCCGCGACCGCGTTCGCCGCCGCCGGAATCACGCCGGCGCCGGACACCTACGAGAAGGACGTGACCGCGACGCTCACCAAGGCGGTCCTCGGTGAGGTCGACGCGGCGCTGGTGTACCGGACCGACGTGCGGTCCGCGGGCGACAAGGTGCAGGGCATCGACTTCCCGCAGGCGTCCGCCGCCCGCAACGACTACCCGATCGCCACCGTCGCCGGCGCCCGCAACCATGCGGCGGCCCAGGCGTTCGTCGACCTGGTGCTGTCCGCCCAGGGCCAGAAGGTGCTCACCGACGCGGGGTTCGACGCGGCCTGAGAGAGTTCAGGCAGGTCGGCGCCGCCGGCCGGGCACCGCCCGAGAGAGGGGACCCGTGGTGGGGCGCGTCCGACGTCACCGACGCAGCCGTCCGCCCGTGCTGCTGCTGGCGCTCGCCGCCGTCGCCGTGCTGTTCCTCGTCGGACCCTTCGTCGCCCTGCTGGTCACCGCCCCGTGGAGCCGGCTCGGCGGCCTGATCGCCTCCGGCCCGGTGCTGCAGGCGTTGTGGCTCTCGTTGCGCACCGCGACGGCCGCCACGGTGCTGTGCCTGCTGCTCGGCGTGCCCCTCGCCTGGGTGCTGGCCCGGACCGCGCTGCCGGGCCGCGGGCTGCTGCGTGCCGTGACCACCATGCCGCTGGTGCTCCCGCCGGTGGTCGGCGGCGTGGCGCTGCTGACGCTGCTGGGCCGCCGCGGCCTGCTGGGGCGGCACCTGGACGCCTGGTTCGGCATCACGGTGCCGTTCACGTCCACGGCGGTGGTGATCGCCGAGGCGTTCGTCGCGCTGCCGTTCCTGGTGCTGGCGGTGGACGGCGCGCTGCGCAGCGCCGACGAGCAGTACGAGCAGGCGGCCGCGACGCTCGGCGCGACCCGCTGGTACACGTTCCGGCGCATCACGCTGCCGCTGGTGGCGCCCGGCGTGCTGGCGGGTGCGGTGCTGTGCTTCGCGCGGGCGCTCGGCGAGTTCGGGGCCACCATCACCTTCGCCGGCAACTACCCGGGCACCACGCGCACCATGCCGCTGGCGATCTACCTGGCGATGGAGCAGGACCCGGCGCAGGCCGTCGCCCTGTCGCTGGTGCTGATCGGCGTCTCGCTCGCGGTGCTGATCGGCCTGCGCACGCGGTGGCTCTCGGCACTCACCGGTGGTCCGTCATGAGGCTGGAGGCGCGGGTCGTGGTGCGCCGGCCGGCGTTCACGCTCGACCTGACGCTGACCGTGCAGCCGGGGGAGACGGTCGCGCTGGTGGGCCCGAACGGTGCGGGTAAGTCGACGTTCCTGCAGGCGGTCGCCGGGCTGGTGCCGCTCGACGACGGGCACGTCCGGCTCGGCGGCCACCTGCTGGACGACGTGGCCGGCGGCGTGCACGTGCCCACCGAGCTGCGCCGCTGCGGGCTGGTGTTCCAGCACCACCGGGTGTTCCCGCACCTGTCGGCGCTGGAGAACGTCGCCTTCGGGCTGCGTGCCCAGGGCGTGCCGCGTCCGGAGGCCCACGAGCAGGCTCGGCAGTGGCTCGACAGGGTCGGCATGCTGCCCCACGCCGGCCGGAGCGCGGCCCGGCTGTCCGGTGGGCAGGCGCAGGCCGTCGCCCTCGCTCGCACCCTGGCCGCCGAACCGGACGTGCTGCTGCTGGACGAGCCGTTCGCGGCGCTCGACGAGGCCGCGCGGCCGCTGCTGCAGGAGGTGGTCCGCCGGCACGCGTTGGACGGTGAGCGTCCGGTAGTGCTGGTGACCCACGAGCCGGCGGACGCCCGTGCGCTGGCGGACCGGGTGGTGCCGATGGTCGCAGGACGGGTCGCGGCGACGACCTGACGGGTCCCTCGCCCGGCCCGTCCTGGTCGGGCGTCCAACTTCACCCCGCGATTACCTGGGCACATGTCCAAGATCACATGGGCGACTCCTATACGGGCCCCGGTATCGGCCGATCGGTCGACCAAGTGTCGGAAGGTCCGCCGCCCGAAGGGAGCTCGCCATGTCCACCGTCGTGCCTCCGGCACCCCGCTCGCTGCTCAAGCGGCTGACCGCCGACTCGTCCATCGCCCTGAAGATCGGGCTGTGCCTGGCTCTGCTGGTGCTCGTTGCGGCCGGGCTGACCGGCCTGTCGGTGCAGCGCATGAACTCCCTGAACGTGGAGTCCGGGCGGCTGTACGACAGCACGACGGTGCCGCTGACGGCGATGATCGACATCCAGCAGCAGTTCGCCGGGGACCGGGTCCGCAACGCGGAGGTGCCCGCCCTGAGCGGTGCTGATCTGACCGGGGTGATCTCGGAGCTGCAGGGCCGGTTCAAGGACACCCAGGCGCTGCTGACCAAGTACGAGCCGATGGCGTCGAGCCCCCAGAGCATCAAGGCGATCGAGACCGAGATGGCCGCATACCAGGCCGACTCCCAGAAGATGTTCGACCTGATGACCACCGGTGACCGCGCCGGCGCGCTCACCTACACGATGGGCGGGCTGCGGGACCAGGCCACAGCCGCGAACGCGGCGATCGCGGCGGAAGCGGCCGCGCTGACCAAGCTGGCCAAGTCTCTGCACGACACCGGGGCGGCGCAGGCGGCGTCGGCGATCCGGATCATGTGGATCGTCCTGGGCGTGGCGTCGGTGCTGGCGATCGTGCTGGGGATGGCGGTGCTGCGTGGGGTGCTGACGAAGGTCAACGCGGTCAAGGGTGCGCTGGAGGCGATGGCGGCCGGCGACCTGACCCGAGAGCTGCACCTGGACTCGCGTGACGAGCTGGGTCGGATGGCCGGGGCGTTGTCCGCGGCGCAGGGGTCGTTGCGGGGGACGTTGAGCGTGGTGGCCGAGACGGCGGCTGCGGTGGCGGCGGCGGCGGAGGAGCTGTCGGCGGCGTCGGGTCAGGTGGCGTCGGGGTCGGAGGAGACGAGCGTGCAGGCCGGGGTGGTGGCGGCGGCGGCGGAGCAGGTGAGCCGGAACGTGCAGGCGGTCGCGGCGGGTGCCGAGCAGATGGGGGCGAGCATCCGGGAGATCGCCCAGAGCGCGACGGAGGCGGCGAAGGTCGCTTCGCAGGCGACGGGGGTGGCGGCGGCGGCGAACGAGTCGGTGGGCCGGCTGGGGGAGTCCAGTGCGGAGATCGGCAACGTGGTCAAGCTGATCACGAGCATCGCGGAGCAGACGAACTTGTTGGCGTTGAACGCGACGATCGAGGCGGCCCGGGCTGGTGAGGCGGGCAAGGGGTTCGCGGTGGTGGCCGGGGAGGTCAAGGACCTGGCGCGGGAGACGGCCAAGGCGACGGAGGACATCGCTCGTCGGGTGGAGACGATCCAGGCGGACACGGCGGGGGCGGTGACCTCGATCGGGCAGATCGGCTCGATCGTGGCGGCGATCAACGATCACCAGATGACGATCGCCTCGGCGGTGGAGGAGCAGACCGCCACGACCAACGAGATGTCCCGGGGGGTGACCGAGGCCGCGACGGGGTCGGGGGAGATCGCGCAGAACATCACCGCGGTCGCCTCCGCGGCGTCCACGTCCTCCCAGGTGCTGGGGCAGATGGGCGACTCGGTCGCCGAGCTGGCCCGCCTCTCGGCCGACCTGCGCACCCGCGTCGCCGCCTTCACCGTCTGAGGTGTCCGCGGGACCGCTCCTCCCTCGGTGGAGGCCTCAGCCGTCGGAGGAGGAGTGGTCATCGGCCCCGTCGGGCGTGCCCTGGCTGACCGTCTGCTGCGGCACCCCGCCGGCGCACACCGCCGTCACCTTGGTCTCCGCGCCGGACTGCCGCAGCTCGACCTCCAGGTGGTCCGGGCCGGCGGCGCCCACCTCGACGGTCCACCCGTCGAGCGGTGTCGCGTAGAGCAGCGAGATGGCGGACCCGGTGCACGAGGCGGCAACGGTGCCTCCGGGCACCGTCCAGGTCCGTGCCACGGCGACCGGCGTCCGCGGCGGCGCGGGCGCGGGTGGCGGGGGGAGCGGCCGTGCGGTGGTGGTCGGTGTCGCCTCGGGTACGGCGGTCGGGGTGGCCACCGGTGGCGAGGCGGTCGGGGTGCCGGTGGGTGCGGGCCTCGCGGCTGTGGTCGCGGCCGCGCGGGCGGCTACCAGGGCCCGGTCCACCTCGGTGCGCGACAGCACACCGCTGCGGGAGGTCTCGGTGTCCAGCACGGCGACCGCGCGGCTGGCGATCACCCCGGTCACCGCGACGCCCAGCAGCCACCCGGACGCGGCGAGCGCGCCGACCCGCCGCGCCGCGGATCGTCCGGGGGCGCGCGGCGGCGTCGGCGGACCCGGACGCCGTCCGGTCCGGGGGCTGGTGCGCGGCACGGTCCATGGTGGCTCACCCGGGGGCCAAGGGAACGTTAAGGCGGGCGCAAGATCTGCGCGGCAGCGCCGCCGGACGGCCGTCACCGGCCGCCGATGGCCTAGGTTCCGGGGTGTGGCGGACGTGCTCATCATCGAGGACGACGCGACGATCCGGACGGCGCTGGTGCGGTCCCTGTCGGCGCGCGCGCACTCGACGATGACCGCACCGAACGCCCTGGAGGGCCTGCAGAGCCTGGTGGACCACCCGCCGGACGTGGTGCTGCTGGACCTGGGCCTGCCGGACCTGGACGGTGCCGCCCTGCTGGCGATGATCCGGGCAGTCTCCGACGTCCCGGTGATCGTGATCAGCGCGCGGGACGACGGGGCCGGGATCGTCGCCGTGCTCGACGCCGGCGCCGACGACTACCTGGTCAAGCCGTTCGCCGCGGACCAGCTCGAGGCGCGCATCCGGGCCGTCCTGAGACGGTCGGACCATGGCCGTCCGGCGGGCCCGCTGGTGGTGGGCGGGCTGGCGGTCGACGTGCGCTCCCGGACGGTGACCCTCGACGGCAGCCCGCTCGAGCTGAGCCCCAAGGAGTTCGACCTGCTGGCGTACCTCGCTGAGCACAGCGGCGAGGTGGTGGCCAAGCGCGAGCTGCTGGCGAAGGTGTGGAACCAGCCCTATGGCGGGGCGGACAAGACCGTGGACGTCCACCTGCACTGGCTGCGGCGCAAGCTCGGGGAGACCGCGGAGGAGCCGGTGTACCTGCACCGGGTGCGCGGGGTGGGCGTCAAGCTGGTGCCGCCGTCGTGAGAGGCCTCCTGGTGCGGTACGGCCTGGCGATGACGTCCGTCATGCTGGTCGCCTTCCTGGTGCCGCTCGGGTTGCTGGCGCGCTCGCTCGCCGCCGAGCGAGCGCTGGCCGGCGCGCGTCAGGACGCCCAGCAGGTGGCGATGTTCGCGGGGGTGGTCGCGCAGGACCCGGCCCGCCTGCAGGCGACCCTGCTCGCGGTCAACGCGGGTGCCCGACGCACCAGCGTGTTCCTGCCCGACGGCAGCGTCGCCGGAGCGCCGGCGTCCCGGAGCGCGGCCGTCGACCTCGCCGGGCTCGGCCGCGCGCTGACCGCCCGCACCGACGGCGGGGTCGAGGTGCTGCTGCCGGTCGGCGGGTCGGCCGGCACCGCGGTGGTGCGCACCTTCGTCCCGGAGGCCCTGCTCACCGCCGGTGTGCTGCGCGCGTGGAGCGTGCTCGCGCTGGTCGGCCTGGCGCTGCTGGCCGTCACGACGTTCGCCGGCGACCGGATCGCCGCGCGGCTGTCGCGCTCGGTGCGGGACCTGGCGGACGTCGCCGAGCGTCTCGGCTCCGGCGACCTGGCTTCCCGGGTGGTACCCAGCGGGCCCGCCGAGATCCAGTCGGTGGGTGCGGTGCTCAACGGCCTCGGCGACCGGGTCGCCGGCCTCCTCGCCGACGAGCGGGAGCTGGTCGCCGACCTCTCGCACCGGTTGCGCACGCCCATCACCGCGCTCCGCCTGGACGTCGACCTGCTCGCCGACCCCGCCGAGCGGGCACGGGTGGGCGCGCACGTCGACGGTCTGGTCGCCGCGGTCGACACCGTCATCCACGCGGCGCGCACGCACGACCCACGTGTCCCCGCGACCTGCGACGCGGCGGAGGTGGTCCGAGGCAGGGCGACGTTCTGGCGGGTGCTGGCGGTCCACCAGGGGCGTCCTCTGACGGTCGACCTGCCGCCCGGCCCGAGCACGGTCGGGGTGGACCCGGGCGAGCTCGGCGCCGCGCTCGACGTGCTGGTGGACAACGTGCTGCGGCACACGCCCGCCGGGACCGCGCTGGCGCTGACGGTGCACCGCGGGCCCGGCGTCGTCGTCGTCGCCGTGGCCGACGCCGGTCCGGGCCTGGCCGACGGCGCCCTCACGCAGCGCGGGCGCTCGGGGACGGGGTCCACGGGTCTCGGGGTCGACGTCGCGCGACGGACCGCCGAGCGCGCGGGCGGGCGGCTGGAGGTCGGACCGGGCCTCGACGGACGAGGTGCCCGGTTCGCCCTGATCCTCCCGTCGGAGTTAACCGAGTCTTAGCCGCCGGTTGCCGCGGACCTCACGCCGCCGCCCGCACGCTGCTCCTCGACGACGCCACCCGGGCCGTCGGACGAAGGAGGACCCTCATGCGCTGGACCGCTCGCACCGCTCTCGCCGGCACGGCGGGCGTCGCGCTCGTCGGCGCCGGTGTGCTCACCGCCGCCTACGCCGCCACCGGGTCGCCGCAGCCGGCCCCGTCGACCGTGGCACAGCCGAGCGCCGACCCTCAGGTGGTGGCGCTCACGCAGGAGGCGCACGACCTGCAGGACCAGCTGGCCGGGCTGCAGGCCGCGGTGGGGCAGCTGCCGGCGCCGGCCCCGGCGGTCGCCACCACGGCGCCCGCGCCGACCGAGGAAGCGCCCGCGCCTGCGTCCGCCGTCGTCTCGACGCCCGAGCGCGCGTCGACCGTGACGCACGAGCCGGCGGAGAGCGGCGACCACGAGGCACCCGAGCACGAGGGCCCCGGGTCCGATGACTGACCGCGCCCGGCAGGCCCGGCGGCTGGCCGCGTTGGGCCTGGTGCCGCTCGGCGTGGGCGGGTTCGGCGGCGGCGTCGCCTGGGCGGCGTCCCACGCGCCGGCCGCCGTGCCGACCGCACCGCCGGTGCCCGTGGCGTCCGCGACCCCGGACCCGCAGGTGGCGGCCGCCCTCGCGGCGATCCAGGACGCACGTGCCCGCATCGCGGCGCTCCAGGCGACCCTCGACCAGCAGGCGGCGGCCGCACGCACCGCAGCTGCTACGGCCCCCGCCCCCGCGCCCGCCAAGGCACCGGTGCGGCCGGCGGCACCGGTGCGCCCCGCCGCCCCGGCCCCCGCGCCGCCCGTGCACACCACCACCAAGGCGTCCTGATGGCGGTGACCGCCGGGTCGCACCAGCTGAGCACGGCGTTCCGGTCGATGGCCAGCGACGTGGAGGTGCGCGTCGTCGACCCCGGCCAGGACGCACCGCGGGCGGTCGAGGCGGCGTGCGCCGCGATCCGGTCGGTCGCCACGCACCTGACGCGGTTCGAGACGACGTCCGCGCTGTCCCGGCTCAACGCGCAGCCCTCCTCGTGGCACGTGGTGCCCGACGTCCTCGCCGAGGCGCTCGAGGAGGCCGAGCGCGCGCACCGCGCGACCGGCGGGCTGTTCGACCCGCGGGTGCTCGATCGGCTGGTTGCGTGGGGCTACGACCGCACGTTCGACCAGCTGGTCGGCGCGCCTGGCGCCGGAGCGTGGGACGCGCACCCGGAGTGGTCGGCGACGAAGGCGGCGTCCACGACCGTGCCCTCGGCCCTCCCCCCGATCGAGCCGGCGACCGGCCTGGCCGGCACGGCCGTTCCGGCCACCGTCCCCCCGATCAGCCCGACGTCCGGCACCGCGGCCCCCTGGCGGGTGGCGGTGCTCCCGGGAGAGGACGGCGCCGACCGTCGGCTCGTCCACCTGGACGGCTCCCCGATCGACCTCGGAGGGATCGGCAAGGGGCTCGCCGTGCGGCGCGCCGCGCGAGCGCTCGCGGGCGCCGGCACCGCCGTGCTCGTGGACGCCGGCGGCGACGAGTGGCTCGGCGGCGACGGACCGGAGGGCGACGGCTGGAAGGTCGGCGTCGAGGATCCGCACGGCGGGGTGGACCCGGTGCTGGTGCTCTCGCTGTCCGACCGGGCGTGCGCGACGTCCTCGATCCGCCGCCGGCGCTGGGCGGCGCCGGACGGCACACCCGTGCACCACCTGGTCGACCCCCGTACCGGCCGGCCGGGCGGCCCCGGCCTGGCGGCGGTCACGGTGGTGCACCGCGACCCGGTGTGGGCCGAGGTCTGGAGCAAGACGCTGTTCCTCGCCGGCGCCCTCGAGGTGGAGGCGCAGGCGCACGTGCGGGAGCTCGCGGCCGCCTGGGTGACGGACACCGGCGAGGTCCGCGTGTCGGTGGCGATGGAGCCCTACGTCGTCTGGCGTGCCGCGTGAACCGGCCGCCGGAGCCCGGCGCCGCGCTGCTGCGTGTCGCGACCGCCGCCCTCGTGGTGGCCACGGCGGTGAGCCTGGTCGCGGTCGGTCGGCTGGTGCTCGACGCGGCCGGCGGCCGCACCGCGCACTGGGTGCTCGGCCGCGCCGCCGGGCTGACGTCGTACGTGCTGCTGCTCCTGCTGGTGAGCACCGGGATCCTGCTGGCCCACCCCTGGGCCCGGCACCTGCGCCGGCCCTCCGCCCGGACTCGGCTGGCGCTGCACGCGAGCCTCGCCACGTTCACGCTCGCCTTCACCGTGCTGCACGTGGTGGTGCTGGCCACGGACCCGTGGGCGAAGGTGGGCTGGGTCGGCGCGCTGCTGCCGATGGCGGCGCGGTACCGACCGGTGCCCGTCAGCCTCGGCGTGATCGCCCTCTGGGCAGGGCTGGTCACCGGGCTGACCGCGCGGTTCGCGGGGCGCGTGGTCGGGCGGCTGTGGTGGCCGGTGCACAAGGTCGCGGCGGCGCTGCTCGGGCTCGTCTGGGCGCACAGCGTGCTGGCCGGCTCCGACGTCGTCGCCCTGCGCGGCTTCTACGTCGGCACGGGGTGCGCTGTCGTCGCCCTCGCGGTGACCCGCTACGCCGCCCGGACTCCGGCGGACGAGGTCGGCGAGCTCGCGCGGGACCTGCACCGGGTGCCGGCGCCCCGGCCTTCCCGCGCGCTGTGGGACGCCGCCGCCCGGCGTGACGGCGTTCAGCCCGACGCAGGTCTGCGGGACCAGCCGGCGCGGGACTCGGCTCCGACGCGCCCGATCCCCGTGGTGGGGCGCGGACCGTGGCGATGAGCGGCCTGCTGACGTTCCCGACGCTGCCTGCCGGCATTGTCGGGGCCCCGGCGGACGGGGCGCACCGCCTGCTGCTGCGGGACGTGCGGCTGCATCCCTCGGGGCCGGCCGACCCGCTGCACCCCGTCCCTGCGGAGCCTCTCTCGGTGCACCTCGACCGGCTGGGCCCCCGGCCGCTCGGCGACCCCGGGCTGGTCGACGTGCTCGAGCGTGCCGGCCTGACGGGGCACGGTGGCGCCCACGTGCCCGCCGCCCTGCGGTGGCGGGCGCTCGCGGCAGGGGTCGGACCGCTGACCGTCGTGGCCAACGGCGCGGAGAGCGAACCGGTGGCCGGCAAGGACGGCACCCTGCTGCGGCAGCGCCCGCACCTGGTGCTCGACGGCCTGATGCTCACCGCGGAGGCCCTGGGGGCCCAGCGCGCCGTCGTGTGGCTGCACGGTGACGACGACGGCGGGCGTCGGGCCGTCCTGGCCGCCCTCGACGAGCGGCGGTGGAGCGATGCGCGGCACCGTGTCGACGTGCTGATGGGTCCGGTGCACTACCTCGCCGGTGAGTCGAGCGCGATCGCCGGTGCCGTGCAGGGCGGCTCCGCGCTGCCGACCGTCCGCCGCCGGCCCCGCGACCCCCGGGCACCCCGGACGCTGGTCCACAACGTCGAGACCCTGGCGCGGCTGGCCCTGCTCGCCCGCGGTCACGCCCCGTCCACGACACGTCTGCTGTCGGTGCTCGGGACCGAGCGGGTGGTGGTCGAGGTGGAGCAGTCCACCACGTTCGGACAGCTGCTCGGCGGCCTCGGGTGGCCGTCCGCACCCGAGGCGGTGCTGCTCGGCGGGTACGGCGGCCTGTGGGCGCCCTGGGAGCGGCTGGCGCACCTGCCGTTGGACGAGCGCGCGCTGCGCGCCGACGGGCTGACGCTCGGCGCCGGAGTGGTGATGCCCCTGGCCCCGGGCGGGTGCGGGCTGCGCGCGACGGCGGACCTGGTCGACTACCTCGCCTCGATGAGCGCCCGTCAGTGCGGCCCGTGCCGACTGGGCCTGCCGGCGCTCGCCGACTCCTTCCGGGCGCTCGCCGACGGGCGCGGCGGCGGCGTCGGAGCGGTGCTCGACGACGCCGGGGTGGTGGAGGGCCGCGGCGCCTGCCACCACCCGGACGGTGCGACGCGGCTGGTCGCCTCCGCCGTCGCGACCTTCGAGGCGGACGTGGCGGCGCACCTCGCCGGCCGGTCCTGCGCCGACGGCTCGTCCCGGGCGGACGTGCCGGTGCCGGGGGTGCGCCGGTGAGCCGCGCCGCCACGACCGCCCTGCGGCTGCGCGTCGACCCGGTGGCCTGCGCCGGGGTTGGCCTGTGCGCGCAGCTCGCCGACCGGAGTGTCACCCTGGACCGCTGGGGCTACCCGGTGCTGGCCGGGGAGCTCGAGCCCGGTGCCGCGACGCGGCAGGCCCGGCGCGCCGTGCGGGCGTGCCCGCGCCGCGCCCTGTGGCTGGAGGACGCGGTCGCGGACCACTGACCCGCGGCGCTCCGGCATCATGAGCCGGTGACGACCAGCGGCCCGCCCGGCGAGGGCGACACCTTCTCCGCCGATGAGGTGCGCACGGCCCGGCTGCTGGTCGCGGCGCAGTTCGTCCTGCTGGGCCTGATCGCGTTCCTCCCGCGCGGCTGGGGCTGGTCCGTGCCGGCCTGGCTGCGCCTGCTCGGACTGCTCGGCGTGCTCGGCGGCGTCGTCGTCATGCTGCTCGGCGGGACAGCGCTCGGCCGCGGCCTGACCGCCGTGCCCATCCCCAACGAGCACGCGCAGCTGCGCACCGGGGGCTTGTACCGGGTGGTGCGGCACCCGATCTACACCGGGCTGCTGCTCGCCTCGGGCTCGTACGTCGTCGCCACCGGCAGCGGCTGGCGTGCGCTCGCGTTCGCGGGCCTGGTCGTCCTGCTCACCGTGAAGGCCCGGTGGGAGGAGGTCCGCCTGGCCCGCCGGTTCGCCGCCTACCCCGAGTACGCGGCCCGGACCCCCCGCTTCGTGCCGCGCTGGCCCCGCCGGTGACGGTCGTCCACGTCGTGGGCGGGGGCCCCGCCGGGCTGATGGCGGCGGAGCGGCTGGCGGCCGCCGGGGTTGACGTCACGGTGCACGACCGCATGCCGTCGGTGGCGCGCAAGCTGCTGATGGCCGGCCACGGCGGCCTGAACCTGACGCACTCGGAGGCGCTCGACCGGTTCCGGGCGCGCTACGGCCTCTCGGCAGACCGGTTGACGCCGATGCTGGACGCCTTCGGGCCGGACGCGCTGCGCCAGTGGTGCGCCGACCTGGGGGAGCCCACCTTCGTCGGGTCGAGCGGGCGCGTCTTCCCCGCCTCGTTCCGCGCGGTGCCCCTGGTGCGTGCCTGGCTGCGCCACCTCGCCGAGCTGGGGGTGCGGATCGAGACGCGGACGCGGTGGACGGGCTGGACGCCGGACGGTGACCTGCGGTTCGTCGTCGCCGACGGCGCTACCGCCCGGGTCCACGCCGAGGCGACCCTGCTCGCGCTCGGCGGCGCGTCGTGGCCGCGGCTCGGGTCCGACGCCGCCTGGGTGCCCCTGCTGGCCGAGCGCGGGGTGCTGGTGCGGCCCCTGCGGCCGGCGAACGTCGGGCTGCGGGTGGCGTGGTCGCAGGTGTTCGCCGACCGGTTCGCCGGCACCCCTCTCAAGCACGTGGCCCTGACGGTCCCCGGTGGACCCGGACGCTCGACCGGGGACGCGATGGTGACCGCCACCGGCATCGAGGGCGGCCCGGTCTACGCACTCGGGGTGCCGGTCCGTGAGGCGCTGGACGCCGACGGCCGGTGCGTGCTCCACGTCGACCTGCGTCCCGACCTGACGGTGCAGGACCTGGAGCAGCGGCTGTCCCGCCGTCGCCCCAAGGAGTCGGCACCGTCCTGGCTCCGCCGAAGCATCGGGCTCGACACCGTCTCGACGGCCCTGCTGTGGGAGGCGGGCGGCGGGCTGCCGACCGACCCGGCCGTGACGGCGGCCCTGGTCAAGGCCGTACCGGTGGTGGTGACCGGGACCATGCCGATCGACCGGGCGATCTCGACCGCCGGTGGCGTGGCGTGGTCGGAGGTGGACGAGCAGCTGATGCTGCACCGCCTGCCCGGCACCTTCGTCGCGGGCGAGATGCTCGACTGGGAGGCGCCGACCGGCGGGTACCTGCTGCAGGCATGCTTCAGCACGGGCGTGGTCGCGGCTCGCGGGGTGCAGCGCTGGCTCGCCGACCAGGGTCCTGCAGGCACCGTCTGACGACGTCTGACCACGGTCCGAGACGAGGCGGCGTTCCGGGCTCGGACCGTCGCGGCGCCTCGACCAGGCGCTTCGTCGGAGCTCCGTCACAGCAGGCATGACTGCGCCGCTCGTTCCGGTTGACCGACGCTGGAACCGCACCTACTGTCGAGGCGCATCCGGATGTAAAACGTTATCGAACGCCGGCGGCGCCACCTGCGAGACGTCCAGGGGCGCGGCCCTCTGCTGCAAAGGAGCACGCAGTGCGCATCCGTCAACCCCTGCTCGTGGCCGCCCTCGCGGCGGCCGCCCTCGCCGCGACGCCCGCCGCCGCGACCGCCTCGGACACCCACCCCGCCGAGGCCGCCGACCACTCCGGGCACGGCACCCTGAGCACCCAGCCGAGCCTGCGCATCCTCGCGCAGCGCTCCGGCCTCAAGGTGGGCACCGCAGTCAACATGGACCTGTACGGGTCCGACGCGGCCTACACCCGCATCGTCGACCAGCAGTTCAGCACGGTCACGCCCGAGAACGTCATGAAGTGGCAGCTGGTCGAGCCGACCCAGGGCACGTACGACTGGGCGGCCGCGGACCGCCTCGTCGCCTCCGCACGGGACAACCACCAGCTGGTGCGCGGCCACACGCTGGTGTGGCACAGCCAGCTGCCGTCGTGGCTGTCCACCGACGGCACCACCACCACGTTCACGCCGCAGCAGGTACGGGACCTGCTGCACAAGCACGTGGTCGACGAGGTCAGCCACTTCCGCGGCCAGATCTGGCAGTGGGACGTGGTCAACGAGGCGTTCAACGACGACGGCACCCCGCGCCAGGACATCTTCTCCAAGGCCTACCAGGCGCTCGGCATGAACGGGCTCGACTACATCGCCGACGCCTTCCGGTGGGCGCACCAGGCCGACCCGCACGCGCTGCTGTTCTACAACGACTACAACCTCGAGTTCACCGGGGCGAAGAGCAACGCGGTGTACGGCTTCGTGCAGCAGCTGCAGGCGGCCGGCGTGCCGATCGCGGGCGTGGGCTTCCAGGGCCACCTCGACACCCAGTACGGGTTCCCGGACCTGCAGAGCAACCTGCAGCGGTTCGCCGCGCTGGGCCTGAAGGTCGCACTGACCGAGGTGGACGTGCGTACCTTCGTCCAGCCGGACCCGGCCAAGCCGGGGTCGTACACCGACGTCCCGCTGACGCCTGCGCTGCAGTCGACGCAGGAGTCCTACTGGAAGCAGACGCTGCAGGCGTGCCTCGCGGTGCGCAGCTGCATCTCCTACACGGCGTGGGGCGTCGCGGACTCCAACTCGTGGATCCCCGGGGTGTTCGCCGGTGAGGGTGCGGCCCTGCTGTTCGACGACAACCTCAAGCCCAAGCCGCAGTACCAGGACCTGCGCCAGGTGCTCTGGACGACGCGGGCGCCGCACCGCGGCTGACCCCGCGGCGGGGCCGACCCCCGGTCCCGTGCAGGTGAGCACGACCGGGTGGGCGCGGGGCTCGAGGCCTCGCGCCCACCCGGCTGTGCGGCGCGGTGTCGCGGCGGGGAGCGGACGTCGCGGCCGGCGACCCTCAGTCGGCAGGCGGGACGACGACGACCTTGCCGTGCACCTGACCGTCGGCGGCCCGCCGGTGGATCGCCGGCAGCTCGCTGAGCGGCACCCGCTCGGCCACCTCCACGCGCAGCTCACCGCTGTCGACCAGCCGCACCAGCTCGGCGAGCTGCTCCGCGTCGGGACGGACGAAGACCGTGACGGCACGCACCTGCCGCTCGTCGTCGCGGGGCGTCGGCATCCAGGCGGTGGTGGAGACGACGGCACCGCCGTCGCGCACCCGCGCCACCAGGGCACGCAGCTCCGTCGGGTCGACGGGTGCCAGGTTGAGCAGCACGTCGACCGGCTCGGTCACCGCGTCGAGCAGGCGGGACACCGTGTGGTCCACCACCTCGTCGGCCCCGGCGGCGCTGACGCTCGCGCGGCTGCTCGGGCTGGCCGTGGCGATCACGTACGCGCCGGCCCGCTTGGCAAGCTGCACCGCGTACCCGCCGACAGAGCCGCCGGCGCCGACCACCAGCACCCGCTGACCGGCGACCAGGCCACCGTCGTCGAACAGCGCCTGCCAGGCCGTCAGCGCCACCGACGGGAACGCCGCGGCGTCGGCCAGCGGGATGGTGGTCGGGGCGCCGACCAGCACGTCGGCCGGGGTGACCACGTACTGGGCTGCCGAACCGTCGGTCGTCATCGGGATGAAGCCGACGACTGCCTGTCCCACCGTCAGACCGTCCACGCCGTCGCCCACCGCGTCGACGGTGCCGGACACGTCGTACCCGGGGACGTGCGGCAGCGTGACCGGGATGGGCAGGCGGCCGGCCCGGATGTTGCCGTCGGCGGGGTTGAACGCCGACCCCGCGACGGCGATGCGCACCTGGCCCGCGGCCGGCGTCGGCTGCTCCGCGTCCTCGTACCGCAGCACCTCGGGGCCGCCGATCTCGTGGAACCGTACTGCCTTCATGTCGAGCTCCTTCGGACGTTGCTTCGAGTTCGAAGCGGATGTCGTCACCGTAACGCTGCTTCGACTTCGTAGCAAGTGCTTCGAGTTCGGAGCGTCGATATGCTGCGGTCGTGGCCTCACCGACCCCGCCCCTGGACCCGACGCAGCTCGGTGCGTACTTCGCGCTGATCGAGACGAGCAGCCTGCTGCGGCACACCGTCGAGCAGCAGCTGCGGGAGGCCGGTGACCTCAGCTACGTGCAGTTCCAGCTGCTCGCCACCCTGGGCGACTCGCCGACCGGCAGCCACCGGATGACCGACCTCGCGGACGGCGTCGTCTACAGCCGCAGCGGCCTGACCTACCAGGCCCAGCTGCTGGAGCAGCGCGGTCTGGTGACCCGTGCGCCGTCGCCCGACGACGAGCGAGGGGTGACGGTGACGATCACCGACGCCGGTCGCGGCGTGCTGCGGACGGTGTTCCCCGGCCACCTCGCCGTGCTCGACGAGCTGCTGTTCGCGCCGCTGTCCCGCGCCGACGTCGAGGCCCTGGCGGACGTGCTGGGCCGCGTGCGCGACCACATGCGCGCGGCGCCGCCCCGATCGGCTGCGCCGCGCGGCCGGGCCCGTCAGCGTCCCAGCCAGCCACCGTCCACCGGCAGGACGATGCCGTCGACGTAGTCCGACGCGGACGAGGCGAGGAACACCGTGGCACCGGCGAGGTCCGCCGGTCGGCCCCACCGGCCGGCCGGGATCCGTTCGAGGATCGACCGGGACCGGTCCGGGTCGGCGCGGAGCGCCGCCGTGTTGTCCGTCGCGATGTAGCCGGGTGCGATCGCGTTGACGTTCACACCGCGTGCGGCCCACTCGTTGGACAGCGCCTTGGTCAGGCCGGCGATGCCGGACTTCGCCGCCGTGTAGCCCGGCACGTTGATGCCGCCCTGGAAGCTGAGCAGGCTGGCGGTGAAGATCACCTTGCCGCGGCCGCGCTCGAGCATCGGGCGCGCGACCAGCTGCGTCAGCACGAACTGGCTGGACAGGTCGACCTGGAGCACGCGGTCCCAGCTCTCCAGCGGGTGCTCCGCCGCCGGCGCCCGCTCGATGGTGCCGGCGTTGTTGACCAGCACGTCAGGCGCCCGCTCGGCGAGCTCGGCGCCCAGCGCCACCACGGCGGCGCGGTCCGCGAAGTCCACGGCGCGCGCCTCGAAGGACCGTCCGTGCGCCGCGACCGCCGCGGCGACGGCGCTGCCGCTGCCCGGCATCGTCGCGCTGACCCCGATCACGTCGGCGCCGGCCTGCGCCAATGCCTCGGCCATGGCCATCCCGATGCCGCGGCTCGCGCCGGTGACCACCGCCAGCCGGCCGGACAGGTCGAACATGCCGCTCATGCCTGGACCTCCTCGGGCTGACCCGCCTGCACGTCGACCAGGATCTTCATCGCGCGGCCCGCGCCGAGGTCGTCGAGCGCGTCGTTCACGTCCGTGAGGGGCACCACCCGCGTGATCAGCCTCTCGGCCGGGACGACCCCCGCGGCGACGAGCTCCACGGCCCGCTCGAAGTCGACGCGCTCGTAGACCCGTGCCCCGACGAGCGTGAGCTCGCGCCAGAACACCCGTTGCAGGTCCACGGGCCGCGGCTCGGGATGGATAGCCACCACCACCAGCGTCCCGCGCACCTTGGCCAGGCCGGTGGCGGCAGCGACGGCGGCGGCGGAGCCGGACACCTCGAAGACCACGTCGGCGCCCGCTCCGGCGGTCCACCGCTCGACTTCGGGGCCGATCTCCTCCGGACCGACCGCGCGGAACCCGAGGTCCTGCACCAGCTCGCGACGTGAGGGGTCCGGCTCGACGACGACGACGCGTGCACCGGCGTGCGCGGCGACGCAGGCGATCAGCGTGCCGATCGGCCCCCCGCCCAGCACCACCACGGCGTCGCCCGCGGACACCCCGCCGCGTCGCACGTCGTGGACCGCCACCGCGACCGGCTCGACGAGGGCCGCATGGCGCGGCTCCACGTCGGCCGGCATCCGCACCAGCGTCGACCCGGGAACGTTCCACAGCGCCTGGAGAGCACCGGGGGAGTCGATGCCGATGAAGGTCAGGTTCTGGCACACGTGGCTGTTGCCTGCCCTGCAGGCCGGGCACGTGCCGTCCCAGAGCAGCGGCATCACGGTGACGAGGTCGCCCGCTCGCCAGCCCTCGACGCCGTCGCCGACGGCGTCGACCACCCCGCTCATCTCGTGGCCGAAGACCAGCGGCGTGCGCACCCGGCGCTCCATGTCGCCGTGCGCGACGTGCAGGTCCGTGCCGCACAGGCCGACGTACGCGACGCGGACGCGGACCTCGCCCGGCCCCGGGGCGGTCGGGGACGCGTCGCGAACCGCGACCGTCCGGTTGCCGAGGTACGCAGCAGTGAGCACGACTCGCCTCCGTGAGGTTTCGGCGTGGCCCGTCCGGTCACGACCCGCGCCGACTCTAGCCGAGCATTGCCCAAACGTCACACGTATGATCTACTGCCGTCTGCTACCTCGATCGAGCGGTGGGCCTCGAGTTTCTCCAAGGAAGAAGGAACGAGACACATGACCACAGAGCACCCCCGAGGCGCAGCGAGCCCGTTGCGGCACCTGGTCGTGGCGGCGACCGCAGCCGTGACGTTGCTCGCCCTGGCAGCCTGCGGCTCCTCCACCTCGCCCAGTGCGAGCAAGTCGGACGGCTCCACGTCCGCCTTCGGGTTCGCCCCGGTCAAGCAGGACTCGAGCGCGGCGATCACCGTGTGGGTGGACGCCACCCGCGAGGCGGCGGCGAAGCAGTTCCAGAAGGCGCACCCCGAGGTGCCGATCAAGGTCGAGACGTACGACGGCGGGGCGGACGGGTCCGGCTCGTTCCAGACCAAGGTCGAGGCGTTCAACCAGGCCGGCAGCGGCTGGCCGGACGTGGTGTTCTCCACGCAGAACAACGAGGCGGCGTGGGCCAGCCAGGGGAAGGACGCCTTCGCGGCTCCTCTGGACAAGGGCTACCTCGACAAGTCGTTCCTCGACGGTTTCACCCCGGGCGCGCTCGCACCGGTCACCGTCGACGGGACCGTCTACGGGCTCCGCAACGACCTGGCCCCGACCGTCACCTGGTACGACACCGCTCTCATGAAGCAGTTCGGCTACACCGTGCCCACCACGTGGGAGGCGTACCAGGCCCTCGGCGAGAAGGTCGGCAAGGAGCACCCCGGGTACATCGTCGGGACCGTGGGCGACTCGTTCGCGCCGGAGATCTACTTCTGGGGCGCCAAGGCCCCGGTGAACGTGGTCAAGGGCACCGACCAGTTCAGCGCGAACACGTCCGACGCCTCGTCGGTCAAGATGGCGACCCTGATCGACGATCTGCTGAAGTCCGGGTCGATGGCCAAGGAGAGCGTGTTCAGCCCCGAGTTCGTGCAGAAGTACACCGGCAAGGTGCTGATGATGCCCGGCCCGGTCTGGTACTCCGGCGCCCTGTTCAACAACCCGAGCTCGCTCAAGTCCGCGCCCGGAACCATCGCCGCGGGCCTGCCCCTCGGGTGGGACGGTCAGCAGGCCGTGGCCGGCAACGTCGGCGGCGGCACCTGGTACGTCTCGCGGCACTCGGCCAACCTCGAGGCCGCGAAGAAGCTCATCGAGTTCGTCACCTCGGACCCGAGCTACCAGGTGGACCTGGCCCAGGGCCTGCCGGCCTACAAGGACGCGGGCGACAAGTGGCTGGCCAAGCAGGCGGCCAGCGGGTTCTTCGCCGGCGACTTTGCCAAGAACGTCTCGGCGGCCGCGTCCGAGGTCTGGGACGGCTGGGGCTACCCGCGGTTCAGCCAGGAGGCGGTCTGGGCGAAGACCGTCACCCCCGCCCTCTCGGCGGGCAAGAGCCTCGTCGACACGCTCCCCGAGTGGGACAAGGCGATCAAGAACCAGGCCCAGGCGAACGGCTACAAGGTCAAGTGACCGTGACGCTCGCACCGTCCCGCGCAGCCGCTGCCGGCGCCCCTACGGGGGCCCGGCAGCGGCCCCGCCGCGCGTCCCGCTCCGTCACGGGTCGGTGGTCACGCATCTCCTACCTGTTCGTGTCGGGGTACGTCCTGTTCGCGCTGGCGTTCGGGATCCTGCCGACGCTGTACGCCGTGCGGATGTCCTTCACCCATGACGACGGCACCTTCGCCGGGCTGACCAACTACGTCGACGCCGTCCAGGACTTCCGGTTCCTGCCCGCGGTCGGGCACGTGGCCGCGTTCGTCGGGGTGTGGCTGGTCTCGCTGCTCGTGCTCGTCACGGTGCTCTCGCTGATGGTGCACGCGATCGGCAGGGCCTGGCTCAGCTCGAGCGTGCGCTTCGTCTACTACATCCCCGGCGCGCTGGCCGGCGCCGCCTCCGTGGTGCTGTGGCTCTTCCTGCTGAACCCGACCGTCAGCCCCGTCTCGGCCGTGCTGCGTGCGTTCGGCTTCAGCACCTTCGTCGAGACGATCGCACCGGGGAACCTGCCCGTGATCTTCGCGGTGATCGCCTTCTGGAGCGGTGCCGGCGGCTGGATCGTGGTGATGTACGGGGCCCTGAACAGCATCCCCGTCGAGGTCCTGGAGGCCGCCCGGCTGGACGGGGCCGGTGCGGTGCGCACCGCGCTGCACGTGCAGCTGCCCATGCTGCGCAAGTGGATCTCCTACATGGCGATCATGTCGCTGGCTGCCGGCACGCAGCTGTTCGTCGAGCCGCGCGTCCTGTCCCAGGCGAGCCACGCCGTGGTGCCCAACGACTACTCCCTGAACCAGCTCGCCTACCTGTTCGCGTTCAAGCAGGGAGACCTGAACGGGTCGGCCGCGATCGCGGTCCTCCTGCTGCTGGTGACGCTCGTGCTGAGCGTCTTCTTCGTGATCCGCGGAGGTCTCTTTGAGCGCGACTAGCACACGACGCTCGTACCAGCTGACGCCCGGAGCGTGGCTCGGTCGCGCCGCGACGGTCCTGGTGCTGGCGTTCTTCGTCGTCTTCTTCGCGCTGCCGATCGTGTGGCTGCTCATCGCCTCCGGCAAGACACCGCACCAGCTGGTCAGCACCGGAGCCTTCACGCCCGGGTCGCTCGGTGCGCTGTCCGCCAACTGGGACGCGCTGGTGCACTTCCAGAACGGCATCGTGTTCCAGTGGCTCGGCAACTCGGCGTTCTACGCGGTCGCGGCGCTCGCCATCACCCTGCTCACCACCATCCCCGCCGGCTACGCGCTCGCGCTGGGCGACTTCCGCGGGCGCAAGGCGTTGCTCACCACCACGCTCGTCGTGATGCTGATCCCGAGCACCGCGCTGGTGCTCCCGGTGTTCCTGGAGCTGTCGGCCGTCAGCCTCGTCGGCAAGCCGGCCGCGGCGATCCTGCCGTTCTCGTTCTTCCCGTTCGGCGTGTACCTCACGTACATCTACTTCTCGACGAGCGTGCCGCGCGACCTGCTGGACGCGGCGCGGATCGACGGCTGCGGGGAGCTGGCGGTGTTCGGCCGGGTGGCGATGCCGCTGGCACGGCCGGTCGTGGCGCTGGTCGGCTTCTTCAGCTTCGTGGCGAACTGGAACAACTTCTTCCTGCCGTTCCTCACCGTGCCGGGGGTGCGCTCGCCGATCCAGGTCGGACTGACCAACCTGCTGGCCAGCGTCCCGGCGTTCAATTTCACGGCCACTGGGGACGCCGCCGTCGAGCTGCCCACCCTGGCGGTCGCCACGCTGCTGTCCGTCACCCCGGTGCTGCTGATCTTCCTCTTCTCGCAGCGTTTCCTGGTGGCGGGGCTGACGGCCGGCGGGACCAAGGAGTGAGCGTGCAGCGGTTCGCCTTCGTCGTCGACGTGGTGCCGGAGCTGCGCGAGGAGTACCTGCGGCTCCACGCCGCCGTCTGGCCGGAGGTCGAGGCGGCCCTCTCGGCCCACCACGTCACCAACTACTCGATCTTCGTGCTCGAGGACACCCTGTTCGCGTATTACGAGTACGTGGGAGAGGACCACGCCGCCGATCTGGCCGCGGTCGACGCGGACCCGGTCACGCAGGAGTGGCTGTCTCGCACCGACCCCTGCCAGGTGCCCTTCGGTCGCGCTGCGAGGCCCGGGGACCGGTGGCGTGCGCTGGAGGAGGTGTGGCACCTGCCGTGAGCCCACACGTCGACTCCCACCTGCACGTGTGGGAACGCGAACGTCATCCGCAGCCGTGGATCGGCCCGGCCATGTCCGCGATCGACCGCGACTTCCCCCCGGCGACCGCCGTGCGGCAGCTCGCCGACGCCGGCGTCGACGGCTGCGTGGTCGTCCAGTGCGTGAACGAGCTCGCCGAGACCGTGGACCTGCTCGCCGACACGGAGCACCTGGCTGCGGTGCGCGGGGTGGTGGGCTGGGTCGACCTGGCAGGTGACGTCCCGGCGCAGGTCTCCGCGCTCCGGGCCGGCCCGGGTGGCGGTCGGCTGGTCGGTGTCCGGCACGTGACGTTCGCCGACCCGGACCCCGCGTGGCTGCAGCGTCCCGACGTCGGGCGCGGGCTGACGGCGCTCGGCGAGGCGGGGCTGACCTTCGACGTCCTCGTGGCGCACCACCAGCTCGCCGCGGCCGCCGACGTGGTCCGTCGTCATCCCGGCACGTCGTTCGTCCTCGACCACCTCGGCAAGGTCCCGATGACCAGCACGGAGCTCGTCACCTGGGCGCGCGGGCTGACGGCGGTCGCGCAGCGCCCCAACGTGACGTTGAAGGTGTCCGGCGTCGTCACCGAGGACCGTTGGGACGCCTGGTCGGTGGAGCGCCTGCGTCCCGTCGTCGACCACGCGCTCGCGCTGTTCGGTGCGGACCGGCTGATGTTCGGCTCCGACTGGCCCGTCGTGGAGCTCGCCGGCGGCTACCGACGCTGGCTCCAGGCCTACCGCGAGCTCACCGACCACCTGACGCCCGCCGAGCGCGATGCCGTCGACGGTGGGAACGCCGTGCGCGTCTACGGTCTCGCATGACCCCGCTGCCCAGCCGCGCGCTCGGCGGCAGCGGGCTGCGGCTGACCGAGGTCGGCTTCGGCGCGTCCACGCTCGGCAACCTGCACCGCGCCATGTCCGACGAGGACGCGACCGCGGCCGTGGAGCAGGCCTGGTGCCGGGGCGTGCGGTACTTCGACACCGCCCCGCACTACGGTCTCGGGCTGTCGGAGCGCCGCCTGGGCCGGGCGCTGGCGGCCCACCCGCGCGAGCAGTACGTGCTGTCCACCAAGGTCGGTCGCCTCCTCGAGCGCAACCCGACCCCGACCGAGCTGGACGACGACGGGTTCGTCGTCCCGGGCGACCTGCACCGGGTGTGGGATTTCTCGGCCGACGGCGTGCGCCGATCCCTGGACGAGTCGCTGACCCGGCTCGGGCTGGACCACGTCGACATCGCGTACGCCCACGACCCGGACCAGCTGAGCGACCGGGCCGGCCTCGAGGCGCTGGAGGCCCTCGCCGACCTGCGCGAGCAGGGCGTGGTGCGGGCGATCGGGGTGGGGACCAACGCGCCGGACCGGGTGCCGGGCCTGTTCACCAGCGGCCTCGCCGACGTCGCCATGGTGGCCGGTCGGTACACCCTGCTCGAGCACGCGGCGCTGGCCACGGCGCTGGAGCCCGCACGGGCCAACGGTGTCGCCGTGGTGGTGGCCGGGGTGTTCAACTCCGGGCTGCTGAGCAGCCCGTGGCCCGGTGACGACGCTCGCTACGAGTACGCGGCGGCCCCGCCCGCCACCATCCGCCGCGCCCGGTTGCTGGCCGACGCGTGCCGTCGGCACGGCACCACGTTGCCCGCCGCGGCGATCGCGTTCCCCCTGCTCCACCCGGCGGTGGCCGGGGTCGTGCTGGGGATGCGCACCGTCGACCAGGTCGACGCCAACCTGGACCGCTACCGCACCGGCGTTCCCGACGAGCTCTGGGACGACCTGTGCGACCAGGGGCTCGTGGACCCCGCGGCGGTCGCAGCGGGTCGCTGACCCGGGGGTGTCCCCGCACGGGGGTCCACCCGTGGTCGGCCGCCACACGCGGGCGGCCGGGGCTCAGCCCTGGCCGGGTGCTCCCTTCGGCCGCGGGCCGTCCGGCACCAGCCGGAGCCCCGCACGCGCCGGCCGGACGTGCGGCCCCGCCGGCTGCGCCCAGCCCTGCTCCAGCAGCCCGTCGGCGATCGACGCCTCGTCGAGCTGCACGCCGTTGCCGGGCTCCAGACCGAGCAGCACGCCGCCGTCGACGAACTCGTGGTCCAGCCGCACTCCCAGCGGTGCGCCCAGGTCCTGCAGCTCGAGGGCGAGGTGGTTGGGTACCGCCGCTGCGGCGTGCCACACGGGGCTGGCGGCCGACCCGACGGGGCTGACCGGCAGGTCGCGGCTGTGCGCGACGGTGGCGACCCGCAGGAAGTGCGTGATGCCCCACATGCTGCCGGCCTGGACGATGTCCACCGCGCCCGCGTCGAGCAGCGGCTTGTACTGCTCGAGCCCGGTCAGGTTCTCGCCCGTCGCTACACCGGCCCGTACCGACCGGCTGATCATCGCGAGGCCCTCGGCGTCCCAGCGCCGCAGCGGCTCCTCGACCCAGGCGAGGTCGATGTGCTCCTCGAGCGCACTGATGTAGCGGATCGCCTGCTTGCGGTTCCACGACTCGTTGGCATCCAGCATCACGCCCGGGTGCGGGGTGTTCGCCCGGAAGATCTCCCGGATCCGAGCCAGCCGCCGGAGGTCGCTGCTGAGGTCGAGGCCGCCCTTGACCTTGACGCTGGTGAAGCCCCGGTCGATCCAGCCGGCGTACAACCCCTCGAGCTCGTCGTCCGGGATCGCGATCTCCAGCGCGGAGGCGTACCCCGGCACGAACCGGTCCAGGGCGCCGAGAGTGCGCCACAGGGGCTCGCCGGCGATCTTGGCCTTCAGGTCCCAGAGCGCCATGTCGAGGGCGCCGATGCCACCGAAGGTGGCCCCGCCGTGACCGCTCTTGAACACCCACGCGAGCATGCGGTCGTACAGCGCGAACGTCGCACGGGGGTCCTGACCCTCGATCGCGGGGAACACGCGCGCGACGTCCGCGTGCGAGCCGATGCCGATGCCCTCCAGTCCCTCGTCGGTCTCGAGCACGACGAGGGGGACGTCGGTCACCCCACCGCTGATGAAGCCGTTGACGTCACCGACCGGACGGCCCCAGTCCTGCAGCGTCGTCAGTGTCCGCAGGCCGGTGATCTTCATGGGCGTGTCACGAGTCCTTCGCGTGGCCGGTCGAGGTGGCGACGTCGTCGAACGGCACCGGAAAGAGCATACATCACACGTCTCAACTCACGGCTGGGCGGGCCCTATAGTGGCCGCATGACGGAGCGGGCCACCGACGGCAAGGCCCCACGCATCTCCTCGCTGCCCGACAGGCTGCCAGCCCAGCGGCTCGGCGTCGCCGTCGTCGAGGCTCTGGTCAACGTCATCGTCTCGGGCGAGGTCGCCCCGGGGGAGTCGCTGCCACCGGAGCTGCCGCTCAGCCAGCAGTTCGGGGTGTCCCGGACGGTGCTCCGCGAGTCGGTGAAGCGCCTCGAGGAGAAGGGCATGGTCAAGGTCGGTCAGGGCCGCGGCACCGTGGTCCAGCCCACGCGGAGCTGGAACATGATGGACCGGATGGTGCTGAACGCCCTGATCGCGCACGACGAGTCGCTCGGCGTCCTGGACGAGCTGAGCGTGGTGCGGGCCCAGCTCGAGGCCGTCATGGCGGGGGAGACCGCGGCGGTGCGCACCGAGGAGGACCTGGCGCGGCTGCGCCAGGTGGTGGAGACGATGCGCGGGTCGCTCGACGACTACTCCGTCTTCGGCGCGGCGGACGTGGAGTTCCACGAGACCGTCATGGCCATCTCCGGCAACCGCCTGGCCGAGAGCATCGCGCGCGTCCTGTTCGAGCGGGCCCGGGAGAGCGCGCGGTACCGCGGCACCACGCCCCACTCGTTCCACGAGCAGACGCTGCGCGAGCACGAGGCCGTATTCGCCACCATCGAGGCGGGTGCACGGGACGCGGCCGCCGAGGCGATGCACTCCCACATCATCGAGGCGTGGCAGCGCCGCCGGCTGCCGGACCACAGCGGCCGTCGTCGCTGAGCACCGCGCCTGCGGGCAGCCGGTGACCCGCACCGCCGGTGACGGCGGACCGTGACCGCTCGAACCGGCCGAACACCCGGACCAGCACCGCCAGCACCAGGGCGAAGGCGCCGAACCAGAGCGGCCGGCTCGCCCACCAGTCGACGCCCCAGGGCTCCGGCAGGCGCTCGTGGAGCACCAGCAGATCCAGACCGACCACCGTGAACATCGCGGTCAGGTGCCACAGGTACACGGTCATCGACCGGCCGGCCAGCCAGGCGACAGGCCGTCGTCCGGCACCGCGCGCCCACCGTTCGATCGCAGTGCGCGCCAGGAGGATCGTGCACACCTGCGCGACGGCCTGCGCCACGACGGGAGCCGTCGGCGGGCACAGGTTCGACATCGCCTGGCCGGGCATGCCGACCATGCTGAGCGGGTACGGACCCAGCGTGACCAGCAGCGCCATCGAGCCGACCGCCAGGCCGAGTCCCGCCCACAGCAGCGCGGGTCGGGGGCTGGAGGAGCGGCCTGCGGCACGCTCGTCGGCGTAGGCCAGTCCGGCCAGGAAGGGCACGGCCCAGACGAGCAGCACGTTCGCCCAGGCGAGCGGGTGCAGGCCGGCGCCGAACCGCAGCAGGTCCACGGCCAGCGGCAGGGCGACCGCCACGGCGAGCGCCCGGCCGCGCCACCGCCGCCAGGTGCGCAGCAGCAGCGGTGCGACGCCGACGAGGGCGAGCCAGACGAGCAGGAACCACAGCGGCTGCGGCGCCGTGGTCGCCATCCGCCGGACCGCGCCGGCCGGCACCCCGGCGCCCAGCAGCCCGGCGACCGCGACGACCCACACCACCGCCAGCACCGCCACGGGGCGGCCCACGCCACGCACGCGTCGACCGAGCGTGCGCGCCCAGCCGGTGCTCGGCACGGTGGCTGCGCGAGTCACCTCTGCGCCTCGCTCCGCGGCGGCTGCTCGGCGCTCGTGGTACCCGGCCGCTGCGCCTGCGGCGAAGAACAGCAGCGGCAGCACCTGAAGCACCCAGGTGATCGTCCAGGCGGCGCCGTGGGCCAGGGCGTTGCCCATGTGCAGCGACGTGCCGTCCCAGGTCGCGTCGGCCATCAGCCAGTGCAGCGTGACCACCGCGACGGTGCCGAGGGCCCGTACCGCGTCGACGAAGGTGTCGCGTCCCGCAGGCGCCGTCGCGGGCGCCGGCGACGCCGGCGGGCTCGGTGCGGGACGGAGGAGGACGGTGGCCACGGCAGGCTCCCAGGATCGGCTGACGATGCCGTCCCAGCCTTGTGACCAGGCGCGATGCCCGGAACGTGGCCGTCCTCCCAGAGTCCGGGCGGTTCCCGCCCTCGTGCTTCGGGGGGCCGCCTCAGCCCCGGCGGGGGCTGTCCCCCCGTGCCGTCGCGATCAGGCGCCGAGGTACCGCAGCACGGCGAGCACGCGCCGGTGGTCGGCCGCATCGGGCTCGAGGCTCAGCTTGGTGAAGATCGCCGCGACGTTCTTCTCCACGGCGCCGTAGGACAGGTACAGCTGCTCGGCGATCGCGCCGTTGGAGCGGCCCTGCGCCATCAGCTCGAGCACCTCGCGCTCACGGGCCGTCAGCCGTCCGACGCCGTCGTCCCGCGCCGTCGAGGAGCTGAGCAGCTGGCTGACCACCTCGGGGTCGAGCACGGTCTGACCGTCCGCGACGCGGCGCAGCGCGTCGACGAAGTCGCCGACGTCGGCCACGCGGTCCTTCAGCAGGTAGCCGACTCCGCGGGCGTCGCCGGCGAGCAGCCGCGAGGCATACCTCGTCTCCACGTACTGCGAGAACAGGAGCACGCCGAGCTCCGGATGGGCGGCGCGCAGCGCCAGAGCCGCGCGCAGGCCCTCGTCGGTGTGGTTCGGGGGCATGCGGATGTCGGCGACGACGACGTCCGGCGGTGTCCCGGCGACCGCCAGCGCGTCGACCTCGCGCACCAGCGTCTCGCCGTCGCCGAGCGCGGCGAGCACCTCGTGCCCCCGCCGCGCGAGCAGCGCCACGAGGCCGTCGCGCAGGATCACGGAGTCCTCCGCGAGCACCACGCGCAACGGGCGGGTGGCCACCGCACCGTCGGTGGGCGTCACCGCTGGGGGCCGGCCGGCAAGGTCACGGTGACCACCGTAGGGCCGCCCACCGGGCTGGAGAGGTCGAACGTGCCGTCGACGGCGTGCACCCGTTCGACCAGCCCTGCGAGGCCGGTGCGCAGGCCGGTGCCGTCCGCCGGCACCACCACGGCACCGCCGTCGCCGTCGTCGTGCACGCGCAGCCGCAGGCGGTCGGCGTCCCGGTCCACGTCCACCCGCACCACGTGGGCCGCGGAGTGCTTGGCGGCGTTGGTCAGCAGCTCGGCGACCGTGTAGTAGGCGATCGACTCCGTCGCCGGCGTCAGCGGTGCACCACCGGCCACCGCCGGGTCGACCCGCAGCTGCACCGGCATCGCCGATCGTGCGGCGAGCGTCTCCAGCGCCACGGACAGGCCGCTGTCCAGGGCCGGCGGGTGGATGCCGCGGGCGATCTCGCGCAGCTCGGTCAGCGCCTCCTTGGTGGAGGTGTGCGCGGTCGAGAGCAGCTCGGCGGCCAGCGTCGCGTCGCCCGAGCTCAGCTGGTCGCGCGCCTCGCCGAGCTGCATCGCCACGGCGACCAGCCGGGCCTGCGTGCCGTCGTGCAGGTCCCGCTCGATGCGCCGCAGCCGGGCGTCCGCGTCCTCGACCGACGCCGCGCGCGACGCCCGCAGCTCCGCCACCCGCGCGCTGGTGCGAGACGGACCGAGCAGGGCCTGCGTCAGCAGCCGGAACAGCAGGGCGAACAGGTGCTGCACCCACGGCCACACCAGGAGCAGCAGCAGGCCGCCGGCCGCGACGAGCACCAACCGGCCGGGGGTGTCGGCGTACCAACCGGTGCCGAACTGGGCGCCGCGGTGCCAGGTGCCGTCGGCCGCCTGCTGCGCCGGCAGGAACTGGTACCACTCCCAGTAGGTCAGCCCGGCGACCGCCCAGCCGAGGACGGTGATGCTCGACACCCACCCGGCGATCGCCACGGGGAACGCGACCAGCATGAACAGCAGCGCGCGCCACCCGTCGAGGTCGCCGAGCATCGCCCAGATGCTGCGCCAGAAGCCGCGCGGCCGGACGAACCGGTGGGGTTCGGCGACCTCCTGGTCGAGCAGCGTCCGCGCGAGCCCTCGGTAGGTCGAACCCCAGCCGCGGGCGGCCAGCACCAGTGCACCGACCAGTCCCAGCCCGACGACGGTCACCACCAGCCCGGCCGCCAGCGACGGCACCAGCACCGCGTAGGCGAACGCGAACGGCGCCAGCAGCAGCGCCAGCCACAGGTAGCCGTGCTCGCGCCAGGTCCGGGCGTGGAACGGCGCGGTGAGGAAGTTCGGTCCCGGGCGCTGCTCGCGCGGCCGGACGGCGTCAGGGGTGGCGGACGCCGGCACGCTCATGCTCGTCATGGTCCCAGCGTTCCGGTCCCGGGTGGCGCAGGGCAGGGTGCCCGCCGCCGAGCGGGCACGGGGGACATCCCCCGCCCGCGCGCTCGCGTGCACCCGCGTGCACACCCGCCCGCGCGGCCGCGGGCCGGTCGACCGGTCAGCGCACCGTCCACGGCGAGCCGGCGAGCAGCACCACGTCGATCGCGGCGACGGCGATGGCGGCGACGAAGGGCAGGCGGCTGCGCGGGTGCCGCAGCGCCACGGTGGCACCGGCCGCCGCCACGGCCGCGGCGAGCACCAGGGTCACCGAGTCCGCGACGGACACCCCGCCGGGCGGCCCGGTGACCAGCAGCACGGTCGCGACCAGCAGGACGGCCGCCGAGCCCACGGCCGTGGGGACGGCTCCGAGCCGGTGCGGCAGGCCGCGCACCCCCGTCGCCGCGTCGTCGAGCAGGTCCGGCAGCACGTTGAGCCCGTGGGCCCCGGTGCCGAGCAGCGCCCCCGCGCCGATCGCCCACCACGCCGCCGTCGGCCGCGCCGGAAGGGCCAGCGCGAGCGCGAGCGGCAGCAGGCCGAACGAGAGGGCGTACGGCGCCCACGACCACGCGGTCCGCTTCAGCCGCAGGTTGTACGACCAGGCGGACGCGACCGCCGCCAGGTGCACGATGCCGGCCGCCCAGCCGAGCAGCAGCGAGAGCACGACGCAGGCCGCGGCGGCGCTCAGCGCGGCGACCCGCACGGTGCCGGCCGCCAGCCGCCCGGCGGCGACGGGCTTGTCGGTCCGGCCCACCGCGGCGTCGCGCACCGCGTCCAGCCAGTCGTTGGACCACCCGACGGACAGCTGGCCGGCGAGCACCGCCGCGACGATCAGCACGCTGCGAGCACCGGCGCCGGCGGTGACCACCAGCACGCCGGCCAGGGCGGACACCGCCGCGGTCGGTCCGGCGTGCGAGGCGAGCAGCAGGTCCACGACGGCGGGTCGTCGCGGGTCCAGCCGGGGGGCGTCGGTGGTCGTCGTGGTGCGCACCGGGCCTCCGTGTGTCCGACCGAACGGGCCTGCGGGCCGCCGGGAGCGGCAGGCGCAGGGGCGCCGGGGCGTCGAGCCGGCGTCCGCCTCAGCGTGGCACCCCGCGGGCCGGACGGCACGGGCGGGGCTGCGCCGGCCTGCTCACGGCTGCAGGCGCGGGTCCTGCGTCGGGTCGGCGTACATCGCGGGACACCCGGTGCGGACCGCCGCCGGGCGCAGCTCGTAGTGCCAGGGCTCGTTGCGGTAGGTCTGGCACAGCCCGTAGGCGGCGCCGTGCCGGGCCAGCCACGACGTCGCGGCGGTGGGGCCGACGTCGACGGCGCTGCCGGAGACGTGCGACGAGGTCGTCGGGCCGGCGACCCACCGGGCGGCCTCCGCCGACGAGCCGTAGGTGGCGACCGCCTGGCTCAGCAGTCGGCCCTGGTAGGCGGCGGAGCGCCAGCCGCTGGTGACGTCGAGACGGACACCGGCCGCCGCGGCGTCCGCGGCCGCGCGACGCAGGGCGGCGAGCAGGTCCGGGCGCAGGTTCGCGACACCGGGGTAGCGGGTGTCCGACGGGGTGACGCCGGCCGGCAGCAGGCCGTCGGCCTGCGTCACGTCCGGCGGAGCGGCGGCCTCGCCGGTGGGGATCGACGACGCGGACGCCGAGTCGTGGACGGCTGCCGGGGAGGGAGAGTCGTGGACGGCTGACGCCGAGGGAGGCTCGTGTACGGCCGACGCGGAGGCGGAGTCGTGCACGAGCGTGCCGACCACGGCAGCGCCCGCCACCACCAGGGCTGCCACGCCGACGACCGTCCGCCTGACCCGGCGCTGCCGCGGTCGTCGTACCGCCGGCCGGACGCCAGGCACCGCCGGTCGCGTGCCCCGCACCGCTGGGACTCGTTCCATGCCGCCAGTCCAGGCGCCGGCGCGTTGTCACCCCGTATGCGGCTGCCTATACGCGGACCATATGTGCGGCCTCGTAGCATCCGGTGGGTGCGTGTGCTGGTCGTCGAGGACGAGCCCTACATGGCCGAGGCGATCCGTGACGGCCTGCGCCTCGAGGCGATCGCCGCGGACCTCGCCGGAGACGGCGACACCGCCCTGGAGCTGCTGAGCGTCAACTCCTACGACATCGCCGTCCTCGACCGGGACATCCCGGGGCCGTCCGGCGACGAGGTCGCCGCGAGCATCGTCGCGTCCGGCAGCGGAACCCCGATCCTCATGCTGACCGCGGCGGACCGGCTGGACGACAAGGTGACCGGTTTCGAGCTCGGCGCCGACGACTACCTGACCAAGCCGTTCGAGCTGCAGGAGCTGGTGCTGCGGCTGCGGGCCCTCGACCGCCGCCGCGCCCACCTGAGGCCTCCGGTGCGTGAGCTCGCCGGCCTGCGTCTGGACCCGTTCCGGCGCGAGGTCTACCGGGACGGCCGCTACGTGGCGCTGACCCGCAAGCAGTTCGCCGTGCTCGAGGTGCTGCTGGCGGCGGACGGCGGCGTGGTCAGCGCCGAGGAGCTGCTGGAGCGGGCGTGGGACGAGAACGCCGACCCGTTCACCAACGCCGTGCGGATCACGGTCTCGGCGCTGCGCAAGCGGCTGGGGGAGCCGTGGGTGATCGCGACGGTGCCGGGCGTCGGCTACCGCATCGACGCACCCCCGGCGGGCGCCGCGCGTGGTTAGGCGTCCGGGGCTGAGCGTGCGGCTCAAGCTCACCCTCAGCTACGCCGGGTTCCTGATGATCGCCGGGGCGCTGCTGCTGGCCGTGGTCCTGCTGTTCCTGCTCCGGTACGTGCCGGCCGACGCGGTGAGCGTCCCCCGGGAGCTGGTGCCGGGTCGGATCGGTGGGCCGAACCTGTTCATCCCCGGGCGGTCCGACCTGTGGCGGGCGTTCGCGCCCAGGGCGGCCGAGGCCGCCGTCTTCCTGCTGGTGTTCGGTCTGGTCGGCGGCTGGCTGCTGGCCGGGCGCATGCTGGCGCCGCTGACCCGCATCACCGAGGCGACCCGCCTGGCGGCGGCCGGCTCCCTGTCGCACCGGATCCAGCTGCCCGGCTCGGACGACGAGCTGCACGAGCTCGCCGACGCGTTCGACACGATGCTCGCCCGGCTCGAGGCGCACGACGCCGAGCAGCGCCGGTTCGCCGCCAACGCCTCCCACGAGCTGCGCACGCCGCTGGCGATCACCCGCACGATGCTCGACGTCGCCCGCAAGGACCCCGACCGCGACACCGACCGGCTGCTGGAGCGGCTGCAGACGGTCAACGCACGCGCGATCGACCTGACCGAGGCGCTGCTGGTGCTCAGCCGGGCCAACCAGCGGTCGTTCACGCGCGAGCGCGTCGACCTGTCGGTGCTGGCCGAGGAGGCCGCCGAGACGTTGCTGCCGCTGGCGGAGAAGCAGGGGACCGTCGTCACCACGACCGGGGACGCCGCCGTCACGCTCGGCTCGCACGCCCTGCTGCTGCAGCTGGTCACCAACCTGCTGCACAACGCGATCGTGCACAACGTGCCTGGTCAGGGCCTGGTGCGGGGCACCGTGCAGGTCGGCACGACGGCCCGGCCCGGCTGGGTGGTGCTCACGGTGGAGAACACCGGTCCGCGGCTCGCGCCCGAGCTCGTCCCCACCCTCACCGAACCGTTCCAACGCGGTACCGAGCGGGTGCACGACGACCAGGTGGGCGTCGGCCTGGGCCTGGCGATCGTCGACAGCATCACACGGGCGCACGACGGCACGGTGACCCTCACGCCGCGGGCCGAGGGCGGTCTGCGCGTGCGGGTGCGGCTGCCGGCCGCACCATCCCCGGTCGGCTGACGCCCGATCGGCCGTCGGCGGCGCGCCGGCCGCGGGTCGTCCGCGCGCCGTCACGCCACCGGGAAGTCGAAGTACATGTCCGGGTACGGCTCGTCGCGCAGCGTGTAGTGCCACCACTCGCAGGGGTAGCGCTCGAACCCGCAGGCCTCCATCACGGCGCACAGGCACTCCCGGTTCTCCGCCTCGGCCGGCGTGACGCCCGGCGCACCGTGGTGGGACACCGGGTCCATCAGGTCGTGGTCGCCGCCCATCGCGGCGCGCTCGCCCGTGGCCAGGTGGTACAGCGTCAGGTCGACGGTCGCGCCGCGGCTGTGGCCCGAACGGGTGGCGACGTACCCCTGCTCGAGGATCTGGTGCCGCTCGAGGTTGGGGTAGTGCCGTCGTTTGGTGCGACCGTCCTCGGGGCTGCGCGACCACCGCACGAAGCAGTCGACCGCCCGGCGGGGGCGGTAGCCGTCCCACAGCAGCAGGCCGAACCCGAGCGCGGCGGCACCGGCCTTCGCGTCCGCGAGCGCCGCGCACAGGGCGCGGGTGCCGACCACGCGGTTGGCGAGGTACCCGTCGACCGGTCTGCCGGTGAAGTTGTCCCACGTGGCGTACTTGGCGTCCCAGCGGATGCCGGGCACCGCCTCGTCGACGAAGACGAAGTCGTCCCTCATCGGGCTCCCGCCTCCAGGGCGAGGTCCACGAGCCGGTCGACCACCTCGGCGAGCGGCAGGCCGGCGGCGCCATCATCCGCGGGTAGCGGCTGTAGGACGTCAGGCCGGGCAGGGTGTTCACCTCGTTGAGCACCACGGTGCCGGCCTGGGTGAGGAACAGGTCGACGCGTGCCAGTCCCGTGCAGCCGAGGGCGCGGTACACGGTCGTCGCGGTCCGTCGGACGAGGTCCCGCGACTCGTCCGGGATGTCGGCCGGGACGATCGGCGTCGAGTTCTCCGAACCCGCCTCCGGCCGGTCCTCCTGGTGGATGCGGAAGAACCCGTGCGACAGCGCGATCCGGTCCACCTCGCCCACCACCAGGTCGGCGCCGTTCCCCAGCACGGCGCACCCGACCTCCTGGCCGACGACCGCCGCCTCGACCAGCACCTTCGCGTCGTACCGCCGGGCGGTCCGGACGGCGGCTGGCAGGTCCTCCGGGCCCGAGACCTTGCTGACGCCGAACGACGAGCCGGAGCGCGCCGGCTTGACGAACACGGGGTACGGCAGAGCCTCCGCGTCGACGTCGTCGTCGGGCCCGACCGTCCGGAAGTCCGGCGTCGCGACCCCGGCGCCGCGCGCGACGACGTACGCCAGCGACTTGTCCATGCACGCCGCCGAGCTGGCCACGCCGCAGCCGACGTAGGGCACCCCGGACAGCTCGAGCAGCCCCTGCACCGACCCGTCCTCACCGAACCTGCCGTGCAGCACGGGCAGCACCACGTCCAGGCGCACCGTCCGGTACCGGCCGCCCTCCAGCACCAGCAGGCCGCGCACACCGCGGTCCGGCACCAGCACCGCCGGACTTCCCCGGCGCTCGTCCCAGTCGCCGCCCGGCCCGTCGCACAGCCGCCACGTGCCGGACCGGGTGATGCCGACCCACACCGGCTCGTACCGCTCGGTGTCCAGGGCGGCCGCCACCTCACGGGCCGACCGGACGGAGACGTCGTGCTCCTCCGACATCCCGCCGAACAGGATGCCGATCCGCAGCCTAGGCACGCCGCACCCCCCTCTCGGCCTGCACGCAGCCGAGCAGGCTCTGCTCGACCGTCTCGCGGAGCGCCCTGTCCGTGTAGTACGCGGTGTGCGGGCTGACCAGCACGTTCGGCAGCCCGGCCAGCTGGTGCAGGGGGTCGTCGCCGCCCGCGTCCGCCCGGTGGTCGGCGTAGAACAGGCGCTCCTCACCCTCGACGACGTCCAGCGCGGCGCCCCCGAGCCGGCCCGACTCGAGCGCGTCGACCAGCGCCGCGGTGTCGACCAGCGCACCGCGGCCGGTGTTGACCAGCAGGGCACCCGGCTTCAGCAGCGCGAGGCGCTCGCGGTCGACCAGGTGGTACGTGTCCGCGGTGAGCGAGGTGTGCAGCGTCACGACGTCGCTGGCGCGCAGCAGCTGGTCCAGCCGGACGCTCTGGACGCCGGGCGTCGGACGCCGGTCGAAGGCGAGCACCCGGCACCCGAAGGCCCCCAGCCGGTCGATCACCGCGGTGCCGATGCGGCCGGTGCCGACCACGCCGACGGTCAGGTCCCGCAGCTCGCGGTGCCGGCCTCCGACGATCCGGTAGTCCTGCGCGTCGACCCGTCGGACGATCCGCCGGGCGTCCCGCACCAGCATGAGGATCAGCATCAGCGTGTAGTCGGCGACGCCGTCCGGTGCGTACGTCACGTTCTGCACGCTCAGGCCGATGGTGCGGGCGGCCGCCACGTCGACGTGGTCCAGCCCGATGCTGCGCGTGGACAGGTGCTCCACCCCCGCTCGGCGCAGCGCCACGAGGGTCCGGCTCGCCACCGGCGCCCGGTGGTCGATGCTGACGCACCGGTTGCCGTGCGCCAGCGCGACGTTCGCCTCGGACAGGGGCTCCGCGGTGAGGGTCGGGCGCACGCCGAGCGCGGGCGCGAGCTCCCGGACCAGGGCGGCCTCGTCCGGCGTGCAGCCGTACACGGTGACGCCGGTGGCGGCGGGGGGTGTCGGCGGCGAAGCCGCCGGTGCGGGGTGGTCGACCAGGGCGAGCGCGGGGTGCCGGTGACTCATGACCTGCAGTCAAGGCAGCGGCGTGTTGCCCGGCCGTATGCGGACGCCGATACGTCGGCGATACGCGCCCGGCCCGTCGGACGTCCGGGGTGCCGTGCCGCGGCGTGTCAGCCCTGGCGGTACGCGACCCCGAACCCACCCCGCGGGTAGTGCCAGCCGACCGCGTCCGGTGCGACAGCCAGGCACGTGCCGCACTCGAGGCACGCCGCCGCGGTGAACCCGACGCTGCCGTCCGGCTCCTCGGTGTACACGTGCGCCGGGCAGATCCGCACCAGCAGCGGCGCGGCGCCGGTGCGGCGCACCACGTCCTGGTGCACCTCGATGTGCGGCGTGCCCTCGTCGACGTCGTACTGGTTCCGGGCCAGCCGCTCCGGGACGGTGCCGAGCTGCATCACAACCCCCTCATCGCGGCGACACCCAGGCCCGCCAGCTTCCGCAGCGGCACGCCGGACGTGCGGACCGCCTGCCGTGCCGTGGTGCGCAGGTGCCGGCGCGGGCTCGTGTCCAGGTCGAACACGCCGTGCATCACGTCGGCGAGCATCGGGCCGACCTTGTCGTAGAGCAACGTGCTGTCGAGGAACGCCGGCGCCTTGGCGTACGTCGCCATGTCGGCGCCGACGAAGGAGCGGGACAGCTCGGCCAGGTAGCCGTCCATCGCCCCCTGCGAGACGTCGTCGGCCGCCAGTGCCCGGTCCGCCGCCGCCGCGGCCGCGATCGCCGAGCCGGCGGCGAGGTCCATCCCGCGGACGGTCATCCCGGTGTTCAGCGTGAAGCCGGCGGCGTCGCCGACGATCATCAGGCCCGGCCGGGTCAGGTCGTGCGCGGCCATCGCCGGCCCGTCCTCGATGGTCAGGTGGCAGCCGTACTCCAGCAGCTCACCGCCCTCGAGCAGCGGCGCGATCGACGGGTGCGCCAGGAACGCGTCGTGGATCGCCGACGTCTGCAGCCCGGACGCGACCAGGTCGTCCAGCCGCAGCACCACGCCGACGGACAGCGACTCGGCGTTGGTGTACAGGAAGCCGCCGCCGGCGATCCCCTGGGTGCAGTCGCCGACCACCGCGTACGCGGCACCCTGGTCACCGCTGACCCCGAACCGCTCGTCGATCACGGCGCGTGGCAGACCCACCACCGACTTCACGCCGACGGCCAGGTGCTTGGTCGGTTCCGGCCCGCGGATGCCGGCCGACCGGGCGAGGAACGAGTTCACCCCGTCCGCCGCGATCACGATGCGGGCCCGCAGCTCGTCGTCACCGGCCCGCACGCCGACCACCTGCTCGCCGTCGCGCAGGAGCCCGTCCACCCGGATCCCCGGCATCACCATCACGCCGGCGTCCTCGCACTGCCGCGCCAGCCACGCGTCGAGCCGCGCACGCAGCACGGTGACCGCGTTGACCGGCTCCGCCAGCCGCTGGTCGCGGTAGTCGACGCTGACCGAGGAGGTCGGGTTGAGGAACATCAGGGTGTTGCGGGTGATCCTGCGCTCGACAGGCGCCTGGTCGACGAACCCGGGGAACACCTGCTCCAGCACGCGGCAGTACAGCACCCCGCCGGACAGGTTCTTCGAGCCGGGCTCGGCACCGCGCTCCAGCAGCACCACCGACCGGCCGGCCTGCGCCAGCCGGTAGGCGGCCACGCAGCCGGCGATGCCGGCACCCACCACCAGGACGTCGAACACGTCCTCGTCCATCGTCGATCTCCTCGCTCGTCGGGCACACGGAAGAGCGCGGGGCGGGGCCGGCCCGCTCGGGGAAGACGAGACCGGCCCCACCCCGCCGTCTCAGGCGGTGACGAGCTTCTTGATCGTCTCCGCGGCGTGGTCGGCGGCGAGCCAGCCGGACGTCAGCGCGAAGCCGTTCGCCGAGCCGGGGACGGTGAGGATGTACGAGTCGCCGAACAGGCCGCCGGCGTCGCAGCCGACGGAGTACAGGCCCTCGATGGGCTGGCCGTCCTCGCCGATCACCTGCATGTTCTCGTTGATCTTGATGCCGCCCATCGTGACCATGATCCCGGGCTCCATCTTGATGGCGTAGAACGGGCCCTCCTGCACCGGGATCAGGTACTTCTCCTTGTGGAACTTGGTGTCCTTGCCCTCGGCGCAGGCCCGGTTGTAGGCGGCGACCTCGCTGACCAGCACCTCGGGGTCGACGCCCAGCTGCGGCGCGAGCTCCTCGAGCGTGTCGGCCTTGAAGACCGTGCCGGCGGCCACGTCGGCCTCCAGCTCGGCGGGCAGGTTGACCAGCTTCTCGCCGGTGCGGACGTAGACGCCGAGGCCCACCTCGCACCCGTCCGTGACCAGGTGGTTCACCTGAGCGGTGTCGATGATGGTCCAGAACATGCTGCCCGGCAGGCCCGCGACCACGTCGCCGGCGTTGCCGAAGTTCAGGCCGCAGATCTCGTTGGTGCAGCGGCGGCCCTCCCGGTTCACCCACAGGTAGGGCTGGAAGCCCGCGGTGTTGGTGTGCGACGTGACCGTCTTCCCGCGCATGAACGGGAACAGCAGCATGGTGCCGATCGACGACCACGGCACGGCGCCGACCTCGAACATCATGCTCAGGCCGTCGCCGGTGTTGCCCTCGCCGCCGACGTTGATCATCTGGTCGCCGCAGTCCCAGGTGGAGAAGCGGTTGATCATCTCGGGGTTCTTCGCGTACCCGCCGGTGCCGACGATGACGGCCTTGGCGCCGATGCGCACCTGCTCGCCGTCGGCGTCCGTGACGACGATGCCTGCCACCCGGCCGTCCGCCATCAGGATCTTGTTCGCCGCGGTCTGCAGGTAGATCTCCACGCCGAGCTCGCGGGCGCGAGCCTCCATCAGCTCGAGCACGTGCGCCACCTCGCCGCGCGGGATGTGCCACGTCACCAGCTCACCCGGCTGGTCCTCGGCCGTGACGATGACCTCCTCGTACACCGCACCGAGCTCGCGCATCTTGACGATGGTGGTGGCGGCGTTCTCGACGAACCGGGAGACGATCGCCGCGTCGGCGCGCCAGTGGCTGTAGTCCAGGTAGGCGCGGAACGCCTCGTCCTTGGAGACGTGGATGCCGCGCTTGGCCTGCTCGTCGGACTCGAACGCCGCGTGCCCCTCCGCGAACGCCGAGGAGCCGCCCAGCTGCGGCATCTTCTCCAGCACCGCGACCGTCAGCCCGTTCTGCGCGGCCTGCACGGCCGCCGACAGCCCGGAGCCGCCGCCACCGACGACGACGACGTCGTACTCGACGTCGAACTGCTCTGACATCTCGTTCTCTTCTCTCGTGGTGTGACTGTGATGTGACCCTGTGGTGCGGGGAGCGCGCGCTACTCGGCGAGGGCGGCCACGAGCGCGGGGACCACCTCGTAGAGGTCGCCCACCACGCCGTAGTCGGCCGTGCGGAAGATCGGGGCCGCCGGGTCGCTGTTCACCGCGGCGACGACCTTCGCGTCGCGCACGCCCTCCAGGTGCTGCGGCATCCCGGAGATGCCGAGCGCCAGGTACAGGCGCGGGGCGATGTGCTGGCCGGACCGGCCGACGTACCGCTCCTTGGGGACCCAGCCCAGGTCGTCGGCGACCGGCATCGAGCACGCCAGCTCCGCGCCGAGCGCCGCGAGCAGGCCGTCGAGCAGCGCCAGGTCGTCCTTGGACCGCAGGCCCCGGCCGACGGAGACGACGCGGGCGGCGTCCCGGATGCCGGCCGCGGCACCGGGCAGCGGCTCCCGCTTCACCTGCATCGGGACCGGTGTGCCGGCGGGTGCCAGGGGAGCGACGGTGGCCGGCGCCGCGGCGGGCGGTGCGTCGTCCGCGTCCTCCAGGACGGCCGCGAGCGGGCCGTGCACGGTGAGGGTCTCCACCACAGCACCGCCGAGGGACGAGCGGTCGACGACCAGCGCGCCGTCCTGCGGTCGCACCGCGAGCACCCGGGTCAGCAGCGCCGCGCCGAGCGGCACGGCCGCGGCCGCCAGCAGGGTGCGCGAGGCGGGGTCGGACGGTGCGAGCACCACGTGCGGCGCCGCGGTGGCCACCTCGGCGGCGAGGGCGGCGGCCCACGCCTCGGCCGGCTGGTCGTCGGCCGTCTCGAGCCACCGGACCTCGTCGGGTGCGGCGGCCGCGGCGGCGTCGGCCAGCTCCCGGGGGCCGACGGCCAGCACGGTGACCCGTCCGCCCGCCGCACGTGCGGTGCCGACGGCGCCCTTCAGGTGGGCGCCGGCGGCGGCCAGCAGCCAGGTGTCGTCGCTCATCACAGGACCCCCTCGGCCCGCAGCGCGGCGACCAGCTGCCGCGCGGTCTGGTCCGGTTCTCCCTCGAACACCCTGGTCCGGGCCTGCTCCGGCAGCCGGCTGCCCCCCGGGACCACCGTGGCGGGCAGCGTGTCCACTCCCAGCTCGGCGAGCGTCGTCGTCACCACCGGACGCTTGCGGGCCGCGAGCTGCTCCTTCATGCCGGGGGTGCGGTTCTCCGCACCCTCCGCCGCCACGCCGAGCACGGCCGGGCAGGTCACCACGACGGTCTCCTGCACGTCACCGGCACGCCGGACGGCCTCGATCCCGGCACCCGACGGCGCGGCGGACACCACGCCCGCCACCACCGGCCAGCCGAGCCGCGCGCCGACGGCGGCCGCGACACCGGGGTGCTCCTCGCTGTCGCCGACCACCACCACGTCGACGTCCGCCACCGACCGGACGCCCGCTGCGATCACCGCGGCCGTGACGCCCTCGTCGTCGGACGCCGGCGCATCGGTCACCCGCACCGCGCGGGCGGCACCGCGGGCGAGCGCCCAGCTGGCGTCCGCGTCGCCGAGCGTCAGCCCCACGACCTCGCCGTCCGGGCCGGCCACCGCCAGGGCCGCGGCGACCGCCGCGGGGTCGTCCTCACCGGCCACCGGCCGGGCGTTGCGCCACTCGACCCCACCGTCCGCGTGCACGATCGCCCCTGCGGCCGACCGGGCCCACGCGTACACCACCACTGCCCTCATCGACGCCTCTTCGCTCGAGCCGGACGGCGCGCGTCTGCGCGCACCGTGACTGCCTCGAGTCAACCGGCGGGGCGCAGGGGCGGACCAGCACCGACCGGGTACGCCGGGGTAGCCGATCGGCTACCGCTCGCCCTAGTGGACGATGCCCTGCCGCACCCCGAACACCGCCACCTGCACCCGGTTCCGCACGTGGAGCTTGGTCATGATGCTGCCGAGGTGCTTCTTCACCGTCGCCTCGGAGAGGAACAGCTGCTGGGCGATCTCCTCGTTGGACAGCCCGTCCACCAGGAACCGCAGCACGTCGCGCTCGCGGTGGGTCAGCCGCTCGTGCGCCGGCGGGATCGGGGTGCCGGAGCCGCCCGGCAGGCCGAACTCGGCCAGCACCCGCGCCGCGATGGTGGAGGACATCGCGGCCTCGCCGCGCATCAGGCCGGCGAGGTACTCGTGCAGCCGGTCCGCGCGCTCGTCCTTGCTGAGGTACCCGTGCGCGCCGTTCCGCAGCGCCTGGTACACGTCCTCGCCCAGGCTGGACATGGTGAGCATCACCACCCGGACGTCCGGGTCGGCGGTGGTGATCGCGGCGGTCGCCTCGACCCCGCCGACCGGCTCCATCCGCACGTCCATGAGGATCAGCCCGGGCCGCAGGCTGCGCGCCAGCCGGATCGCCTCGGCGCCGTCCGCCGCGGTGCCGACCACCACGAAGTCGTCCCACCGGCTGATCAGCGCGGTCAGCCCGTCGCGGAACAGCGCGTGGTCGTCCACCACGAGCACGGTGGTCGGCGTCATGACGCCACCCCGACGCGCGACGGCATCGCCGACGACGAGCCGGCGCGCCGCAGCGGCGCCTCCGCGGTGACGAGCGTCCCGCTGGCGGCGCCGCGGCCGAACTGCACCACCCCGTCCACCTGCTGCATCCGCTCGGACATGATCCGGACGCCGAGCCGGGAGTCGGGCACGGAGGTGGGGTCGAACCCGTTGCCGTCGTCCTCCACCTCGAGGCGGATGCGCGTCGAGGTGGGCAGCAGCCGGACGGTGACGGCGGCGGCGTGCGCGTGCAGGTGCACGTTCGCCAGCGCCTCCTGCAGGACGCGGATCAGCTGGGCCGCCACCGCCAGCGGCACCTGGTCGGCGTCGCCGGTGCACTCCAGCGTGACCGGGATGCCGAACTGCCGCTCGAAGTTGTCCAGGTGGCAGCGCACCTGCGCGACGAAGGTGCCCTTGACCATCTCGGCGTCGGTGCGCAGGCCGAGCATCTGGTGCCGCAGGCTCCGGTTGGCGGTGGAGACGAGCTGCTCCAGGTGGTCCACGTCCGCGACGAGCCGGTCCACGTCCCGGGCGGCGGCGTCCAGCTGCATCACGCCGGCGTGCAGCCCCAGCGCCGCCAGCTGCTGGGACAGGTCCACGTGCAGCTCGTCGCTCAGCCGGCGCCGCTCCTCCAGCGCACCGAGCTCGCGTTCCCGCCCGGCGACCTGCCACCGGTACACCGCGTTGCCGAGGATCCGTCCGGCCGCCGCGAGGAACTCCTTGCGGGTCGTCGTCAGCGCCCACGGCCCGTCGAAGCACAGCAGCACGGCGCCCAGGTGCCGCCCGTCGGCGTGGATCGACACCACCACGCCGGACTCGCCGAACCACGCCTTGAAGTCGTCGGGCAGCAGCGCCCACGCGGGGTCGGCCAGGTGGTCGGCCGCCGACACCGGCCACTCCTGCGGGTTGATCCACGGCGGTCGGACGTGCTCGTGCGCCGGCATCGTCGCGAAGTGGGGGCCCAGCGCGTCCCGCGTCTGGTCGTCGGTCACCAGCACCAGCAGGTTGCCGGCCTCGTCCTGCAGGTAGGTCGGCGCCAGGCGGGCGCCCATGATGTCGCGGATGATCTCGACCGCGGCGACGAAGGAGTCGGTGCGGTCCTGCGACCAGATCAGCGTGTCGTTGATCCGGACCAGCTCGGCCAGGTACGAGCGCCCGTGACCCATGAGGTCAGGGTAGGGGCGGGTTTCGGCGCGCGGATGGGACCGTGTTCCCGCCCGTCAGCTGGTCCGACGGACCTCGTCGAGCGCCGTGCGCAGCGCGCGGACCGCCGCCTCGTCCGTCGCCTCCCGCGCCGACGAGCCGGCCTGCGCCAGCGACCCGAGGTCCACCCGGGTCGCCTCGACCACCGTCCGCTTCGCCGACGCGTGGACCGCGGCGACGCCCGTCGCCACCACGGCTCGCACGGTGGACGCGTCGACCCCGGATCCCGCCATCACCTCAAGGCGACCGTCCGCCCGGGCGACCAGGCGTTCGAGCTGCGGCAGCCCGTCCGCGACCCGGCTGGCGCCGCCCGACGTCAGCACCCGGTCCACGCCGAGACCGGCGAGCACGTCGAGGGCGGGCTCCAGGTCCGTCAGCGTGTCGAACGCCCGGTGGAACGTCACCTCCGCCGGCCCCGCCAGCGCGCGGACCCGCTCGACCAGCGCCGTGTCGATCCGCTCGCCGCGCACCCCGCCGACCACCACGCCCTGCGCGCCGAGGTCGAGCGCCCGGCGCACGTCGTCGAGGATCACCGCCAGCTCGACCGCGCTGTACTCGAAGCCCCCGGCACGCGGCCGCACGAGCACGTGCACGGGCCGTCCGGCGGCCACCGCCGCCCGGACAAGCCCCGCCGACGGGGTCAGGCCACCCAGTGCGAGCGCGGTGCACAGCTCGATCCGGTCGGCGCCGCCGGCGACCGCCGCCGCGACGCCCTCGGGGTCCTGCACGGCGATCTCGAGCGCGACGTCCACGGCGGGCTCCTTCGGGGTGAGGAAGGTCAGGGCACCAGTCGGTAGCCGATGCCGGGTTCGGTGAGCAGGTGCCGAGGATGAGCCGGGTCGGGCTCGAGCTTGCGTCGCAGCTGGGCGACGTACACGCGCAGGTAGTGGGTCTGCCGGTCGAGATGGGGTCCGCGCAGCTCCGTGAGCAGCTCGCGGCGGCCCACCACCTTGCCCACGTTGCGGGCGAGCTGTTCGAGCAGGTGCCACTCGGTGGGCGTGACCCGCACGTCCTCGCCGTCGCGCGTGACGCGGTGGTGCGGGATGTCGACGGTGAAGGTCGCCGTCTCGACCACGGGTGCGGTCTCGGGGACGGCGTGCCGGACCGCCACCCGCAGGCGGGCGAGCAGCTCGTCCATGGTGAACGGCTTGGTCAGGTAGTCGTCGGCGCCGGCATCGAGCGCGGCGACCTTGTCGTCGGCGGTCTGCCGGGCGGACAGCACCACCACCGGCACGCTCGTCCAGCCGCGCAGCGCGTGCAGCACGTCCATGCCGTCGAGGTCGGGCAGCCCCAGGTCCAGCACGACGAGCTCGACGTGGCCGCCGCCGGCGGCGTCCAGCGCGGCGGCGCCGGTGTGGGCGACGACGACGTCGTACCGGTGGGCGCGCAGGGTGATCGCCAGCGCGCGGGCGAGCGCCGGATCGTCCTCGACCACCAGAACGCGGGTCATGGGGCCTCCAGGGGCAGCGTGACCACCATCGTGAGGCCTCCGCCCGGGGTGTCCTCGGCGTCGAGCGTGCCGCCGTTCGCCTCGACGAAGCCTCGCGCCACGGCGAGCCCCAGGCCCAGGCCGTGACCGCGCGGGTTGTCGCCCAGGCGCTGGAACGCGGTGAACATCGCCGGCTTGTCCTCGTCCGGGACGCCGGGCCCCTGGTCCACCACCCGCAGCACCACCGAGTCCGCCAGCGCACCGGCGACGACGCGCACGGGGCCCGAGGTGTACCGCAGCGCGTTCTCCACCAGGTTGGCGACGGCACGTTCGAGCAGCCCGGCGTCGGCACGGACCAGGGGCAGGTCCTCGGGGACGTCGATGCTCAGCCGCTCGTCGTCGAGCGGGGCCAGCGCGGTCAGCACCACCTCGTCGAGGGCGACGGGGGTGCGGGCCACGGTGACGGCGCCGGCGTCGAGGCGGCTCATGTCCAGCAGGTTGTCGATCAGCGCCTGCAGCCGGTCGGTGCTGGTGGTCAGGTCGTCCAGCAGGGCGTCCCGGTCGGCCGGCGGCAGGATGTCGCCGCTGCTCGTCAGGGCGGTGACGCCGGCCTTGATCGCGGCGAGCGGGGTGCGCAGGTCGTGGGAGACGGCCGCGAGCAGCGCGGTCCGCGTCGCGGTCCGTTCGCGTTCCAGTCGGGCGGCCTTGGCCTGCGCCTGCAGGGCGTCGCGCTCGAGCGCGGCTGCGGCGTGCACGCCGACCGCGGCGACGACCCGGAGGTCCTCGGCCGACAGCGGACGTCCCCGCAGCGTGAGGGCGAGCGTGGGGTGCACGGGGACGAAGGTGACGTCGGCCTCGGACGGGTCGGCCGCCGCGAGCCCGGTGCTGTGCGCGGGCGCCCAGGCGGAGGTCTCGTCCGCACGCGTCAGCAGGGTGACACCGTCGACCGAGAAGGCCTCGCGCAGCGACGTGAGCATGGCCGGCACCGCGTCGGTGCCGCGGAGCACGGCCGCGGAGACGGAGGCGAGCGTGTCCGCCTCGCCGCGAGCACGGACGGCCTGCACGCTGCGCCGGGCGGCGAGGTCCACCACCGCCGAGACGGCGACGGCGACGGCGATCAGGACGGCGATGGCGACGGCGTTCTGCGGCTGCGTGATGGTCAGGGTGCCGACGGGCGGGACGAACAGGTAGTTGCTGAGCAGGCCGCTGAGCACGGCGGCGCACAGCGCCGGCCCCACGCCGCCGACGATCGCGACGCCGACGGTCAGGGCGAGGAACAGCATGAGGACGGTCGGCAGGGAGGTCGCCGCGGCCTGCGCCTGCCGCAGCGCGAGCCCGAGGAGGACGGGCCCCGCGACGGCGAGCGCCCAGGCGGTGGCCACCCGGCGCACCGACAGTCCTGGCCGGCGAGCCCGGACCGGGCGGCCGCCGCCGGCGCGCTCGTGGGTGACGACGAGCACGTCGATGTCGCCGGCGCCCCGGATGACCCGCGGCACCACCCCGGGTGCCAGGCGGCCGAGGGGGCCCCGGCGGCGGGTGGCGCCGAGCAGCACCTGTGTGGCGTTCATCGCCCGCGCGAAGTCGAGGATCGCCGCCGCGACGTCGTCCCCGACGACGTTGTGCCACGTGCCGCCGAGGCTCTCGGTGAACGTCCGGTGCCGCGCCAGCGCCTCGGGACCGGCACCGGCCAGGCCGTCGCCACGGGACACGTGCAGCACCAGCAGCTCGCCACCGGCCGGCCGGGACGCGGTCCGCACGCCCCGGCGCACCAGGGTCTCCGTCTCGGGGCCGCCGCTGACGGCGACCACGAGCCGCTCGCGCGCCGGCCACAGCTCCGCGATGTCGTGCTCCTCGCGGTAGCGGGCGAGGGCGTCGTCGACCCGGTCGGCCGTCCACAGCAGGGCGAGCTCGCGCAGCGCGGTGAGGTTGCCGGGGCGGAAGTAGTGGGTCAGCGCCGCGTCCACCTTGTCGAGCCGGTAGACGTTGCCGTGCGCCAGCCGGCGGCGCAGCGCCTCCGGGCTCATGTCGACCAGCTCGATCTGGTCGGCGCGGCGCACCACCTCGTCGGGCACCGTCTCCTGCTGGTGCACGCCGGTGATCGACTCGACCACGTCGTTGAGCGACTCCAGGTGCTGGATGTTCACCGTGGTGACCACGTCGATGCCGGCGTCGAGCACCTCCTCGACGTCCTGCCACCGCTTGGCGTTGCGGCTGCCGGGCACGTTGGTGTGCGCCAGCTCGTCGATCAGCGCGACCTCGGGGTGGCGGGCCAGCACCGCATCGACGTCGAGCTCTCCGAAGCTGGTGCCGCGGTACGCGATCGTTCGTCGCGGGAGCACCTCCAGACCGGCGAGCTGAGCGGCGGTCTGCTCGCGGCCGTGGGTCTCGACGAGGCCGGCGACGACGTCGACGCCCCGCTCGTGCCGGCGCTGTGCCTCGTCGAGCATCGCGTAGGTCTTGCCGACGCCGGGGGCCGCGCCGAGGAAGACCCGCAGCGTCCCGCGCCGCCGATCTGCGTTGCCCACGTGCTCACCCTGCCGCAGCGGCGGGCAGCGCGGCGAGCGCCACGTTCAGCTGCAGCACGTCGACGTGCGGGTCGCCGAGCACGCCGAGGGTGCGCCCCTCGACGTGCGCGTCCACCAGCGCGCGGACCACGGCCGGGTCCAGACCGCGCACGCGCGCGACGCGGGCCACCTGCAGCCGCGCGTAGGCCGGGGAGATGTCCGGGTCGAGCCCCGAGGCCGACGCCGTCACGGCGTCCGCCGGCACCGCGGCCGGGTCGACACCCTCGCGAGCGGCGACCTGCTGACGCCGCTGCTGCACCGTGGCCAGCAGTCCCGGATCGTTCGGGCCGAGGTTCGAGCCGCCCGATGCCAGGGGGTCGTAGCCGTCGCCGGCGGCCGACGGCCGCGGCTGGAACCACTGGTCGCCGCCGGACGGCTGGCCGATCAGGGCGGAGCCGACCACCGTGCCGCCGACGCGCACCAGCGACCCGTCGGCGCGGGCGGGCATCAGCCGGCCGATGCCCAGCACCAGCAGGGGGTAGGCGACGCCGAGCACGAGCGTCGCGACGAGCAGCACCTTGACGCCGGCGAGCAGCTGACGCAGCCAGGAGGTCATCGAGTTTCCCGTTCCGTCCCGGTCACAGGCCGGGCAGCAGCGTGACGAGCAGGTCGATCGCCTTGATGCCGAGGAACGGCACGACGATCCCGCCGAGGCCGTACACCAGCAGGTTGCGGCGCAGCAGGGCCGCGGCGCTTGACGGGGTGTACCGGACACCGCGCAGGGCCACCGGCACCAGCGCCACGATGATCAGGGCGTTGAACACGACGGCCGACAGCACCGCCGTCTGCGGCGAGTGCAGGTGCATCACGTTCAGCGCCTGCAGCTGCGGGTACAGGCCGGCGAACATCGCCGGGATGATCGCGAAGTACTTGGCCACGTCGTTGGCGATGGAGAACGTGGTCAGCGCCCCACGGGTGATCAGCAGCTGCTTGCCGATCGCGACGATCTCGATCAGCTTGGTCGGGTTGGAGTCGAGGTCGACCATGTTCCCGGCCTCCTTGGCGGCCGAGGTGCCGGTGTTCATCGCCACCCCGACGTCGGCCTGAGCCAGCGCCGGGGCGTCGTTGGTGCCGTCGCCCGTCATCGCGACCAGCCGTCCGTCGGCCTGCTGGGTGCGGATCAGCGCGAGCTTGTCCTCCGGGGTCGCCTCGGCCAGGAAGTCGTCGACCCCCGCCTCGTCGGCGATCGCGGCGGCGGTCAGCCGGTTGTCGCCGGTGATCATCACCGTCCGGATGCCCATCGCCCTCAGCTGCGCGAACCGCTCGCGCATGCCGGACTTCACCACGTCCTTCAGGTGCACCACGCCGAGCGCCCGCGCCGGCCCGTCGCCCACCAGCTCGGCGACCACCAGCGGCGTGCCGCCCGACCCCGCGATCGCGTCCACCGCCTCGCCCACGTCGGCCGTCGGGTGCCCACCGTGCTCGCGCACCCAGGCCATCACCGCGCTCGCGGCCCCCTTGCGGATCGACCGGGTGCCGTCCGGGCCGGACTGGTCCACCCCGCTCATCCGGGTCTGCGCCGAGAACGGGATGAACGTGGTCTGGCCCAGCTGGCCCGCCGGCCGCTCGCGCAGCCCGAACTCCTCCTTGGCGAGCACGACGATCGAGCGGCCCTCCGGCGTCTCGTCCGCCAGGGACGAGAGCTGCGCGGCGTCCGCCAACCGGTCCGCCGCCACGCCGTCCGCCGGCACCAGCTCGACCGCCTGCCGGTTGCCGAGCGTGATGGTGCCGGTCTTGTCCAGCAGCAGCACGTCGACGTCCCCGGCCGCCTCGACGGCCCGCCCCGACAGCGCCATCACGTTGCGCTGCACCAGCCGGTCCATGCCGGCGATGCCGATCGCGGACAGCAGCGCGCCGATGGTGGTGGGGATCAGGCACACCAGCAGGGCGACCAGCACCGTGATCGACTGCGGCCGGCCGGAGTAGGTGGCGAGCGGCTGCAGCGTGACGACGGCCAGCAGGAAGATCAGCGTCAGCGACGCCAGCAGCAGAGTGAGTGCGATCTCGTTGGGCGTCCGCTGCCGGGCCGAGCCCTCGACCAGGGCGATCATCCGGTCCAGGAAGGTCTCGCCCGGCTTGGCGGTGATCTGCACGACGATCCGGTCGGACAGCACCCGGGTGCCGCCGGTGACGGCCGACCGGTCGCCGCCGGACTCGCGGATCACCGGCGCGGACTCACCCGTGACCGCGGACTCGTCGACCGCCGCCACGCCCTCGACCACGTCGCCGTCGCCGGGGATCACCTCGCCCGCGGTCACCACCACGCGGTCGCCGACCGTCAGCGCCACGCCGGGGACGTCCTCGAGGGTGCCGTCCGCGCGCAGCCGGTGCGCCGTGGTGGACGTGCGCGTGCGGCGCAGGGACGCCGCCTGGGCCCGTCCCCGACCCTCGGCCACCGCCTCCGCGAGGTTGGCGAACACCACCGTCAGCCACAGCCACACGGTGATGGCCCACGCGAACCCGCTGGGGTGCAGCACCGCCAGCACCGTGGTCAGCGCCGCGCCCACCCAGACCACGAACATCACGGGGGAGCGCAGCTGGTGGCGCGGGTCGAGCTTGCGCAGAGCCTGCGGCAGCGAGGCGAGCAGCTGCCGCGGCTCGAACGCCCCGGCCGGGGGCCGGGTGCTCGGCAGGTCGGGAGCGGGGGCTGGCAGCGCGGTGACGGTCATGACAGGGCCTCGGCGAAGGGTGCGAGCGCGAGCGCGGGAAAGAAGGTCAGGCCGGCGACGATGACGACGACGCCCACCAGCAGCCCGACGAACACCGGGGTGTGGGTGGGCAGCGTGCCCGCGCCGGGCGGCACGGTCCGCTGCGCGGCGAACGAGCCGGCCAGGGCCAGCGTCAGCACGATCGGCACGAACCGGCCCAGCAGCATGGCGATGCCGAGCGCGACCTCCTGGTAGGTCGAGGTGGCGGTGAACGCGCCGAAGGCGGAGCCGTTGTTGTTCCCGGCGGAGGCGTAGGCGTAGAGGATCTCGCTCAGCCCGTGCGGGCCGCCGGTGCTGATGGCGGCGGCCCGCAGCGCGGGGACCCCGGCGGTCAGCGCGCCGCCCACCAGCACGATCGCCGGCATGGTGAGGATCGACAGCGCGACGAGGGTGACCTCGCGGCGGCCCACCTTCTTGCCGAGGTACTCCGGCGTGCGCCCCACCATCAGGCCGGCGAGGAACACGGCGAGCACCGCGACGACGAGCATCCCGTACAGCCCGGTGCCGACGCCGCCGGGGGAGACCTCGCCCAGCATCATGTTCATCATCGCGACGCCGCCGCCGAGGGCGGTCAGCGAGTCGTGCGCGGCGTTCACCGCGCCGGTCGAGGTGCCGGTGGTCGAGGCAGCGAAGAGGGCGGACGCGGCCGGCCCGAACCGGACCTCCTTGCCCTCCATCGCGGCGCCCGCCAGCGCCGGCACCGCTCCGGGACCGCGCAGCTCCACCCAGGTGGCGACGGCCACGGCGGCACCCCACAGCGTGCCCATCACGGCGAGGATCGCCGCGCCCTGCCGCCGGTCGTGCACCAACGTGCCGAACGTCCGCGGCAGGGAGAAAGGGATCGTCAGCAGCAGGACGACCTCGACCAGGTTGGTCCACGCGGACGGGTTCTCGAACGGGTGGGCGCTGTTGGCGTTGAAGTAGCCGCCGCCGTTGGTGCCCAGCTCCTTGATCGCCTCCTGCGAGGCCACCGGGCCGCCGACCAGGTGCTGCGTGCCACCGGCCAACGTCGTCACGTCGTGCACGCCGGTCAGGTTCTGCACCACGCCGCCGGCCAGCAGCACCACCGCGGCGAGCACGGCCAGGGGCAGCAGGATGCGGACCACGGAGCGGACGACGTCCACCCAGAAGCTGCCGATCCGGTCCGTACGGCTGCGCGTGAACCCGCGCACCAGCGCGACCGCCACCGCCAGGCCGACCGCCGCGGACAGGAAGTTCTGCACCGCGAGCCCGGCCATCTGCACCAGCTGGCCCATGGTCTGCTCGCCCGAGTACGACTGCCAGTTGGTGTTGGTGACGAACGAGGCGGCGGTGTTCCACGCGGTCGCGGGGTTCACGGCGCTCAGGCCGAGGGACAGCGGCAGGTGCGCCTGCACCCGCTGCAGCCCGTACAGCACGAGAACGCCGACGCCGGAGAACGCCAGCAGCGACCGGGCGTACACGCCCCAGCGCTGGTCGGCGTCCGGGTCGATGCCGCACAGGCGATACACCCACCGTTCGACGCGCAGGTGCCGGGTGCTCTCCAGCGCCCGTGCCATGTGGTCGCCGAGCGGGACGTGCACCGCCGCCAGCACCGCGACCACGATGGCGATCTGGGCGACCGCCGCTGCCCCGGCGGACATCAGAACCGCTCCGGGTGCAGCAGCGCGTACAGCAGGTAGCCCGCCAGCGCCGCGGCGATCGCCAGCGCGACCCACGTCTCGGCGTTCACCGCCGCTCCAACCCACGCACCAGCAGCCCCAGCACCACGAAGCACAGGGCGGTCAGCACCACGAACGCCAGGTCCGCCATCGCGTGCGCACCCCTCGCCGTCCACGGCCCGCAGGCCGGACGTCCACCGTGGCCGTCACGACCATTGATCCACCGGGGTCGGCGCCGGGCGCCGATCCTGACGGTTCCCGGACGTCGGAGCCGCCGCCCCGGACGCAACCCGGGCCCGGACAGACGTGGTCCGGCGGCCCTCGTCGTCAGCGCGCGGCGCAGCCCGCGGTGGCGGCCGGCACGAGCAGCCCCTCGTGGACGGCCTCGAGGAAGGCTGGGTCGAGCGGGTCCCGGCCGACGAGCAGCCGGTACGTCACCATCGCGGCGGGCGCCTCGGCCAGCAGGTCGGGGTCGGCTCCGACCGCGAGCTCGCCCCGGGCCGCCGCTCGGCGCAGCACCGCGCGCAGCTGCTCGACGCGCGGCCGGACCAGCCGCTCGCGGATCGTCGGTGTCAGCTCCGGCGAGTCGGCGGCGTCGGCCACCAGCCCGGGCAGAGCACGCCAGAACGCCTCCTCGTGCGCGCCCGCCCGCAGCGCGCGCAGGTCGCCGCGCAACGTCCCGGTATCGGGCACCGCTGCCGAGGACGGGGTGGAGTCGGCGAGCGCGTCGAGCACCAGCTCCGCCCGGGTCCACCACCGCCGGTGCACCGTGCTCGGGCGCGCACCCGCGCGCGTGGCCACGGCGGTGAGCGTGATGCCGTCGTACCCGCGCTCGTGGAGCTCGTCCCGGGTCGCCGCGAGGAGCCGCGCCTCGTCGACCTCGTGCGGGTGCTGCGGCCGCGGCCACCTGCGCCCCTCCGGCCGGCCGCGCCCCGTCAGGCGCCTGGTCATTCGGCGCCCACCCGCTCGAGCCACGGCGCCGCCGACGCGTCCGGCCAGACCGGCACGGGGATCGTCCGCCGTGCGACGGCGACGACGGCGCCGCACACCACCGCCAGCGCCGCGACGGCGGTCAGCAGCACGGGGTAGCTGCCGAACGGCTGCAGCCAGGCCAGCACCACGGGCAGCGTGAAGCCCAGGTACGTGAGGCTGTAGTACACGCCCGTCAGCCCGGCGAGGTGCTCCTCGTCGGTCAGCCGCTGCACCTCCACCAGACCGGTCACCATGCAGATGCCGTAACCGAGCCCCAGCACCACCGCGGCGACCGCTGCCAGCCACAACGTCGGTGCGGCCGCCGCCCGGGCGCACAGCGCGGCACCGACCGCCATCGCGCCCATCCCCACGTGCGGCGCGTGCCGGCGCCGCGCCGGCGGCAACCGCCGCAGGCCCACCTGGACCAGCGCGCCGGTGCCGAGGGTCACCAGCGCGAGCACGGCCGCGACGGCGACGTCCTCCCCATGGCTGGCCCGGTGCAGCAGCGCGGGCAGCACCGCGTACGCCAGCGCGGCGCCGGCGAACACCCACGGCGCCAGCGGGGTCAGCACCAGCAGGAACCGACGGCGCGACGCCGCCGGCACCCGCAGGTCCGCCAGCAGCGAGCGGATGTCGGCGTCGAACCGGCGCGTCTCCGGGGCTGCGACCAGGGCGGCGATCGCCCAGAGCGAGAGCAGCACGTGCACGACGTAGGGGAGGACGGACGGCCCGGGCGCCCACTGCGCGAGCGCACCCGACACCCCGGCGCCCACACCGAACCCGAGGGTCAGCGTCACCGAGGCGCGTGCGGCGCCCGTGCCGTCGTCCGCCCCCTGCTCCCACGGACCCTGCGACAGCTCCCGCAACCAGCTGGTGCCCACCACCATCGCCGCGGCGACGCTCAGCCCGGACAGCAGCCGTCCCAGGCACATCAGCGGCAGGGTGTGCACGCCCGTGGCCAGGGCCGCGCTCGCGGCGATGCCCAGCACCACGGCGGGCACCATCACGCGCTTGCGGCCGTACCGGTCCGACAGTGCGCCGGACAGCAGGAACCCCGGCACCAGGCCCGCGACGTAGGCCGCGAACACGACGTCCACCGCCATCGTCGTGTACCCGTCGTGCTGCCGGTACATCAGCATCAGCGGTGTGAAGTGGTTGCCACCCCAGGCCGCCGCGAACACGGCCGGGGCGACCGTCCGCCAGGGGCGGGCCCGTCCGGTCCACCGGTCCGCGCCCGTCCACGGGCCCACGCCCACCGTCGCCTCCGACATGCAACCGCCGTCCTACTGGAATCCAACTGGGATACCAGTCAGACTACCCCCGCGACCCGAGTGGGACAGACTGGGGGTCGACCAGCGGGAACGAGGGGGCACGTGGTGGTGCAGCAGACGCCGAGCGCCGCACAGCGGGCGCTCCAGGAGATCCGCCAGGCGATCGCCAGCGGGGAGATCGCCCCGGGCTCGATGGTCAGCGAGCACGACCTGGCCGCCCGGGTGGGGGTCAGCCGCACGCCGGTCCGCACGGCGCTCGTCCGGCTGCAGGACGAGGGCTGGGTGACCATCTACCCGCAGCGCGGCGCCCTGGTCCGGCAGATCGGCCCGGAGGAGTCCCGCCACGTGACGCAGGCCCGGCACGCCGTCGAGTACGCGTCGGTGCGGTCGCTGCCGGACCCGGACCGCCGGGCGCTGGCGCGGACCCTCGCCGCGCTGGTCGACGACCAGGCGGAACAGCTCGCCCGGGCCGACCTCGCGCGGTTCGTCGAGGTGGACGTCGAGTTCCACCGGTCCTTCGTCGTCGCCGGCGGCAACCCGGTGCTGCTCGACTTCTACGACAAGCTGCGCGCACGGCAGGTGCTGCTCACCGCCCGGCGCGCGGCCAGCGGGCCGAACGCCGAGCGGATCCTGCAGGACCATCGCCGCCTCGCGCAGCTGGTCGAGCAAGGCGACATCGAGACCCTCGACGGCGCGCTGCGCGAGCACCTCGCCACCGCGGAGCTGTCGCCGCAGGACTGACAACCGGGTCAGACGCACGCTCCGTCCGCCGGCCGGGTCGGCCCCGTCACAGGCGCTCGACCAGGCGCTGCCGAAGTCCGGTCAGCTCGGCACCGATCTGTGGCGGCAGCCGGTCGCCGAAGGTCTCGAACCACTGCGCGGTGGCGTCCGCCTCGGCCAGCCAGGCGGCCGGGTCGACGTCGAGCAGCTCGGACACCTGGTCGGGGCCGACGTCGAGCCCGGTGACGTCCAGCGCGCCGGGGGCGGGCAGCAGGCCGACGGGGGAGTCCACGGCAGCCGCCGACCCCTCCAGCCGCCCCACGACCCACGCGAGCACCCGCGAGTTCTCCCCGTACCCGGGCCACAGGTACCGCCCGTCGGCACCCTTGCGGAACCAGTTCACGGCGAAGATCGCCGGGGCGCCGGCTCCGAGCCGGGCGCCGACCTCGAGCCAGTGCGCCCAGTGGTCGCCCATGTGGTAGCCGCAGAACGGCAGCATGGCGAACGGGTCCCGGCGCAGGGCGCCGACCGTCCCCTCGGCGGCGGCGGTCTGCTCGGAGGAGATCGTCGCGCCGAGGAACACCCCGTGAGCCCAGTCCCGGGCCTGGGTGACCAGCGGCACGTTGGTCGCCCGCCGGCCGCCGACCAGGATGGCGTCGACCCGCACCCCGGCGGGGTCCTCCCAGTCCGGGGCGATCGCCGGGCACCGGTCCGCGCGGACGGTGAACCGGGAGTTCGGGTGGGCCGCCGGGCGGCCGCAGCCGGGGGTCCAGTCCTGGCCCGTCCAGTCGACCAGGTGGTCGGGGACCTGCTCGGTCAGCCCCTCCCACCACACGTCGCCGTCGTCGGTGAGGGCGACGTTGGTGAAGATCGTGTCGCTGGCGACCATGGCGATCGCGGTGGGGTTGGTGGTCTCGCCCGTGCCGGGGGCGACGCCGAAGAACCCGGCCTCCGGGTTGATCGCGCGCAGGCCGCCGTCCGGGCCGGGGCGCATCCAGACGATGTCGTCGCCCAGCGTCTGGGCGGACCAGCCCGGCAGGGTCGGACGCACCATCGCCAGGTTCGTCTTGCCGCACGCGGAGGGGAACGCCGCGGCCAGGTGGTAGTCGCGTCCCTCGGGGCTGGTCAGCCGCAGCAGGAGCATGTGCTCGGCCAGCCAGCCACCGTCGCGGCCCATCACCGAGGCGATCCGCAGCGCGAAGCACTTCTTGCCCAGCAGGGCGTTCCCGCCGTACCCCGAGCCGAACGACCAGATCTCGCGGCTCTCCGGGAAGTGCACGATGTACTTCGTCTCGTTGCACGGCCACGGCACGTCCGCGCGGGCCGTGCCGTCGGGGTCGACCAGCGGCATCCCGACGCTGTGCACGGCCGGCACGAAGTCCCCGTCCGAGCCCAGCTGCTCCAGCACCGCCGCCCCGACGCGCGTCATCAGGTGCATGCTCACCACGACGTAGGGGGAGTCGGTCAGCTCCACGCCGATCTCGGCGAGCGGTGAGCCGACCGGACCCATCGAGAACGGCACCACGTACATCGTCCGCCCCCGCATGGAGCCGGCGAACGCACCGTCGAGCTCGGCGCGCATCTGCGCGGGTTCCCGCCAGTTGTTCGTCGGACCCGCATCCTGCTGGCGCTCCGAGCAGATGAACGTCCGGCTCTCCACGCGCGCCACGTCCCCCGGGGCCGACCGTGCGAGGAAGGACCGCGGGCGCCGCTCGGGGTTCAGCCGCACGAACGTCCCGGCGTCGACGAGCAGGTCGCACAGCTCCTGGTACTCCCGTGCCGACCCGTCGCACCACACGACCCGGTCGGGGAGCGTGAGGCGGGCGACGTCCTCGACCCAGGTGCCGAGGCGCTCGTTGCGCTGCGCCAGGTGCTGACCGCTCACGGTCACGCTCGGTTCGGCCAGGGACGTCATCGGGTGCTCCTTCTCTCGCAACATCGCGGACGGTCTTGACGATTGCACCGTCCGGGCCACGAGGAACCGTGCCGGTGGTCGCAAGAAACGCGGATCTTTCGATACCGTCATGCCATGTCGATCGACGCCGCCCGCCGGACCAGCCAGGCCGCCCTGAGCGGCCCGGTGATCGCCGTGCCGGAGACGACGGGTGCGGCGGCGGAGGCCGACGACCTGCTGACGCTGGGTCGCCGCATCCGGCACGTCCGGACCGAACGGGGCATGACGCTGGACCAGCTGGGCGCGGCGGTCGGGGTGAGCCCCAGCCAGCTCTCCCTCGTCGAGAACGGCCGGCGTGAGCCCCGCGTGACGCTGCTGCAGGCGATCGCGACCACGCTCGGCGTGCCGACGGCCTCGTTCCTGTCCGTCGAACCACCGTCTCGCCGGGCGGCCCTCGAGATCGCGCTCGACCGGGGCCAGCGGCGCGCAACCTACGCGGCTCTCGGCCTGCCGGAGATCCGCCCCGGTCGCACCCTGCCCACCGACGTGCTGGAGGCTCTGGTCGGCCTGCACGAGGAGCTGGCCCGCCGCACGGACGCCGCGGTCGCCACGCCGGAGGAGGCCCGCCGGGCGACCACGGTGCTGCACCGGTGGATGCGCCAGCGGGACAACTGGCTGCCGCCGATCGAGGAGGTCGCCGGGGACCTGGTCCGCCGCAGCGGCTACACGACGGGGGCGCTCAGCCACCGCAGCGTCGCGCAGATGGCCGAGAGCCTCGGCTTCACGCTGGTCCACACCCCGGACCTCCCGCCGTCGACGCGCACGATCACCGACCTGGCCAACGGGCGCATCTACCTGCCGCCCGCCTCGATCCCGGGCGGCCACGGGCTGCGCTCCCTGGCGCTGCAGGCGATCGCCCACCGGGTCCTCGGCCACGAGCGACCCACCAGCTACGCGGACTTCCTGCGCCAACGCATCGAGATCAACTACTTCGCGGCCGCCTGCCTCATGCCGCAGTTCGCGGCGGTCCCGTTCCTCGAGCGGGCCAAGAAGGCCAAGAACCTGGCGGTCGAGGACCTGCGCGACGCGTTCGGCGTGACGCACGAGACGGCCGCCCAACGGATGACCAACCTGCTCACCTCGCACCTCGACCTGCGGGTCCACTTCATGCGGGTGGGGGAGGACGGCGCCCTGTACAAGGGCTACGAGAACGACGGCTTCCCGCTCCCGACGGACAGCACCGGCGCCTCAGCCGGGCAGATCGTGTGCCGGCACTGGCCGGCGCGCGCCGCCTTCGGCCGGCGCGACCGCAGCGCGGAGAACCACCAGTACGTGGACACGCCCGTCGGCACCTACTGGGCGTCCACCCAGACCGGCACCACCTCGCTCGGCGAGTTCTCCATCACGTTCGGGGTGCCGTTCGACCAGGCCAAGTGGTTCCGTGGGCGGGAGACGACGGTGCGCACCCGCTCCACCTGTCCCGACCCCCGGTGCTGCCGGCTCCCGGCGCGCGAACCCGCCGAACGGTGGGCAGACCGCTCCTGGCCCAGCGCGGTGGTGCACACGCAGATCCTGGCGCCGCTCCCCACGGGGACGTTCCCGGGGGTCGACGAGAACGACGTGTACGCCTTCCTGGACCGCCACTCCGGGAGCTGACGTCCCGGCCCGTGCGAGCGACGGCCGCCCGCCTGCATGGGCACGGGTGCGTGCCCCACCTCTGCTCGGTGGGGCACGCACCCGGGTGCGGACGCCCGCTACTGGGCGAAGCCCTCCAGCTTGTTGGCGGCGACGACGAAGTCGTTGGTGTACGTCTTCGTCAGGTCGACGGGTGCGGTCACCTTCCCGGCCAGCTTCTCCACCGCCAGGACCGTCTCAGGGCCGTTGGCCGGCATCATGCCGTCGGGCAGGAACTGTCCCTTGTCCTGGTCGAGCGCCTTGACGTAGAGGTCCTTGGTCACCAGGCCGTTGGACACGAAGTTCGGCGGCAGGTGGTCCGCGATGTCCGCCGCGCTGTGGGTCGCGATGTAGTGCATCGTCGCCACGAGCGCGTCGACCACCTTCTGCACGGTGTCCTTGTTCGCATTGACCCAGTCGGCCTTCGCCAGGACGGCGGCGGACGGGAAGGCGCCGCCGAGCCACTTGTCGGCCCCGTCCGTCGTGGCCAGGTCGATCGCGGAGTACGCGATCTTCTGCGTCTCCAGCGCGCTGACGGTCGGCTGGGTCGTCATGCCGCAGACGACGCTGCCGTGCTGCAGCGCCGCGACCAGGGTGCTGCCCGCGCCGACGCCCTGCCGGTGGAACTGCGCCTGGGTGAGGCTGCTCTTCGCGGCCAGGTACAGCGTCAGGTCGTCGGTGCCGGAGCCGAGGTCGGTGACCCCGACGGTCTTGCCCGACCAGTCGGCCGCCGAGGAGATGTTCGAGCCCGTCGCGCACATCTCCCGCTCGCCCGGCGCTCCGCTCAGCTGGGCGACGCTGATGACGTCCTTGCCCTTCTGCTGGAAGTCGATGGTGTGGACGTACCACGCACCGGCCAGGTTCACCTGGCCCGACGCCACCGCGTCCTCGGCCCCGACACCGCCGGACACCTCGGTGCTCAGCTTCATGTCGATGCCGTACTTCTTGTAGTAGCCCAGCCCTTCGGCCAGCTGGTACGGCAGGTAGATCTGCTTGTCGATCCCGCCGACCATCATCGTCACGGTGACCGGCGCAGCGCTGGCGCTGCCGGCGCCGGTGGCGGCACTGCTCGCGCTCCCGCTCCCGCTCGCGGCGCCGCCGCAGGCGGCGAGGGTCATGGTCGTCGCGACAGCGACGAACCCCGTCATCGTTCGGGCGTGCACTCGTGTGGCCATGTCTCGTTCTCCTCGTTGAGAGCTGATGTGCGGGTGGTCCGGTCGGTCACGTCTGGGTGGGCACCTCCTCGGTGGTTCGGGGCAGGCGGACGGGCAGCGCAGTGGCAGGGCAGAGCCGTGGCAGGGCAGGCTCGCCCAGCGATCTGCCGGCGAGGGAAGGGGCTAGAGCCCCGCGACCTCGGTCTGGGTGCCGGGCCGCCAGCTGAGCAGGCGCTTCTCGAGCTGGCTGATCAGCCCCTCGGCGCTGAGCGCCACGACGGCGATGAGCAGCATCGCGGCGAAGATCCCGTTGGGGTCGAAGTTGTTCTGCGCCGTCGAGATCACCAGCCCGAGGCCCTGCTGGGCCCCGAGGAACTCGCCGACGATCGCCCCGATGATCGCGAACCCGAAGGCGACGTGCAGGCTCGCGATGATCCAGACGACGGCCGACGGCAGCACGACGTGCCGGACGGTCTGCGCACGGGAGGCGCCGAGCACCCGCACGTTGGCGACGAGGTTGCGGTCGACCTCACGCACGCCCTGGAAGGCGTTGAAGAACACGACGAAGAAGACGAGGACGGCCGCCAGGAGCACCTTCGAGGTGGTGCCGAACCCCAGCCACACGACGAAGATCGACCCGAGCACGATGCGGGGGATCGCGTTGAGCACCTTGATGAAGGGCCCGATCACGTCGGCCAGGAACGGGATCTGGCCCAGCAGGACGCCGAGGACGATCCCCGCGAGCGTGCCGTAGGCGAACCCCAGCAGGGCCTCCTTCATGGTCACGCCGATCTGCAGCCACAGGGAGCCGTAGGCCGTGCCGTGCTGCACCCAGTCCGTCAGCTTGAGCACGATCCCCGACGGCTGGCCGAAGAAGAACGGGTCGACGATCTTGCGGTCGGTGAACAGCTGCCAGCCGCCGACGACCACGACGAGCACGGCGAGCCGCGTCGTCTGGACCAGGACCTTCCGTCGGCGCACGCGGCGGCGCGCCGCCTCGGCGATCGACGCCTCGTCACCGGGAGCGGACTGGACGGACTGTGCGCGGACGGCGGCGAGCGTCCGCGCGTCGCCCACGGTCGAGGCCTCGTTCACGGCCGTCCTCCCTCGGAGGTGCCGGTGGTGGCGGAGCCGGCGGCGCGGCCGGTTCTCGCGTACGCGCGCTCGACCTCCTCGCGCAGCGACTCCCAGATGCGCTGGTGCAGCTCGAGGAACCGGCTGTCGAACCGGATCTCCTGCACGGCCCCGCGCGGGCGGGGCAGGTCGATGTCGTAGACCGCCTTCACGGTGCCGGGACCGGCGGTCATCACCACGACCCGGTCGGCGAGCGCCACGGCCTCCTCGAGGTCGTGCGTGATGAAGATGACCGAGGGCCGGGTTCGCTCCCACAACGTGAGCAGCTCGTTCGACATGATCGCCTTGGTCTGCACGTCGAGGGCTCCGAACGGCTCGTCCATCAGCAGGATCGACGGCTCGCTGATCAGCGACGCCGCGAGCGTGGCCCGCTTGCGCATGCCGCCCGACAGCTGGTGGGGGTGGTGGTCCTCGAAGCCGGACAGGCCGACCACGTGGAGCCACTCCCGTGCACGCCCGAGGGCGGACGCCTTCGACTCGCCGCGGAACCGAGGCCCGAGCGCGACGTTCTGCAGCACGCTCTTCCAGGGCAGCAGCGCGTCGTGCTGGAACATGAAGCTGGTGCTGTCGGGGATGCCGTCCACCACCGCGCCGCCGACGCGGACCACACCGGCGGTGGGCCGGTCGAGGCCGGCCACCATGGTGAGCGTCGTGGACTTCCCGCAGCCGGTCGGGCCGACGACGGCGCAGAACTGACCGGGCTCGACGACGAAGTCGACGTCGCGCAGCGCGGTCATGGCGGCCCCCGTCGGCGACACGAACCGCTTCGTGACACCGACGAGCTCGATACGGGAACGGGCCTGCGGTGCCGAGGCCGGGGCGGCCCCGCGGGCGGCGGCGGAGCGCGGGGCGGCGCTCTCGTCGGCGGTTCGGGGAAGGGGCTGTCTGAAGGACATGTCGGGCGGTCCTCTCGCTTCGTCGGGAGATCACCGGGTCCGACGACTGTGAGCGGCGCCACACGTCCGGTCCAGATTGCGTCGGTAGATCGCACCAACTGATCGATGAGGGCTTTGATGAGCATTTCGGTCGCGGCGGCAAAGTCGCGGAACCGGACTAACATCCGCCAATGGCACTCATCGGTGAACGCCATCGGCTGTCGACGCAGATCTTCACGCTGCAGATCGTGATCCTGCTGCTGACGGTCGTCGCGGGCTTCGCCGTGTCGTTCGTGCAGGCCAGGCGGGTGCTGGACGCCCGGACGGCCGAGTCGTCCCTGGCCATCGCGCGCACGGTGGCCTCGATGCCGGAGATCGTCACGGCGCTCGCGGGCCCCTCGCCGGCCCGCGTGATCGCCCCGGTCGCCGAGCGGGTCCGTCACGCGACCGGGGCCGCGTTCATCGTCGTCGCGGACCGCCAGGGCATCAGGTACTCGCACCCGAACCCCCAGCTGATCGGGACGTCCCTGCTCGGAGACCCGGCCGAGGACCCGCAGTCGGTCCTGGCCGGCAACACCTTCACCGGCGTGGAGACCGGCTCGCTCGGTCGGTCCATGCGCGCCAAGGTGCCGATCGTCGCGCCGGACGGGACCGTCGTCGGGCTGGTCTCGGTCGGGGTGCTCGAGGCGCACGTCAGCTCGGAGCTGGCGGCACGCCTGCCCGAGTCGTCGGTGCCGCCGCTGCTCGGCCTCGGGCTGGGAGCGCTCGGTGCGCTCCTGCTGGCACGTCGTGTGAAGCGGCAGACGTTCGGCCTCGAGCCGCGGGAGATCGCCGCGCTGCTCGAGCAGCGCGAGGCGATGCTGCACAGCATCCGGGAGGGCGCCCTGACCATCGACCCGGCGGGCCGGGTCACGCTGGTCAACGACGAGGCGACGCGGCTGATCGGCATCGACACCTCGGCGCTGGGCCGACGCCTCGACGAGCTGGCGCCCGCCGGTCGGCTGCGTGACGTGCTGACCGGCAAGGTCGAGGGGCTCGACGAGGTGGTGCTGGTCGGCGACCGGGTGGTCGTGGTGAACCGGATGCCCGTCGAGGTGCACGGCACGTCGGTCGGCGCCGTCGTCACGCTCCGTGACCGCACCGAGCTCGACGGGCTGCTGGACGAGCTCGCCGACGTCCGCACCATGGCCGACGCCCTCCGGGCGCAGGAGCACGAGTTCGCCAACCGGCTGCACGTGATCGGGGGCCTGCTCGAGCTCGAGCGCTATGCCGAGGCGGTGCGGTTCGTGAACACCAGCTCCTCCCTGCACCAGGAGCTCGCGGGCGCGCTCGTCGGCCGGATCGGGGAGCCGATCGTGTCCGCGCTGCTGCTCGGCAAGGCCTCGGTGGCCAGCGAGCGCGGCGTCACCCTGCGGGTCGAGATGGTCGAGGAGGTGCCGGCCGGGCTCGTCGACCCGCAGAGCCTGGTGACCATCCTCGGCAACCTCGTGGACAACGCCCTCGACTCGGCGGCGCAGAGCGGTCCGGGTGGCCGGGTCGAGGTGTCGATCGGGCTCGACGGGCCACAGCTGCAGCTCCGCGTCCACGACTCCGGCCCGGGGATCGACCCCGCGGTGTCCGCCGAGATCTTCCGCGACGGGTTCACCACCAAGGTGGCGCGCGGCAACGGCCGCCGACGGGGGCTCGGCCTCGCGCTGGTCAGCCAGGCCGTCCACCGGCTCGGCGGGCGCATCGTGGTGGACAACGCCGACGGCGCCGTCTTCACCGTGACGCTGCCGATCCGTCCCCGCGACCGCGTGGCGGTGGCCGGGTGATCCGGACCCTGATCGTCGACGACGACTTCATGGCCGTCTCCGTGCACCGCCAGTTCACGGAGCGGGTGCCGGGCTTCGAGGTGGTCGGCACCGCCAGCACCGGGGCGACCGCGCTCGCGGCCGTCGCCGAGTGTCGGCCTGATCTGGTGCTGCTCGACGTGTACCTGCCGGACGTGGACGGCGTGGAGACCCTCCGACGGCTGCGGGCGACCACCGGCGTCGAGGTCGACGTCATCGCGATCACCGCGGCGAAGGACGTCGACATCCTGCGTCGCGCCATGCACCTCGGCGTCGCCCACTACCTGGTCAAGCCCTTCACCTTCGCCACCTTCCGCGAACGGCTCGACACCTACGCGGCCGCACGTCAGCGCCTGCAGCAGATGGCGGAGGCCGACCAGCGGAACGTGGACCGCGTGTACGGCACGCTGCGCTCGGCCGGCGTGGACTCCCTGCCGAAGAACATCTCGGCGCCGACCCTCGCGGTCGTGGTCGAGGTGCTGCGTGAGCGGTCGAACATCTCGGCCGCGGAGGTCGCGACGAGTGCCGAGATCAGCCCGGGTGTGGCACGCCGCTACCTGCGATACCTGCTGGACATCGGGACGATCGACTACACGCTGCGCTACGGCGCCGCCGGGCGCCCCGAGCACCTGTACCGGTGGCTCGGGCAGCAACCCGCTGCCGCGGAGGGTCCCCGCGGGGCGCGCTGACGCCTGCGCCCCGGAGCGGGTGGCCGGGACCCCCGGCGACGGTCAGCGCCAGCTGAAGTACTCGTGGTGGATGTTCACCTGTGCCACTCCTGCACGCCGGAAGGCACGGGTGAGCTGCTTGACCATCCGCTGCGGCCCGCACAGGAACACGCTGAGCCGCTGCGGCGGCACGGGCAGCTCGGCGAGCACCCGCTCGGCGGTCAGGTGACCGTCCACCGCGGTGTCGACCAGGTGCAGGTGCAGGTGCAGGTTCGGGTGCGCGTCGGCGATGCCCTGCAGCTCGTCGGCGAACGGTGAGCGGCCGCGCGAGCTGACGTAGAAGTCGACACGCTCCGCGTCCAGCTGGCCGTCGAGCGAACGGGCCCAGCTGAGGAACGGGGTGATGCCCACCCCGGCACCGATCCATACCTGTTCCGCCGTGCCGTGCGCGCGGTCGAAGCGGCCGTGGGGCCCGTCGACGACGGCGGGCATGCCGGGGCGCACGAGGTCGTCGACGCTGCTGGAGAAGTCGCCGAGGCCCTTGACCGTGATCGACAGGTCGCCCGCCCGGTCGGAGCTGGAGATCGAGAACGGGTTGCGTGACCAGCCCTGCTTGGTCTCGATGGAGACGATCGCCCACTGGCCGGCGACGAAACGCAGAGGCTTGGCCTGCGGTGCCAGCGTGATCACCTGCGCGTCCCGGCCGGGGATCGGCTCGACGGCCTTGACCTTGTACCGGTGCACCCGGACGAAGAACCGGGCGAACAGCTCGCGGTACGCGTAGAAGGCCAGGCCCGTCGCGCCGACGACGATCAGGCTCCACCGCAGCACCGGGTCGCCGCCGAACACCGTCGCATCGAGCACGGCGTGCACGATGCCTGCGGCGACGAACAGCCCGAGCACGCGGTGCACGTTGCGCCACAGGTCGTAGCCGTTGAGGAACCGATGTGCCCATCGACCGCCCGGGCTCTGCGCCACCCGCTCGACCGGCGCACGGAGGAACGGCGGCACGAGCTGCCGCCAGCGGGGCAGCATCGCCCACAGGACGAGCCCGACGATCCCGACGGCGCCGACCACGCCGAGGCTCTTGCCCCTCGGTGCCTCCTGGCCGCTCGAGGTGGTCGCGGTGTGCACGAGCATCAGCACCGTCCCGGCGATGGCGCACGTGCGGTGCCAGATGGCGGCCCGGTCCAGACCGGCGAACAGCGACTCGACCCAGCTGGTCGAGCTCATGAGCACCAGTGCCAGGGTGAACAGCAGCACGGCCTCGGACCCGATCGCCTGGCCGAGGTACGTCCCCCACGGGCCGGCCGGGTGCCGGACGCCCCACAGGACGCCGTAGGCCACCACCAGCACGCCGAGCAGGACGGGTCCGGCCGCACGCGTCCGGTACCGGATCAACGTCGTCCGGTCGAACGGCCACACCCCGGCGAAGGCCATCTGCCTGCCTCCCGCCGCGAGAGCCGACCCGACACGGGCAGTATTCGCTGGGCACGGCCCGACTGCGAGCGGTGGCGGGGCCGATGCGGGGAGTCCGTGGTGCCTGGGCGACCCTGCTCCGCACGTCGCAGCGTCGAGGTCCGACGGCCGTTGGAACGTGCGCCGTCGACGTCGATGAACACGGCGCGCCGGCCTCGGCTCAGGCGTCGAGCGTCTCGTCGAGCGCCCGGACGAACGCGGAGTGGTCGGTGCCCTTGCTCAGCAGCGTGCCGACACAGGCGGGTGGGGCCAGCACGGCGATGAGCTGGTCGAGCACGTCGCGGAAGAGGGGGCGCTGCTCGGGTGCGACGGCGACGAGCACCACGAGGCGCGCTGGTTCCGTCCCACGGGATGGGCTCGTCGGTTGCGGAGTTGCGAACCGACGGGGTGGCGCCACGGGAGTCCTCGTGGCGCGGCGCGGCGGTGACGAGGCGAGTGCGCTGTCCTCACGACGCCTCTGCGGCGGGCCCGACGAGCCGGGGCCCCGCGATCACTCGCGGTGCGGCAGCTGCTGGAGGGCCCAGGCGTTGCCGTCGGGGTCGCTGAAGTAGACGAAGCGCCCCCAGGGGAGGTCCTCGACCGCACTGACGGGCACGCCGCGCGCCGAGAGCTCGGCGTGCGCTGCATCGGCGTCGGCCACGACGATCTGGAGCCCGTGCACCGACCCCGGCGGCGTGTCCACGAGGCCTTCGCCGAAGGCGATCGAGCAGGCCGACCCGGGTGGGGTCAGCTGGACGAACCGCAGCTGGTCGCTCACGCGCTGGTCGTGGTCGACCACGAAGCCGACCTTGGCGGCGTAGAACTCCTTGGCGCGGTCCACGTCGGAGACGGGCAGGACGATGAGTTCGATCTTGTAGTCCATGTCGCGATGCTAGAGACGCCCACCGACACGGCCCGAGGCTCCCGTGCAGGACCGCTGCGCGGCGTCACCGAGGCTGCACGCCCAGCCGATGCGGGTCCACAAGGAGCGGGGGAGACCGGGTCGCGAGGTCGGTCTCGGCGTGACCCGTCGTCTAGCGCGCTCTCGCGTCGATCTCGGCTCGTCGGGCTCGCACGATGCGCCGGACGACGTCCTCGGGCAGCGGGTGCTGCGCGGAGTAGTGGATGCTCCCGCTGGTGGTGTCGAAGTCGCTCAGAGCATCGAGGACCGACGCGACGACCGCGCCGCTGTAGGGGTAGAGCGAGAGGAACTTCTTGGTGCGGACCGTGGCGATGAGGCCCTTGTCGCGGTAGAGGAGCGCGGGCATGGCGTAGCTGACGCCCTCGCGGGCCTCGGGCACCACGTCTCGGGCGATGGCGATGACGCGCTCGAGCGCGTCGTGATCTGCCCCGTCCACCGTGCTGAGATACGCGTCGACCTCACCCACGGGTCGACGCTACGCCTGCGGCTCTGGAGTGGTCCGGATCGGGTTGGGGTGACGCTCACCTGCGGCTCGCCGATGGAGGTGACATCGCCGCTGAGTCGACCGCGAGGCGGGCCATTGTCCGGACGAGCGGGGAGGTGATCGACTCCATCACATGCGGCCCTGCCTCGCAGGGGTGCGAGTACGGGCCGTCACCGGCCGCTCCCCGGGGATGTGAGTGCGTCACGGCGTCCGGTTGGCACGGCCACGACTGCCTCGCACCGCGGAACCGGAGGGCGGGACGGCCAACACCGCCACACGGCGGCCACCCGGCGCACGAGTGCGGATGAGTTGCGGCTCTGGGGTCCGCGTGCCGCGAGGGGAGAATCTCGGGTCAGCGTCAAGGTCGACGTCAAGGAGAACGAGATGAGCCGCACGAACGGCCCGGCAGCGCGCCGGTCCGGCCCACGACGACGTCACTCCCTGGTTCTGGGTGCCGGTGTGATCGCAGCCCTTGCACTCACGGCATGCGCTCCGCCCGGGGCGGCCAGCACCAGCGGGAGCGCGAGCACCGCGGCTGCGGCGGTGTCGACCGCCCTTCCCTCGGAACCGGTCAAGATCCAGATCATGACCAGCACGGAGTCGGGTGATGCCGTCAAGCAGCTCGGCGAGGAGTTCACGCGGCAGCACCCGAACGTGACGTTCGACATCGTCGCGGACGCGAACCAGAACCTGAACGCGAACATGTCGCGAATCCTCACCCGCGCCGACCCGCCCGGCCTGGTCTTCTCGCCCGGCGTGGCACAGAGCGCCAAGGACGGACTCCTCGCGAACCTCGACCCCTACGCGAAGGCCTATCACTGGGACACGTGGTCCCAGCGTCTGCTGAGCATGGCGAGGCTGAGCCCCGACGGTAAGCGCGGCGACGGTTCCCTCTACGCCGTCGGGATCGGGTACAACGTGACCGGCATCTTCTACAACAAGAAGGTGGCTGCGCAGCTCGGGATCTCGGATCCCCCCGCCACTCTCGACGAGTTCGAAGCCGACGCGCTCAAGGCGGCGAAGGCCGGCCTCATGGGAATCTCGCTCGCCGCCAAGGACGCCGGAACACCCTTCCTCCTGCAGGAGCTGCAGAACTCCTACGGCGACGCGCCCGCCATCAACGACTGGATCTTCGAGCGCCCGGGCGCCACTTTCGACCAGCCGGGGATGCTCAAGGCGGCCACCAAGCTCCAGGAGTGGACCCACAACGGCATCATCTCCAAGGACGCCGTGTCCGTGGACTACCCGACGATGATGGGTGACTTCCAGGCGGGCAAGGCGCTGTTCGTCCCGACGGGGGACTGGGAGGCGCAGCGCCTGGTCAAGGCCATGGGCAATGACGTCGGCTTCTTCCTGATGCCTCCGGTGAAGGCCGGTGACAAGCAGTTCGCAATGGCATCTCCCACCAACTACGCCATCCCGGCGGGGGCCGCCCACAAGGACGTCGTGGCCTACTTCCTCAACTGGGTGCAGACCGACAAGACGGCTCGCAAGATGATCGTCGACGTCATCGGCTGCTCTCCGGGTGGTCCGGTCGACCTGCCGGTCCCGCAGAGCGACGTCCCGCTGGTCCAGCAGACCACCAAGGCGTTCCAGACGATCCTCAGCAGCGACGGTTCGGTGGACTTCATCGCCAACTCCGCACCGGCCTTCACGCTCGCGACGCTCAACCCGGAGCTCCAGGCGCTCGTGCTGGGCACCGACACGCCGCAGAAGTTCATCGACAACGTCCAGGCCGGTTACAAGAAGGAGCTGGCGGGCTGATGCGCGGCCGGGGAGGAGTGTTCGGCACGCCAAGGCGCCGACGGCAGGCGCTCGTGGCACTGGTGTTCATCGCACCGGCGCTCGGGCTGTACGGCTGGTTGGTGCTGGGTTCTTTCGGACGGGCGTTCCAGTACTCGCTGTACAACTGGAACGGCGTCGGGACGGCGACCTTCGTCGGCATCAAGAACTACGTGGACGTGTTCTCCTCCCCGGCTCGGCTCACGGCCTTGCTGCACTCGTTCGAGCTGATGGTCTTCTTCACGGGCGTCACCCTGGTGCTCGGTCTTGCTGCCGCGGTGCTGACCCGAGGCGCCTCCCGGCGGCGTGGGTCCGGCCTCGCCCGGACCCTGCTCTTCATGCCGCAGGTCATCCCGATCGTTGCGGCCGCCATCGGCTGGAGCTGGATCTACTCACGCGAGGGGCTGGTCAACCAGGTTCTCTCCGCGATCGGCCTGCACGGTGTCACGCGTCCGTGGCTCGCGGATCCCGTCACGGCGTTGCCGGGAGTGGGGTTCGTCGGCACCTGGGCGCTGCTCGGCCTCGTGACGATGATGCTGACCGCCGGCATCAGCAAGATCGACCAATCCATCTACGAGGCTGCGCGTATCGATGGCGCCAACGCCCTCCAGGAGTTCTTCGCCGTGACGCTCCCCGGCATCCGGCGTGAGCTCGTGGTCTGCGCAACACTGACCGTCATTGCTGCGCTCGCCAGCTTCGACATCGTCTTCATGACGACGCAGGGTGGTCCGAACCGGGCCACGATGGTCCCCGGCGTGGACATCTACCTGTTGGCGTTCGGACAGCAGAAGATCGGCGCCGCTGCGGCGATGGGGATCGTCCTCATGTGCGTGGTCCTGCTCGTGATCATCCCCCTGCAGCGACTCGCCGCGAAGGACTGAGCCATGCGAATCTCCCGTACCGAGAACCTGGCGGGCGGCGTCGTTCTCCTGGCGCTGGTCGTCTTCACCGTGATGCCGTTCGTCTCACTGTTCTCCGTCGCGCTCGCGCCGGCGAACACGCTGCCTTCCGGGATCTCCTTCGCCGGTCACCTGCACTGGGAGAACTTCGCGACGGCGTTCCAGCTCGCGCACTTCCCGACGCTGATGGGCTCGAGCGCCACTCTGGTGGTCGTCGTCGTCCCCCTGGTGCTGCTGTGCTCGACGATGGCCGCCTACTCGCTGACCTGGCTGCGAGTCCCGGCCGGCGGTGCGCTGTTCGTCGTCTTCCTCGCCGGACTGACCATCCCCACCGAGAGCCTCATCACACCCCTGTACCTGACGATGCGTCAGCTGCACCTCACCAACACCGTGTGGAGCGTCGCGCTACCCCTGGTGGCCTTCCAGATGCCTTTCGGTGTCTTCTGGATGCGCTCGCACTTCCTCGGGATGCCGGCCGAGATCGAGGAAGCAGCACAGGTGGACGGTGCGGGACCGGTCCGCACCTTCCTGCAGATCCAGGTTCCGCTCGCGCGCGCGGCCATCTCCACGATGGTGATCCTCAGCTTCCTGTGGACCTGGAACCACTTCATCCTGACGCTGGTGATGATCGACGACCCGGCCAAGCGCACCGTCGGTGGCGCTCTGGCGGGTTTCCAAGGGGCTCATGCCACCGACGTGGTGATGCTCTGCGCGGCGGCCCTTCTCATGATGATCCCGACCCTGCTGGTCTTCGCCGTGTTCCAGCGTCAGTTCCGCGCGGCGCTTCTGCAGGGCTCCGTCAAGGCCTGACGGTGGGGAGCGATATCTCATGACGCCCGACGTGCCGCTTCGGCCGCCCTACGACCCGGAGCTGGCGAGCTCGTTGATGGCTGCCGGCCCGGTCTACGTCCTGAACTTCGAGAGCGAGGCGCTCGTCTCCTTGCAGGAGGAGCTGCGGGCGCACTCCGGTGCCGCCCGTGCCGAGCTCGAGGCGCAGGGTCTCGTCGTCGCCGACCTGGCTGCACCGGGTGCTGACGGCCACCTCGTTCCGCTGCACCACGTGTTCTCACCGAGCTCGGGCACGCCTCGACCCTGCATCGTGTACGTCCACGGCGGCGGCATGGTGCTCGGCACCCCGTGGGACTCGGCCTCTGACTTCGTCCGGTGGATCGACGACTTCGGCGTGAGCGTCGTGACCGTCGACTACCGCCTCGCCCCGCAGGTGAAGGCGCCGGTCCCCGTCGAGGACTGCTTCGCGGCCCTGGCGTACGTGCACGAGAACGCGACGGCACTCGGCGTGGACCGGGAGGCACTCGTCGTGGCGGGCATGAGCGCCGGTGGCGGGCTCGCGGCCGCAACGGCCCTGCTCGCCCGGGATCGTCGCGTTCCGCGGTTGCGGGGCCAGCTGCTGCTGGCACCCATGCTCGACCCGGACGCCGACGGCGACTCGGCGCGGCAGGTACCAGACAGTCCGTGGAACCGGGACGAGAACACGACGGCGTGGCGGCTTCTCCTGGAGGGGGTCGACCCGCGTGAGGCTTCGGCCAACGCGCCGGCGCGGGCGCGGTCTCTGGCGGGGCTGCCGCCGACGCTCCTGGAGGTGGGTTCCGCCGAGATCTTCCGCTCGGAGGTGATCGATTACGCTTCCAGGATCTGGCGGGTCGGGGGAGAGGCCGAGCTGCACGTGTGGAGCGGCGGCTTCCACGGGTTCAGCTCGTATCCCCACGCGGCCGTGACGCAAGCCGCGCTCGAGGCCCGTCGCAACTGGCTCGGCCGGCTGTTCGGGTACGGACCGCGGGAGGCACGGAGTCGATGAGAGACCTGCTCGCGCGGTTGGCGCTGCACGACGAGGACGCCTCCGCCGCGCTGCGGGTCTACGACTACTTCGACGCGCTCGACGCCAGCGCGGCCGGCCCGGAGGCCTATCTCCGAGGTGCCGCGGGGCTCAGCTCGTGCGGGGCCGGCATGCGTCTGCCCGAACGGCATCTGACGCTCCGTGTCGGGCCTGCGGGGCAGCGGCTCCCGTCGGGCGACGACTTCCAACCGGCGGAGGCCTGGCCACAGACGGCGATCGGCGGCGAGGGCCAGGACCGCGTCTGGATGGAGACGGACGAACCGAGCATGCTGCACGAGCTGATCCTCGAGCGCGTGGTGCAAGGGGTCCGGCGGTGGATGAACCGCATCGAGACGCTCGTGCCAGACCCGGCACAGGCATGGACCGCGCTGCTGAACGACCCGGTGCCGCCCGAGCGTCGCCACCAGCTGCTCGCAGCCTTGAAGCTGGACGGCAGCCGCACCTACCAGGTCGTCGCCCACCTGCCGGCCACGCCGTCCGGAGGGTTGCACGCGTACACGAACCTGTGCGGGGTGGCCGTCGGCGCCACCATCCGGCGCGCTCCGTACGACACGGAGGTCAACAGCGGCGGGAACGCGCGGGTCGGCGTGGGGCCGGAGGTCGACGTCGCGGGGCTGCTGACGTCGTGGGAGCGGGCCGCCATCGTGCTCCGGATCGCTCGACCGGGCGAGGTCACGCGGTGGGACCGGCTAGGCGTTCTGGGCCCGATGTTCCTGCACGTCAGCACCGAGGAGCTGCTCGCGGATCCCGTGGTGACCGCGATCAACTCCGACACCATGCCGTGGTTGGACCAGACGGTCACCGCGGTGACGCAGACCGGATCCGTGCGTGGCGCCGCCGACCTGCTGAAACTCCATCACTCGACCGTGCAGAAGCGGCTCGACAGGCTGCAGCAGGAGTTCAACCTCAACCTGGCGAACCAGCGCCACGTGTATCACCTCTGGCTGGCGTTGGCTGCGTTCCGGTACGCCACCTTCGGTACCCCTGCGAACCTCGAGCGCGAGGTCAGGCTCACCCCCCGGCCGCCGGAGAGCGGTCGGCGATCGTGAGCTGACGCACCGGGCGTCGTCGGGTCGCACCCGTCTCCGGCCAGGGCCCCGACGGCGATCGATGACGTGCGGTGCGCTAGGAGGAGAAGACGACGGTCGTCGGTTCGGCGCCGCGGCGGGTGCAGATGCGGAACGACGTCGTCGTGAAATCGGCGCGCAGGGACGCTTCGCTGGTGTCGTCCGTCCACGTCAGGACCAGCACACCGTCCCGTTCCTCTCCGATGGTGAGCGATCCATTGAATGCGGGAAAGTGGTTGCGGAATCGCAGCACCTCGAGGAACTGCTGGACGGACGGCCTCTGCACCCGGGCCGCGATCTCGTCCATGGCGTAGTTGTGGCGGTTGGCCGCTCGAAGGTCGCCCACCTCCTCGAGCATCGCCAGATCGTTCGCACCGAAGAGGGCTCCGACGTAGTACACCTGGGGGATCCCAGGTGCGAAGAGCTGGAGAACGCGTGCGAGAAGGAATGCTCGGTCGTCCTCGCCCAGGGCTGAGTAGAACGACGTCATGAGCTGGTAGCGCTGGGCTCCCTGCCGCCCCTTGGTGATGGTGGACGGCGGACGAGGTGAACGGCTCCGCAGCTCCTCGGTGTTCGCTTCGACGCGATCGACCACGAGGTCGATCTCCTCGTCGTCGAGCAGGCCCACAACGTCGACGACGCCGATGCCGTCATGCGTGTCGAGCGTCGTGAACTGCTTGCGAGGACAGATCTCCAGCCAGTGCCTGAGCCGGTCGGACCGACCGGTGAACAGAGCGTGCAGGGTCAGCATCGGGAGCGCGAAGTCGTAGACCCAATGGCCGCGGTCGGCCATCTTCAGCTGGATCCGGTAGTTCTCGTGGATCTCCGGCACCATCTGCGTGCCACGCGCTCGCAGCGCACGCATGCCGATCTCGAGGATCTCCCAGACCTCCGGCTCCACGAAGAAGCAGCTGGTCCCGGGACGCTTCGAGGCGTAGGCGAACGCGTCGAAACGAACCACCGCGACGCGTTCGGCGAGGATGGCGAGGTTGCGCTCGAAGTAGGCATGGGTGGCCGGCTGCCAGGGGTCGATGTCGACCTGCTCGGCGAAGAAGGTGTTCCAGAGCCTGACCGCCGTGCCGTCCCGGCGCGTGACCTCGAGCACCGGCCCCCCGGGCTTGCGGCGGTAGAGCGCGGCCATCTCGGCGGGCGTCGGTTCGCCGCCCGGCCAGAACTCGTCCCAGTGGATGAACATGTCCCGGTACGGAGACTCGTCACCGAGCTCCAGGTAGTCGAGGAACTCGCGGGACCGGATCGAGGCGTGGTTGATCATGAAGTCGGCCATGAGGAAGTAGTCCTGGCCGAGCTCCTCGATGTCGGACCAGCTGCCGAATGCCGGGTCCACCACGTCGTACTCGATCACCGCGAAACCACGATCGCCCGAGGAGGGGAAGAAGGGCAGGACGTGGATCCCGCCGAAGGCTCCGGCGAGGTGCGTGCGCAGCGCCTGCGCCAAGCCGCGGAGGTCGCCGCCCAGGCTGTCCGGGTAGGTGATGAGCATGGCTTGGTTCGCGACGGGCCTCATGACGGGATTCCTTCCGTGTGGTCAGTCGCCTGGACCGGTCCGGGCAACGCACGCGCCGGCTGCTGTCCTGGCGGGTTCGATGCGCGCGGTGGGGCTGCCGCCGTCCCGGCACTCCTCTTCGGCCCCCACCCACGAAGGTTGCGTCCGAAGAGGAGAAAGATCAGGAGGCCGAGCGCGATCGGGATGGTGAGCGTGAGGTACATCGTCGAGTACGCCTGCGCGAGCGGGGTTCCGGCGTCGACGCGGGCGGTGACGATGGAACCCGCCACGATCGGCATGACGAGGTAGGCGAGGTCGACGCCGATGTAGTTCGTGTTGCTGGCCACCCCCCGCCTCCCGGGTTCGACGGACATCAGGCAGAGCGTCTGGATGGCGGGCTGGCAGATCCCGTACCCGAAGGCCGAGACCGCCCCGGCGACGAGGAAGCCCGCCAGCGTCCTCGCGTGGGCGATCACCACGAAGGAGAGCGCGAACGCCGCCATCCCCGGGATCACCACCACCCGGAGCCCGTGGGTGTCGCCGACCCGGCCCGCCAAGGGCCGAGAGATCACGATGAACAGGGCGTAGACGGTGAAGAAGAGGCCGATGCCCGTGACGTGGCGCGACTCGCCGTACAGCACGATGAACGAGTTCACGCCGGAGAACGCTCCACCCAGAAGCATGACCACAGCAGCGGGGACGAGCGCCTCGAGGGCGATGAACGACCGCCACGTGAAGCCTCGGCCGACCGTCGGCTCGGGCCGGCGCGAGGGAAAGCGCCAGGCAAGGGCAGCGGCGAGCGCGAGGAGGGCGGCGCCGCACAGGAAGGCCGGACGGTACCCGAGCGCGGCGGCGAGCCACAGACCGACCGACGGCCCCAAGGCGGTTGCCACGGCCTGACCGAGGGAGAAGACGCCGATGCCTTGGGCCATCCGTTCCGGCGGCAGCGCATCGCTCGCCATGGCCAGCGTGACCGGCGCGAGGAAGCCCATCGCGGCCCCGTGCAGCAACCTCGCGGCGATGAGCACGGCGAGGCTGGTCGACGCGCCGTAGGCGACGAAGGCCAGAGCGATCAGGGAGACCGTGGCGGTCAGAAGGACGTTGTGCCGAACTTTCAGGGTGGCCCATCCAACGGCGGGCCGAACGGCAAGTGAGGTGACGGCGAACACGCCGGCGACGACTCCCACGACGAGCGCCGTCGCCCCCAGCGATTCGGCCAGCTTCGGCACCATCGCGAGCGTCATGAACTGAGCGAAGTTGATGACGAAGTTGATCCCGAAGAGAGTGCTGAACTGTGACGTCCAGATCGGCGCCCGTCGCCGTTCCATGGAGCCCCCCGGGCGTCGACGTGTCCGCAGCGCAGGCACGCACCACGGTGATTTCGATCCATCGTCGCGTCGGGGGTCGCGGGTCCTGATCCGCCTCAGTGGCGCAATCCTCGGGCGTCGGGCCGCCAGACGGCGGCTGCGGCATGCGACTCTGGCCGGACAGGGTGGGCGCAGCTGGACGCCGCCGCCCGGGCGTGACCTGGCGGTCGTCACTCCAGCTCAGCGATGACGATGCCGAGGAGAGATCGATGGCCCTGCTGACCATGAACGCCGAGAGCCGGTTCCTGCGGACCAACCAGGCGTTCAGCATGATCCTGCCGGACATGCCCCGGGCGCTGGAGCCTGCCGAGTTCTACCGGGAACGTCAGGACCTCCCGGTGGTGTGGCTCCTGCACGGCACGTACGGGGACCACACCGACTGGGTCCGCAAGACGAACGTCGAGCGGTACGCGGCCCGCAAGGGCGTCGCCGTCGTCATGCCGAGCGGGCTCAACAGCAACTACTCCAACTGGAGCCGGTGCATGTTGGGCTACGACATGTACGACTACGTGCTCCGTGAGCTCATGCCGATGGTGCAGGAGTGGTTCCCGGTCTCCGCTCGCCGGGAGGACAACTTCATCGCGGGGCTCTCCATGGGTGGGCGTGGTGCGATCAAGCTCGCCGTCAACGCCCCGGAACGGTTCGGGGCCGCGGCCATCCTCTCCGCGTCACCGCGTGACTTCGCCACGCTCACCCCCGAGTACCTCGCGGGCGACGACCCGGTCTCTGCCCGCTTCGCAGGCATGGTCGAGAACGCCGGAGGGATGTCCGCATTCCTCGCGTCCGAGGAGAACGTGTGGCGCATCATCGACGAGCGCGCCGCGTCCGGGACTCTTCCTCGGTTGCTCTTCGCGAGCGGTGCGGACGACGACTACGTCATGAACGACCTGCGACCCTTCCGCGAGCACGCGGCGACTCTGGGCCTCGACGCCACGTTCTTCATCGGCGAGGGCTACACGCACGAGTGGGACTTCTGGGACCTCGCGGTCCGCGAGGCCTTCGAGTTCTTCGGCCTGCCCGACGTCGAGTTCGACGCCGTCTGAGGCGCCGCTCCGGGCCCCGGCGTCGACCACCGGACCCTCCGCCGCACACAGCCCAGAAGGAGCAACCCATGCCAGGAGCCGCCGTCCTGCGACCGGGCGTCCCTGACGACGACAACCGTGACTACCTCCCGGAGTCGCTCAAGGGCTCCGAGCTCGTGGTGAACGAGAACGGCAACAACTCGCAGCCGTACCCAGCGCTGCTGCGCGAGCACCAGGGGGTCGTCGCCGACGGGATCAACGACGTCTGGTACACCTACGTCCCGTCGAGCTACGACCCCACACGCCCCACGCCTCTGGTGATCGCCCTGCACGGAGGGCTGATGACGGGGTGGGGCCAGGCGGTCTACACGTCCTGGGTGAACGTCGCGGACCGTGAGGGTTTCATCGTGCTGTTCCCTACGGCCAGCTCGCGCCGACTGTGGACCGTCGAGCTCTCCCCGGCCAGCCTGCCCGCCGCGACCACCCCCAACAGCAACGGGCTCTACCTGAACCGCCCTGCGGCCAGTCCGGACGTGAACCACGACATCCGGCTCGTGCTCGGGCTGATCGACAGGCTCGCCACCGAGTACGAGATCGACCGGAGCAGGATCTTCATGCAGGGCATGTCTCTCGGCGACTCCATGACTGCCTACTTCGCCCGCAACTTCGGACACGTCCTCGCCGGCGCAGCCGGATCTGGAGGCTCCACGGACCCAGCGCTTCTCTTCGACGAGCAGGGGGGCCTCGTCAACCGTGGTGGACCTCTGGCGATCTGGCAGTCGCGGCTCGACCTCGACAACGGCCCGTCGCTCTTCTCCGACGATGCTGCCGAGGTCAACCGGCTGAACCGTGAGTACTGGCTGCGCGTCAACGGCGTGACGGAGCCGCCGGCGATCGCCGTGCGCGGGGTCGACAACTTCGCGTTCTATCGCGGCGCGCACGCCGATGTCGTCTTTCGCGATGTCCACGGGCGGGACCACGGTCAGACGTTCGACGATGCGGAGCTGGTCTGGGACTACCTGTTCTCGGGGGTTCGACGCTCGGTGGATGGGTCGATCGAGAGAGTCGGACCGGCTCTCGCGCCGGTCGGCGATCCGTTCGCGATAGCGGTAGCAGACGGCCGGAAGCTCGCCTGGGTATCGGGCGAGCGAGTCGCGATGCCGGTACCGGCATTCACCTGGGAGGCTGCCAAGTACCACGGCATGGGTGGCGAGCGAGACGTGCGTGGCACCTATCTCTTCGTCCCGCTCTCCTTCTTGGCAACTCTGTTCAGAGCCGACCTTCAGGTGGGCGACGACGGCGCGAGTGCCGTCCTCACCCTTTCGGACGGGCGCACCCTGCAGTTCGCGCGGGGCGTCATCGGTTGCGTCCTCGACGGGCGCGTGACGGCGATGCCGGCCGAGGCCGTCGTCCGCGAGGGCGAGCTGTGCATCTCACTGGAGTGGTTCGCCTTGAACGTCATGGGCCTGTGGTCGTCCACCCACTCCGGGGCGACCTACGTCACGGACCACTATGCCCAGCTCGGCGGCAACATGGCTCGTCTCATCAGCGACCTGCTCTGGTAGCGGCCCGGACGCAGGCGCGCGCTCATCGCGCCGACCGTCCACCGAGGTTCGCCCGCGTGTCTCGGCGCGCTCGTTGACGTCCTGACGACATCGACGGGAGAGGCCCTTCCGCTCGTCTGAGCGAAAGGGCCTCTGACCTGAACATTTGTAGCGGGGGGATCGCCGGTGGGCGCGACCGTCGCCTGCGTCGTCGGGCATTGCCGCAGGCCAGCGGCTCATGCATGGGCATCTGCACACCCTTCCGTTTCTTTGAGGCCCGATCAGAGCACGGCCCCATGACGGGGGGATCGCTGGTCTGGAGCAGCACCTGGCCGGACGTGTTCCGCCAAACCCGAAGCCTTAACGGGCGCGCGCCTCGTGCCCCGAACCTGCCCGCAGCTGCCCGAGGCCGCAGACCCAGACCGACACCGGGCGCATCCCTTGACAGAGGGTTCATACCTTCTGCTACGTTGTTAGTAAATCGAGTTACTAACCGCACGAGGGAGTGCCGCTGTGGCGTGGATCGACGACGCGGTCGTGTACCAGGTGTACGTCCGCTCGTTCGCCGACGGGAACGGGGACGGGGTCGGGGACTTGGCGGGCCTGACCGGTCGCCTGGACCACCTGGCGTCCTTGGGTGTCGACGCGGTGTGGCTGAGCCCGTGCTTCCAGTCCCCGCAGGCGGACCACGGGTACGACGTGTCCGACTACACAGCGGTCGACCCGTTGTTCGGGACGGTGGCCGATCTCGAGGCGTTCGTCACGGCAGCTCACGCCCGCGGCGTCCGCGTGATGCTCGACCTCGTCCCCAACCACTGCTCCGTGGAGCACGCGTGGTTCCGTGAGGCGCTCGCTGCTCCGGCGGGGTCGCGGGAGAGGTCGAGGTTCCACTTCGCCGACGGGCGTGGCCCGGATGGGGAGCTGCCGCCGAACAACTGGGGCAGCGTGTTCGGCGGCCCCGGCTGGACCCGGGTGCCCGACGGGCAGTGGTACCTGCACTCCTTCGACGCCTCGCAGCCGGACCTGAACTGGGGGTGCGACGAGGTCGTCGAGATGATGGACGGCGTCTTGCGGTTCTGGTTCGACCGGGGCGTGGACGGCTTCCGCGTCGACGTGGCGCACGGCCTGGTCAAGCGTGACGGCTTGCCGGACTGGACAGGGCCGGCGGGGTCGAGCAACGAGTTCATGTGGAACCAGCCAGGTGTGCACGACGTCTACCGGCGGTGGCGCAAGATCGCCGACGAGTACGGCGCCTGCTTCGTCGGTGAGGTCTGGGTGGCCTCGGTCGCGGACCTGATGGCGTACGCCTCCCCGGACGAGCTGGGGCAGGCGTTCGACTTCCACCTGCTGGTCCAGCCGTGGCATGCGCCGTCGATCCGCGGTGCGGTCGAGCACGGCCTGCGTCCCGGCACGGCGTGGGCGTTGGCGAACCACGACGTGCACCGGCCGGCGACGCGGTACGGGCAGGTGCAGGTGGTCGAGGAGCCGGACCCGGCGGACATGCTGGCATCGGCGCGCCGCCGCGGGCCGGTGGACCTTCCTCTCGGCCGTCGGCGCGCGGTGGCGGCATCCATGCTGATGCTGGCGCTGCCGGGTGCGGCGTACCTGTACCAGGGGGACGAGCTGGCGTTGCCGGAGGTCTTCGACCTGCCCGAGCACGTGCGGCAGGACCCGATCTGGGTCCGGTCTGCCGGTGCCGAGCTCGGGCGCGACGGGTGCCGGGTCCCGATGCCCTGGACCGCGGAGCCGTCAACGTTCGGGTTCACGGCAGCACCCACCGCGTGGCTGCCGCAGCCATCGGTCTTCGGATCGCTCAGCGTCGAGGCTCAAGAGCCCGACCCGTGGTCCGCACTGGGCGTGGTGCGCCGGGCGGTGCACGCCCGTCGGCACCTGTTCGCCGGTGACGACCTCCTGTGGTTGGACGAGCTCGGCGAGGACGTCGTCGCGTTCCGCCGTGGCCCGGTCGTGTGCGTGCTGAACACCTCCGCGCACGAGCTGGTGCTTCCCGACGGCTGGGGCACCGTGCAGGTGTCCAGCGCGCCGATCGACGGCAGGATCCTTCCTACGGATGCCTGCGCGTGGTTGTCCGTCGCCGAGGGCGACGGCGTTTCACCTTCACCCACGCCGGCGACCGCCGGCACGACAAAGGAGTCGTGATGCTCCGCAAGACAGCACTGGCATCGAGTATCGCCATCGGTCTGCTGACCGTGGCCGCGTGCGCTCCCGGCTCCACAGCGAGCACGTCGGCGACGACGAGCGGCGCCGCGGCCAAGCCCGTCACCGTGACCGTGTGGCACTACTGGGACGGCGCCAACGCCGACACCTTCCAGGCGATGGCGGACCAGTACTCCAAGAGCCACCCCGGTGTGACGGTGAAGGCGGTGAACATCCCCAGCTCGGACCTGATCACCAAGATCCAGACCTCGGCCAAGACGGACACGCTGCCGTCGATGGCGATCATGGACCTGGTGTCCGTGCCGCAGGTCGCCCAGACCGGCAAGCTGGTGGACCTCAAGCCGCTGGTGGACCCCGCGACGATGAGCGACATCTATCCGGCGCTGCTGGACTTCGGCAAGGACGGCGACAAGCAGTACGCGGTCCCCGTCTCCACCAACAACCTCGGCTACATGTACAACAAGGACCTGTACAAGCAGGCCGGCCTGAACCCCGACCAGCCGCCCAAGACCTGGGAAGAGCTGCAGGCCCAGGCCCAGCAGATCAAGGACAAGACCGGCAAGCCCGGGGTGGAGCTGTTCACCCAGGCAGGTGACTCCGGTGAGGGCCTGACGTGGAACTTCCAGGTCAGCCTGTGGCAGGCCGGCGGCGACTTCCTGAGTGCGGACAACAAGAAGGCGGCGTTCAACACCCCCGCGGGCAAGAAGGCGCTGCAGTTCTGGGTCGACCTGCTGAACAAGGGCCTGGCACCACGGACGCAGTGGGGGGCCTTCGAGAAGGGCACCGCCGGCGGTGCACAGGAGGGCTCCTGGATGGTCGGCATCTGGGCCTCGGACCCGCCGTTCGACTTCGGCACGGCCACCGTCCCGTACCCCTCGGACGGCAAGCCCGCGACGAACATGGGTGGTGAGCGCGCGGTCGTCTTCACCTCCGACGAGGCCACCCAGAAGGCGTCCGCCGACTTCTTGACCTGGTTCCTCGCCCCGGAGCAGGTCACGTCCTGGAGCGAGAAGACCGGCATGCTCCCGGTGCGCAAGGCCGTCGGGGACTCCGACGCGTACAAGCAGTGGGTCTCTTCCACCCAGCCCCGCCTGCAGCCGTTCGTCGACCAGCTGGCCACGGCCAAGTCCCGGCCGAACACGCCGCTGTACCCGCAGGTCTCGCTGGCCTTCGCCAAGCAGATCGAGAAGGCGCTGGCCGGCCAGGTGTCGGTCGACGACGCGCTGAAGGCCGCCGAGACCGACGTCAACGCCGCGCTCTCGGGCGCCAAGTGACCATGGTCGCCACCACCGCACCGACCGTCGGGCGCTCCGTCCAGGAGCCCGTCCGGCGGTCGGTGCGGGACCGCTACTCCAGGCGCGAGGTGCTTACCGCGGTCGGGTTCCTCGTCCCGGCGCTGGTCATCCTCGGCACCTTCGTCATCTACCCGATCGTGTCGGGCGGGTTCCTCAGCCTGACCTCGTGGAACGGCTTCGGCACCGCGCAGCAGTTCGTCGGTCTGGACAACTACGCGCGGATGCTCGCCGACCACGAGTTCTGGAACTCCCTGTTGGTCACGGTGCTCTACGCCGGAGGCGTCAGCGTCCTGTCGGTGGCGTCCGGTCTGGCGATCGCGCTGCTGCTGGACGCGCCGCTGCGTGGGCTGGCCGTCTACCGGGGGATCTACTTCCTGCCGGTGGTCACCTCCTCGGTCGCCGCGGCCATCGTGTGGCGGTACATGCTCGACTCGTCCGGCGTGCTCAACCGGCTCCTGACGGCGATCGGCCTGCCGACGGTCGACTGGCTGAACCAGCGGTGGACCGCCCTCGCGGCGCTCACGCTGCTGACCGTCTGGAAGAACCTGGGGTTCAACGCGATCTTGTACCTGACCGCGCTGCAGGCCCTTCCCGTCTCGTTGACCGAAGCGGCGCAGCTGGACGGTGCCACCTTGTGGCAACGGATCCGGTGGATGACCATCCCGCTGCTGCGGCCGATGACCTTCTTCGTGGTCGTCCAGGCGCTGATCACGGCGTTCCAGTCCTTCGACCTGGTCTACGTGCTGACCGGCGGTGGACCGACCGGCGGCACCGAGGTGCTCGGGATGCTCATGTACCGGTACGCGTTCAAGCTCGGGCAGTTCGGCTACGGCGCGGCCATCGCGTTCGCGAGCCTGGCGCTGATGCTCGGCGTGACCCTCGTGCAGTGGCGGGCCACCGGGTCGGGGGAGTCGGATCTGGCATGAGCAGCACCACGTCCCGCCCGCGCCCGGTCCGCTGGGGCACCGCGGCCCGGCACACCCTGCTGATCCTCGGCAGCGCGACGGTCATCGTGCCGTTCGTCTGGATGTTCCTGACCTCGGTGAAGAAGCGCTCCGAGGTGTTCACCCGCCTCTGGCCCACCGAGTGGCACTGGGAGAACTACGTGCACGCGTGGCAGGCCGCCCCGTTCGAGCGGTACTACCTGAACAGCATCGTGATGACCGTGGGCATCGTCGTCGGCCACCTGGTGCTGGACTCGCTGGCCGCCTACGCGTTCGCCCGGCTGCGGTTCCCCGCGAAGAACCCGATCTTCCTGCTGCTGCTGGCCACGATGATGGTGCCGCAGTTCGTCACGATCATCCCGGCGTTCTCCCTCGTGGTGCAGCTGCACTGGACCGACACCTACTGGGCGTTGATCGTGCCGCGGCTGGCCGACGTGTTCGGAATCGTCCTGCTGCGCCAGTACTTCTCGACGATCCCCAAGGAGATCGAGGAAGCTGCCCGGCTCGACGGGTGCGGGCGGGTGCGGACCTTCGTGCAGGTGGTCATCCCGCTGTCGTCGGCCTCGCTGGCCACGTTGGCGATCTTCGCGATGCTGTTCGCCTGGAACGACTTCCTGTGGCCGCTGCTGGTCACCAACGGCGACGAGATGCGCACCATCCAGATCGGTCTGGCGGCCTTCCAGGGCCGGTACGCCACGTCGTGGAACTATCTGATGGCGGGCACCTTGACCTCCGCCATCCCCACCATCGTCATGTTCTTGATCTTCCAGCGGGCGCTGATCCGCGGTGTCGCCGGTACCGGCGTGAAGGGATGAGCCCGCACACCATGTCCAGCTCCAACGACAGCACCGCCCCCAGAGTCCCGGCCTGGGTCCAGGACGCGGTGTTCTACCAGATCTTCCCCGAGCGGTTCGCCAACGCCGACCCCGCCCGCAACCCGCCGGACGTGCGCGCCTGGGACTCGCCACCCGCCCGAGAGGGCTTCCTCGGCGGCGACCTGGCCGGGATCGTGCAGCACCTGGACCACATCGTCGACCTGGGCGCCAACGCCCTGTACCTGACGCCGATCTTCGCCGCCGGCACCAACCACCGGTACGACGCCACCGACTACTTCTCGATCGACCCGCGGCTAGGCGACCTCGGTTCGTTCCGCGAGCTGCTTCAGGAGGCCCACTCGCGGGGGGTCCGCGTGGTGCTCGACGCCGTGCTCAACCACTGCGGCGTGGGGCACTCGGCCTTCCAGGACGTCGTGGCCAACGGCGCCCAGTCGCCGTACGTCAACTGGTTCTACGTCGAAGACCTGCCCGTCGTGCAGAAGCCCGTCCCGAACTACCGGACCTGCTCGGGCTGCTGGTACCTGCCCAAGTGGAACGTGCACGACCCGCAGGTGCGCGAGCACCACCTGAACGTCGCCCGGTACTGGCTCGAGCAGGGCATCGACGGGTGGCGGCTGGACGTCCCGTACTTCGTGCCCATGCCGTTCTGGCGCCAGTTCCGACGCGTCGTCAAGGACACCAACCCCGAGGCGTACATCGTCGCCGAGGAATGGCGCTCACCTACCCAGTGGCTGGCCGGGGACACCGCCGACGGCACGATGAACTACACCCTGCGCGACCTGGTCCTGGGGTTCACCGCCGACCGCAAGCACGATGCCAAGACCCTGGCCGCGGGGATGAACGACCTGCGCGACCAGATCCCGCACCACGCGCGGCACGCGATGCTGAACCTGCTCGGCAGCCACGACACCGAACGACTGATCACCCGGCACGGCGACGACCCCGTCGCGACTCGCCTCGCGCTGACGTTGCTGGTCACCGCGCCCGGGGCGCCGATGATCTACTACGGCGACGAGATCGGCATGACCGGGGACAACGACCCCGGCTGCCGTGCCGGCATGGTCTGGGACACCAACCGATGGGACACCGACACGTTGCAGACGCTGACCAGCCTGCTGGCATTGCGGGCCAAGCTGCCGGCACTGCGATACGGAACAGACGAGTACCCCTACGCCGTGGGCGACGTCGTGGTGCGCCGCCGAGTGCTCGACGGTGACAGCGTGCTGGTCGCCGTGAACCGAGGACCTGTCGACGCGGATCTGCCGCCGTCAGCCCTCGGCAACGCGGAGGCAGCTCAGGTCTGGCCGGCCGTCGACCAGCGCAGAGCCGCCGGCAACCCCCTCCGGGTGCCGGCCCGCTCCGCGGTCGTCTGGACGACGGAGCAGGCATGAGCCCCCGTCGAGTGACCATTGCCGACGTCGCAGCCAAGGCGAACGTGTCCAAGACCGCCGTGTCGTTCGCGTTCAACAACCCTGACCGTCTCTCGGACGGGACCCTGCAGCAGATCCTCGCCGTCGCCGAAGAGCTCGGCTACGTCCGCGACCCCGCCGCCAGGATGCTACGCACCGGCCGGACCAACTCTCTCGGCGTGCTCCTTCCCCAGCAGATCGACGCGGCCCTCGAGAACCCGTACTACGCCCAGTTCTTCCGGGGCATCGGACAGACCTGTCACCAGGAAGGGCTGTCCATGCTGCTCGTCCCGCCGCTGCGGGACTCCATGCTCAAAGCCATCCCCTATGCGGCGGTCGACGGATTCGTCGTCTGCGGGCTCGAAGCCGACCGCGGCGAGGTGCAGGCCCTGCGCCATCGGGGGATCCCGTTCGTCCTGGTCGACAGCGACGAGACCGACGGGGTGTCCTGCATCGACGTCGACGAGGAGAACGGCATGCGGGAGGTGGCCGAGTACATCCTCGACCAGGGCCACCGCCGCATCCTGGTGCTCGCTTTCGAGTCCGGCACCACCGGCGGCTCGACCGGGTGGCACGGGCCGCTCTCGCGGCGCAAGCGGGGCGTGGACCACGCGCTGGAGAGGTACGGGCTGGCCATCGACGACCCCCGCGTCGAGATCCGCGAGATTCCCTGCACCCGCGCCGCCGGCGCCGCAGCCCTACGCGAGGTCTGGCAGAGCGGCGAGCACCCCACCGCTGTCATCACGTTCTCCGACATCATCGCCTTCGGCGTCCTCGACGCCGCCCGAGAATTGGACGTCGACGTACCCGGGGAGCTGTCCGTGACCGGCTTCGACGACCTGCCTGAGTCGGAGTGGGCACACCCCGGCCTGACCACCGCACGCCAACCGATCGAAGCCAAGGGTCGGCTCGCCTCCGAGTACCTCGTCGACGCGATCGCCGGCCAGGACTCCGAGCCACGGCGGCGCCGACTGCACACCACCCTCGTCATCCGCGACTCCGTCGCGCCGCCTCGCGAGGGCTGATCACGCCCGTCGGCTGCGCGTGACCGCCCTCGCATCCACGACGAAGGCCCGGACTATCTGGTCCGGGCCTTCGGTCTTGAGTAGCGGGGGCAGGATTTGAACCTGCGACCTCTGGGTTATGAGCCCAGCGAGCTACCGAGCTGCTCCACCCCGCGTCGGCTCGACAACCCTACGTCACCGCCAGGGCACGGCCAAATCCGGCCGTCACCGCCCGCCGCCGGGCGCGGCCCCGCAACCAGCGGTCCGGGCCGGCACGGACCCGCGACGGACACACCCCGTCACCACTCCCACGAGCCAGTACGCTCGCGCGCGGCGTAGCCACGGCGGCGGACCGGTCCGCCTCCACGCGAGAGAGATGGCCCGATGCACCTCCTCACCACCGCAGCACCCGTCGACGCCGGCGACACGGCGTGGATCATCGTCTGCACCGCGCTCGTCCTGCTGATGACGCCGGGGCTCGCGTTCTTCTACACGGGCATGGTCCGGTCGAAGCACGCGCTCGCGATGATCATGCAGAGCTTCACCGCGATCGCGGTCGTCTCGATCACCTGGGTCGTCGCGGGCTACTCGCTGGCGTTCGACACCGATGCCGGTGGCGGGCTGATCGGCGGGCTCCACCTCGTCGGCCTCGCCCACGCCCAGGAGGCGGTGCCGGGCATCCCGCTGACGGTCCCGCCGCTGGCCTTCGTCGCGTTCCAGCTGATGTTCGCCATCATCACGGCGGCCCTGATCAGCGGCGCGTCGGCGGACCGGATGCGGTTCGGCGCGTTCGTCACGTTCGTCGCCGTCTGGTCGGTCGTCGTGTACGCGCCGCTCGCGCACTGGGTCTGGTCGCCCACCGGGTGGCTGCACCGCGCGGGCCTGCTGGACTTCGCCGGCGGGACGGTCGTCGAGATCTGCTCCGGGGCGTCGGCCCTGGCTCTCGCCCTGGTGCTGGGACCGCGGCGCGGTTGGCCGCGGGAGATGATGGCGCCGCACAACCTGCCGCTCACGCTGCTGGGCGCCGGCCTGCTCTGGTTCGGCTGGATCGGGTTCAACGCCGGGTCGGCGTTGACCGCGGGCACCCTCGCGGCGAGCGCGGCGCTGGCCACCCACCTGTCCGGTGTCGGCGGCATGATCGGCTGGCTGGCGCTCGAGAAGCGGCTGACCGGCAAGGCCACCACGCTGGGCGGCGCCACGGGGGCGGTCGCGGGGCTGGTCGCTATCACGCCGGCCGCCGGCTTCGTCGCACCGGTCCCCGCGATCGTCATCGGGGTGGTCGCCGGCGTCGTTTGCCTCTTCGCCATCCGGCTCAAGTTCCGCTTCCGCTACGACGACTCGCTCGACGTGGTCGCCGTGCACTACGTCGGTGGCGTGATCGGCACGCTCGCCGTCGGCCTGCTCGCCGCCACCGCGGTCAACCCGGCCGTCGCCCGCCAGGGTCTGCTGCTCGGTGGGGGGCTCGGTCAGGTGGGACGCCAGCTGCTCGGCGTGCTGGCCGCCTCGGCGTTCGCCTTCGCGGCGTCCTACGCGATCGCGTGGGCGCTGCGCGCGACCATCGGACTGCGGGTGACGCCCGAGGAGGAGCACGAGGGCCTCGACTCGAGCCAGCACGCCGAGACCGCGTACGAGCTCACCGCCACCTCCAGCATCGGAAGGACCTCCTGATGAAGCTCATCACGGCGATCGTCAAGCCGTTCAAGGTCTCCGACGTCCGCGAGGCGCTCGGCGCCATCGGCGTCCGGGGGCTGACCGTGTCCGACGCGCAGGGGTACGGCCGCCAGGGCGGGCACACCGAGGTGTACCGCGGCGCCGAGTACCAGATCGACTTCGTGCCGAAGGTGCGGCTCGAGGTGGTGGTCAGCGACGACATGGTCGAGACGGTCGTGGACACGCTCGTCGCCGCGGCCCGCACCGGCAAGATCGGTGACGGCAAGGTGTGGGTGCAGACGATCGACGAGCTGGTGCGGGTGCGGACCAACGAGCGCGGGGACGACGCGGTCTGAGCCATCGTCCGGGCCGCCGTGCGGGCCGCCGGCGTCAGACGACGGGCACCTCGAAGATCGTCTCGAGGCCGTCCTCCTCGTCCCACTGCTCGCCCACCTCGACCAGGCCGAACGAGGCGACCAGCGCCCGTGACGCCGCGTTCTGCGGGCTGATCGTCGCCCTCAGCACCTGCACGTCCGCGCGCTGCCGCGCCACGGCGAGCAGCGCGTCCATCGCCGCCCGGGCGTACCCCCGGCGGCGCGCCCACGGCACCACCTCGTAGCCCACCTCGACCATGCCACGGGCGTCGGGCGGGCCGTGGAACCCGGCGCGGCCGACGGCGGTCCCGGCGTGGGCGGCCGGACCGGCGCCGACGCCGGGGCCCGTCACCGCGCCCTCGCTCGTGCCGGCCACGAGCGAGGAGTCCACCAGCAGCCGCGTCACCCAGGACGCGTCCGCGGGCCGCTCCCGGACCTGCTCGGCGCGGATCTGCCAGACCCGACGGCAGTGGTCCGTCGCCAGCTCGGGGTCGATGTGCAGGCCCGGCACCGCGCGTTCCGCGGTGTCCGCGTGGCCTGCGGCGAGGGCCGCGAGCGCCGGGGCAGGCACCTGGACCAGCTGCACCTCCGGCCGGGCGGGAGAGGGCCAGGGGTCGTCGAGCGCCGTCACGAACCCATCGTGCCGGCGGCTCCGGGGCCGGTCACGGGATTTGCCCTACAGCCAGTGCCGCCGCTTGAACACGACGTACACCCCGAGGTCGATCAGCACCACGGCGCCCATCACCCACGCCCAGGCACCGGTGGTGTTCACCAGCGGCAGGTCCTTGAAGTTCATCCCGAACAGCCCGGACGTCACCGCGGGGATGGACAGCATCGCCGCGATGGCGGAGATCTTGCGCGTGTCCTCGTTCTGCTGGGCGGCCACGTTGTTCTCGTGGCTGGCCACCACCGCGTCCAGGGTGAGGTTCTGCTCGTTGGCCAGCACGGCGGTGCCCGCCAGGTCGTCCATCAGGTCCCGGATCCACGGCCCCACCTCCTCGTCGTCGACGGAGAGCTCCTCGAAGTGGCCCTCGCTGGCCTTCAGGGAGGCGTTCAGGGTGGCGACCGCCCGGTCGACCTTGCCGATCTGCCCGCGGAGCCGGTAGATCCGCTCGCGGCTCTCGCGGACGGAGTCGTCGAACACGTCGCGCTCCAGCTCCTGCAGCTCGTCCTCGATCGTGTCGGTCAGCCGGGCGTAGTCGCCGGCCGCCTGGGCCATCACGGAGAACGCGGCTCCCAGGGCCCCGCCCCGCACCCGGGCGTCGGGCTTGGCCAGGTCGGAGCTCTGCACCGCGTCACCCTGCGCCCGGGTGCGTCGCACCGTGACCAGCGCTCCGGGGGCGATGAACAGGAACACCTCGCCGACCGTGACCGTGGGGTAGGTCCGGGTCAGCTCCAGGGTCCACAGCACCACCGCGAGGTGGTCGCCGAAGCGCTGGATCTTCGGCTGCTGACGGCCCGTCACCGCGTCCCGGGTGGCACGAGGGTCCAGCGACAGCGGCTCGGCGACCGAGGCCATCTCGGCCTCGTCGGGCATCCAGAGCTCCAGCCACAGGAAGCCGCCGTCGTGGCGCGCCTCCTTCAGCTCCCCGGCGACGTCCGGCGTCGGGTCCGTGTCCAGCGGGTGCGGTTCCCCGGCGCTGTCGAACCGGACGGCATGCGTGAGCACGGTGCCTCCTTGGTGCGCCGCACGTTGCTGGACGGTCGTCCGACGTGGGCGGTGGCACGAGTGTCCTGGCAGGGACGGCACTCCGCATCCGATGGATCCGGGGCGCTGGGCCGATGGTCCCGTCGCCGCGCGGCTGCCCGTCAAGGCGGCGTCAGGATCCGCGCGACGGCGTCAAGACGGCGTCAGGACGGCACGTGCCCGGCCCGCGCCGGCCGTTCCATGGAACCGTGACAAGCCTGCTCACGGCGCCCAAGCGCCTGCTCGTCGGCAACCCGCTGCGCAACGAGCGGATGGGGGAGACCCTCCTGCCCAAGCGCATCGCGCTGCCGGTGTTCTGCTCCGACCCGCTCTCCTCCAACGCCTACGCCACGGAGGAGATCCTCCTGGTGCTGTCCGTCGGTGGGGCGTCCCTGCTGCACCTGACCCCGTTCGTCGCGCTCGCCGTCATCGTCCTGCTCGTCGTGGTCGTCGCCTCCTACCGGCAGACCTGCTACGCGTACCCGACCGGTGGCGGCGCCTACGCCGTCAGCCGCGCCAACCTCGGGGCGCGGCCCGCCCTGGTGGCCGCCAGCGCGCTGATGGTCGACTACGTGCTGACCGTCGCCGTCTCCGTGGCGGCGGGCGTGGCCAACATCGTCTCGGCGTTCCCGTGGCTGGCGCACTCGGCGCTGCCGATCACGCTGGGGTTCGTCGCGCTGCTCGCGGTGATCAACCTGCGCGGCGTGCGCGAGTCGGGCACGGCGTTCGCGATCCCGACGTACGGGTTCGTCGTCGCGGTGCTCGCGATGATCGGCGTGGGCCTGGCCAGGACGTTCGCCGGGCACGCGCCCGTCGCGGCCTCCGCGGCGATCAGCGTGCACTCCACCGCCACCCTCGGCCCCCTGCTGGTGGTGGGCATCGCGCTGCGGTCCTTCGCCTCCGGGTGCACCGCCCTGACCGGCGTCGAGGCCGTGAGCAACGGCGTGCCGAGCTTCCGCGAGCCCAAGCCGCGCAACGCCGCGAACACGCTGGCCGCGATGGGCGGGCTGACCATCGCGATGTTCATCGGCATCACGGCGCTGGCCATGATCAGCCACGTCCACATCGCCGAGGACACCTCCCAGCTGGTCGGCGCGCCGGCCGGCTACCACCAGGGCACGGTGATCGCCCAGCTGTCCGGGGCCGTCTTCGGCTCGACCAGCATCGCGTTCTACGTCGTGCAGGCGTTCACCGCCGCGATCCTGGTGCTGGCCGCCAACACGGCGTTCAACGGCTTCCCGATCCTCGCCTCGATCCTGTCCGGCGACGGCTACCTGCCGCGGCAGTTCGGCCGGCGGGGCGACCGGCTGGTGTTCAGCAACGGCATCGTGATCCTCGCGCTGCTGGCCGGGTTGCTGCTGTGGGTGTTCGACGCGAGCACCACCCGGCTGATCCAGCTGTACATCATCGGGGTGTTCGTCTCGTTCACCCTGAGCCAGGCCGGCATGGTGAAGCACTGGACCACGGCCATCCGCGCCACCGCGCTGCGCGACGAGCGGCCGCGGATGGTGCGGGCCCGGCTGGTGAACGGGCTCGGCGCCGTGGTGACGGCGATCGTCCTGGTCATCGTGCTGGTCACCAAGTTCACGCACGGCGCGTGGCTGGTGGTGATCGCGATGCCGGTCGTGTTCCTGGCGATGGAGGGCGTGCACCGGCACTACGCGTCCGTGGACCGGGCGCTGACGCCTCCGCCGGGCGGCGTCCCCCTGCCCAGCCGCGTGCACGGCATCGTCCTGGTCTCCCGGCTGACCATGCCCACGCTGCGCGCCCTGGCGTTCGCTCGCGCGACCCGGCCGTCCACCCTGACGGCCCTGACGGTGCGCACCCAGGAGAAGGAGGCCGCCGCGCTGCTGGCCGACTGGGCGGAGCGCGACGTCCCCATCCCGCTCACCGTGCTCGACTCCCCGTACCGCGACCTGACCCGGCCGGTGCTGGAGTACATCGCCCGCATCCGCCGGGACTCGCCGCGGGACCTCGTCGTGGTGTTCGTGCCGGAGTACGTGGTGGCGCACTGGTGGCAGCAGGCGCTGCACAACCAGAGCGCGCTGCGGCTGAAGGCCCGGCTCCTGGTGCAGCCCGGGGTGATGGTCACCTCGGTGCCGTGGGTGCTCAGCCCGGAGCAGACGCCGGCGCCGGTGCAGGTGGCCGGCTGACCGCTTCCGTGCCCGCACCGGGCGCGACCACCCGCGCCCGCACCGGGCGCCTCCAGCTCGCCCGCCCGGACGGTGCGCGGCGCTCCCCCTGGGGGTGACCGCGGTCCCCTCACCGTCCGGGCGGGCGTGGCACGCTGACGCCATGAGCGCCGCGCCGTCCGCCCTGCCACGTGCGGGGATGCGGCTCACCAGGGCCCGGCGCCTGGCCGGGATCGGTCTGGTGGTCGTCGGCGGCCCGCTCGGCACGCTCGCGCTGGTGCGCCTGGGTACCGGTCTGTCGCTCGGCGCCGTGCTGATGCTCTACGTGCTGATGGTGGTGATCGCCGCTGCGGTCGGCGGCCTGGAGGCGGCGGGGCTCGCCGTGGTGGTCGGCTTCCTGCTGGCGAACTGGTTCTTCGTGCCGCCGCGGCACACGCTCGCCGTGGACAGCCGGGACGCCGTGGTGGAGCTCACGGTGTTCGTGCTGGTCGGCGGGGTCGTCGGGCTGACCGTGCAGCTGACGGCACGGGAGCAGGCCGCCGCCGCCCGGAGCCGGTTCGGCTCGCAGGTGCTCTCGCGGCTGTCCGCCGAGCCGGTGTCCGACGCCTCGGTGGTCGGTGTGCTGGACGAGGCTCGTCGCGTGCTCGGCATGGACACGATGGCCCTGGTGCGGCGGGGCGTCGGGGCGCCGCTGGCGCGCGTCGGCGCCACGCCGACCGGCGCTCCGGACCTGGTGCTCGACGCCGGCTCGGACCTGCAGCTGGTCGGCTACGGACCGGAGCCGTTCGCGGCGGAGCGGTCCCTGCTCACCGGCCTCGCGGGCGCGGCAGCGCGTGCGTGGGACGCGCAGGTGCTCGCCGAGCAGGCGGCACGGGCGCGCGAGCTGGCCGAGGGGGAGCAGGTCCGCACCGCGCTGCTCGCGGCCGTCGGACACGACCTGCGCACGCCGCTGGCGGGGATCAAGGCGGCGGTGAGCAGCCTGCGGTCCACGGAGGTGGAGTGGTCGGACGACGAGCGCGCCGAGCTGCTCGAGGCCGTCGAGCAGGGTGCCGACCGGCTGTCCGACCTCCTGGCCAACCTGCTGGACCTGTCCCGGCTGCAGGCCGGGGCGCTCGCGGTGCACCGGGTGCCGGTCGACCTCGACGAGGTGGTGGGCCGCGCGCTGCTGACGCTCAGCGACGAGCAGGTCCAGGTGGACGTCCCGGCGGGGCTGCCGCCGGTGCTGACCGACCCCGGCCTGGCGGAGCGGGTGGTGGCCAACGTGGTGGACAACGCCCGCCGGTACGCGCCCGCGGGTTCACGGGTGCGGGTGGAGGCCGAGGTGGTCGACGACGCGGTCCAGCTCCGCGTGGTGGACCACGGTCCCGGGGTGCCCGAGGGGCAGTGGCGGCACCTGTTCGAGCCGTTCCGCCGGCTCGACGACCGGTCGACCGGCGTCGGGCTGGGGCTCGCGATCGCGCACGGGTTCGCCGAGGCGCTGGGCGGCTCGCTCGCACCGTCGCGGACGCCGGGCGGCGGGCTGACGATGACGTTGCGGCTGCCGCTGGCCGGGCGGCAGGCCGAACCGACCCTGGGGGAGACGGCGTGACCAAGGTGCTGGTGGTCGACGACGACGCGACGCTCCTGCGCGCCCTGACGATCAACCTGCGCGCCCGCCGGTACGAGGTCGAGCAGGCCGCCACGGGGCGGGCCGCTCTGCGCGCCGCGGCGGCCGGGGTCGACGTCGTCGTGCTCGACCTGGGCCTGCCCGACATCGACGGCGTCGACGTGGTGGCCGGCATCCGGGGCTGGTCGCAGGTGCCGATCATCGTGCTGTCCGCACGCGAGTCCCAGGCCGCCAAGGTGGACGCCCTCGACGCCGGTGCCGACGACTACGTCACCAAGCCGTTCGGCATGGACGAGCTGCTCGCCCGCATCCGTGCGGCGCTGCGCCGGGCCACCCCCGAGCCGGTGGCCGAGCCCCTGGTGACCACCGACGCCTTCACCGTCGACCTCGCCGACCGGCGCGTCACCCGGGACGGTGCCGACGTCCGGCTGACCCCCACCGAGTGGCACCTGCTCGAGGTGCTGGTGCACAACGCCGGGCGGCTGGTGACGCAGAAGGAGCTGCTGGCGCAGGTGTGGGGCCACGGCTTCGAGGAGCAGGGCAACTACCTGCGGGTGTACATGGCGCAGCTGCGGCGCAAGCTGGAGCGGGAGCCGTCCCGGCCGCGGCACCTGGTCACCGAGCCCGGGGTGGGGTACCGCTTCGTGCCGTGAGCGGGCGGACGTGTCTCGCGACGGCCCGGGGGCGGCGACGAGCGGCTCGACGGCCGGCACAGCCCGCCGCCGTAGGCTCGCCCCATGTCGTCGGCCGAGCTCCTGCGGGTGCTCGTCGGCATCACGACGCTGGTCGTGGCCGCCGCGGTGGTGCTGCGGACCTTCCGCGTGCGGCACCCCTGGGCCCCGGCGACGGCCGTGGCGCGGGGAGCGCTGCAGCTCGCGGCCATCAGCCTGGTGCTCACCGGCGTGATCACCTCCCACCTGTGGGTCGCCGCGGCGCTGCTGGTGATGTTCTCCGTCGCGGCGACCACGGCCACCCGCCGGCTCGGCTGGACCCCGCAGCGCATGCGGCAGGTCGTCCTCGCGATGGCGGCCGGCGTGCTCCTGGCCCTCGGTGTCGTCTTCCTCACCGGGGCGATCGGCTTCACCGCGCGCTACACGCTGGCCATCGGCGGCATCGTCGTCGGCAACTCCATGACCATGGCGACGCTCGCCGGTCGGCGCTTCACCCAGGGGGTGATCGACCACTGGGAGGAGGTCGAGGGCTGGCTCGCGCTCGGTGCGCACCCGGCCCAGTCCACCGCCCAGATCGCCCGCGACGCGGTCTACTCGGCGATGATCCCGATCACCGACCAGACCAAGACCACCGGCCTGGTGACGCTGCCCGGCGCGTTCGTCGGCGCGATCTTCGGGGGCGTGTCCCCGCTGGAGGCGGGGCGCTTCCAGATCGTCGTGCTCGCCGCCGTCATCGCCGCCGGCTCCTTGACCGCCGTGCTCCTGGCCCACTGGCTGCAACCGATCCGTACCCGTCCGGAGGCCCTGAGATGACTGCCGTTCCCGGCACCGAGCGTCGGCTGCTCGTCGTGGAGGACGACGCCGACCTGGCCGACATGCTGGCGGAGCTGCTCACCGGTGAGGGCTACTCCGTCGACGTCGCGCGGGACGGCCAGCGCGGCCTGCACCTGGGGCTGACGCGCAGCTACGACGTGATGGTGCTGGACCGCGGGCTGCCGGCGATCGAGGGGCTGGACCTGCTCGGCCGGCTGCGCAGCCGGGGCGTCACCACGCCCGTGCTGGTGCTGTCGGCGCTCGGCAACCCCGCCGACCGCGTGGAGGGTCTGGACGCGGGCGCGGAGGACTACCTCGGCAAGCCGTTCGACATCGACGAGCTCGCCGCCCGGCTGCGAGCCCTGACCCGCCGGCACACGGAGGACGCGCTGACGCTCCCGGTGCTCGGCGGCACGCTGCACCCGGCGACGCACGAGGTGGTGCGCGACGACGGCGAGCGGGTGGCGTTGTCGGTGCGCGAGAGCGAGCTGCTCGAGGTGCTCGCGCGGCACCCGGGCCGCGTGTACGACCGTGAGCGGCTGCTCGACACGGTGTTCCCGGACGCGGGGGAGGTGGGCGTCGTCGACACCTACGTCTACTACCTGCGCCGCAAGCTGGGCCGGGACGTCGTCGCGACCGTCCGCGGCGTCGGGTACCGGCTCGGTGCGTCGTGAGCGCCGCCGAGCCCGCGCCCGACGAGGGCGTCGTGATCCGCCCCGGCGCGCCGCGCCCGCGGCAGTCCCCCGAGGACGTCGAGGTGGCACGTGCCGCGCGGCGCCTCGGCTGGCAGACCGCCGTCGTGGTGCTCGCCAGCGTCGTGCTGATGTCTGCCGTGGTGCTCGTCGCGGTGCTGCAGGGACAGGCGCGGGACGCCGAGGCGAAGCTCGAGCAGGTCGCGCACAGCATCGACGACACCCGGGACGTCCCGCCGGGGCTGTGGGTGACCGTGATGTCGACGGTCGACGGCTCGATGACGTCGAGCCCGGGCCTCCCGCAGGGGCTGCCGGACGTCGGCGCCCTCAGCGCCGTCGCCGAGGGGCGGCACGAGGTGCGCAGCACGGTGGCGACCGGGGAGGGGCGCGTTCCCGTCGTCACGGTCGAGCGGGACCGGGTGGTCGTGCAGGTCGCGGTCGACCCGAACGAGAAGCACGACGAGCTGGAGCGGCTTCTGACGGCCCTGGCCTTCGCCGGCGGGACCGGGGTGGTGCTCGCCGGGGTGGCCGGCGCCTGGTTCGGCCGTCGGGCGGTCCGCCCGCTGGCCGATGCCCTGGCGCGCCAGCGGCGGTTCGTCGCCGACGCCAGCCACGAGCTGCGGACGCCGCTGACGCTCCTGAGCACGCGGGTGCAGCTCCTCGGGCGCCACCTCGACGCCGACGTCTCCGACGTGCCACCACGGGTTCGCGCCGACGTGACGGGCCTGCACGGAGACACCGCGGCCCTTGCCGCGCTGTTCGACGACCTGCTGCTCGCGGCCGACGACCGTCGGGTCGCTCCCGAGCCGGTGGACGTCGCCGCGGTCGCGGCGAAGGTCGTCGCGGCCGCTGCTGCGTCCGCCTCGGCCCGCGGCATCGCGCTGCGCACCACCGGCGAGTCCGCGGCGGTCGCGCTGGCCGGAGGGGTGTCGGTCCGTCGTGCGCTGACGGCCCTGGTGGACAACGCGCTCGACCACGCGGAGTCGGCCGTCGCCCTCGACGTGGTGCGCGACGGGGACCTGGTACGCGCCCGCGTGCTCGACGACGGCCCGGGCATAGCCCCGGGCACCCGGGTGTTCGAGCGCTTCGCCTCGCACCGGCCGGCGGCCGACGGCCGTCGGCACTACGGCCTGGGCCTCGCGCTGGTCGCCGAGATCGCCACGCAGCACGGCGGGCGCGTGGCCGCCGGTCCCCGGGACGACCAGCGCCGCGGGGCTCAGGTCACGCTCGAGCTGCCGGCGCTCCGCTGACGGCAGCCGCGGTGATCACGCGCCGGTCGGTCGTCACGGCGATCACCGTGGCGGCTCCGTGCTCCACCGCCCACGCGGGCCCGTCCTCGCCCATCGCGAGCACGGTGGTGGCCAGCACGTCGGCGACCGTCAGGTCCGCGGCCACCACGGTCGCCGCCACCAGGGGGAGCTGCCGGGAGCCGCTGCGACCGTCCCACACGTGGGCGCCGCGCTCGTAGGTGCCGGAGGTCGCCACCGCGCCGTCCGTCACGGACAGCACGGCGAGCACCGCCTGCGGGTCGTCGGGGTGCCGCACCGCGACGTCCCACGCCCGCCCGGGCTCCGGCTCGCCGCGGGTCACCACGTCCCCGCCGGCGTTCAGGCAGAAGTCGCGCAGTCCGGCGGCGACCAGCACGTCGGCAGCCCGCTGCGCCGCCCAGCCCTTGACCACGCCGTTCGTGTCGAGCCGTCCCTCGGGCGTGCACACGTCGAACACGCCGCCCGACTCCTCGTGGGCGCGCGCCGCGAGGTCGAGCACCTCGCGCATGTCGGCGGACACGTCGTCCTCGGGCACCTCACCGCGCTCCAGCCGCCGCAGCTCGCTGTCGGGCCGGTACGTGCTGAACCGCTCGTCGGCCTGGTGCAGCACGGCGAACGCCGCATCGAGGGCAGCCTGGACGTCCGGGCCCTGCGCCCGCCGCACGTCCACGGACATCGGCAGGCCCATGACCTCCTCGACGCGACGCACCGAGCTCAGCCGAGCTTGTCGATCGCCGACTGCAGCGACTGCGCGTACGCCTGCGAGGTGAACGTCGCGCCGGACACCGTGTCGATGTTCGCCGAGCCGGCCGCGATGGCCTCCTTCGTCAGGATCGGCACGGCGTACGCATTGATCTGCACGCTCTCCCCGTGGCGGTTCGGTGTCTGCAGCGCCTGCACCGCGGAGACCTTGCCGTTGGTGAAGGTGACCGACAGCTGCAGCGGCCCGTAGGGCGTCTGCTCGGTGGTGCCCACGATCGTCTTGGTCCCGCTCGTGGTGCCGGACTGGGTGCCGGTCGCGCTCGACGAGCCCGAGGTGCCCGACGACGTCCCCGTCGAGCCGCCCGTCGTACCCGCGGCGGACTGCCCGGTCGAGGTGCCACCCGTGCCGGTGTGCACGGCGCCGGACGCCGCGAGACCGTCGGACCCGGAGAACCGGGCGGCGGCGGTCGCCGCGATCGCGGCCAGCGTGCCGGCGAAGATCAGGGTCCCGCGCCAGGGTTGGGTGCTCATGACAGGCTCAGCTCCTCGTGGTGGATGGCGGCACGCGGGACGCCGAGCGCCCGCGCCGACCTGACGACGGTGTCCGTCATCGCGGCCGGGCCGCAGACGAACACGTCGCGCTGCCGGATGTCGGGGACCACACGGCCCAGCACGGCCGGCGACAGCGGGTCGTACCCGAGGTCGCGCCGGCGGCCCGGCAGCGGGACGTAGTGCAGGGTGTCGTAGTCGGGGAACTCCCGGGACAGCGCCAGCCCCTCGGCGTCGTGCGCCCGGTGCACCACCACGACGTCACGCCCCTGCGAGACGAGCTCCTCGGCCAGCGCCCGCACCGGGCCGATCCCGGCGCCGCCGGCCACCAGCAGCACGCGGCGCGAGCGGGCCCGGTCGGCCGTGAACGTGCCGAACGGTCCCTCGAGCAGCACCCGGGTGCCGGGGCGGATGCGCCGCACGGCCGTGGAGTGGTCGCCCAGCGCGCCGATGGTGAACCGCACGCGCTCGTCCGTCGGGACGACGGACACCGAGTAGGGGTGCGCGGTCCAGATGTGCCCGGGGGTGAGGAACCGCACCAGGAAGAACTGCCCGGCCCGGGCCTGCAGCGCATCGAGGCCGCTGCCCTTCAGCCACACGCTGGTGGTGCCCTTGGCCTCGTTGACCACCGACTCGACCGTCAGGCCGAGGTGCACGTGCTGCACCAGCGGGAGCCCGACGCGCCACCAGACGATCGCCAGCGCGGTGCCGGCGTACATGGTGAACCACACGGTCTTGGCCGGCCAGGAGCCGACGAAGTGCGCGCCGGAGGAGATCTGGTGCAGGAAGGTCAGGAAGATCCCGCCGTAGATCGTGAAGTGGATGCCGAACCACCACTCGTAGCTCAGGTAGCGGCGCAGCAGCCTCGCGCTGGTCAGCCCGACGACCAGGAAGACGACGGTCCCGACGATCGCGGGCAGGATGTCCGAGTAGGTGTGCAGCTGCGCCATCAACTCGGCCCACGGCGTCTTGTGGTCGGTCAGCATCCCGCCGAGGATCATCGCGCCGACGTGGGTCAGCACCAGCAGCAGCACCGTGGTGCCCAGCGACCGGTGCCAGGACACCAACCGGTCCAGCCCCACGGCCCGCTCGAACCACGGCACCCGCGCCACCAGCAGCACCTGGGCGCACACCAGGAACGACGCGATCAGTCCGGCGAGCTCGCCGAACGCCGTGATCGCCGTGCCGGGCGTGCTTCCCATGGACGGTGAGGTCCCGGCCCACCAGAACCACAGCACGGCGAGCGAGCCGAGCCAGATGACGGCACGGACCGACCGGGCACCGGGCCCCCGTACGGGTGCGGCCTGACGGCTGCGCGACGAGGCGGCCGGGCGGCTGCCTCGGGCTGCCGGACCGGCCGTCCGGGTCATCGTGGAGGTCGTCATGGCAAGGATCATTCCGAGCCGTTCTCAGAGTTCTCTCCGAGCCACCTGTGTGTCGGTTGTGCGGCGATCGGCCGTCTCCGTGGCGGTCGGGGCGCCCCGCCGGGCGGCCCCACGGCAGCATCGGGACGGCGCCAAGGCCAGCCGATCCTTGCTATCGCACCTACCCTTGGTTCAGGTATCACGGACGCATGACCAAGATCGAGGACTGGCTGCGCCGCTACCCGATGGTGGCCGCGACGCTCGTCGTGGCCCTCGCCGGACTCGTCCTGACGCTCACGGCGCCCGCCGCCACCCGCTGGGTGGTCGGGGGCTACGCGCTCGTCGTCGCCGGGATGCACGCCTACCAGATGGTGCGGGACATGCTGCGGGGCAACTTCGGCCTCGACGTGCTCGCCGTCACCGCCGTCGTGTCCACCGTCGCGGTCGGTGACGTCTGGGCGGCGCTGATCGTCGTGCTGATGCTCACCGGTGGCTCCGCGCTGGAGGACTACGCCTCCGCGCGCGCACACCGCGAAGTGTCCGCCCTGCTGGCGCGCGCACCGCACTTCGCGCACGTGGTGGGCGCGGACGGCGAGCTGACCGACGTGGCCGTGACCGACGTCCGCGTGGGCGACCTGCTGCTGGTCAAGCCGGGTGAGGCGGTGCCGGTCGACGGTGTGCTCGAGGGGGAGACGGCGTCGTTCGACGAGTCCTCGCTGACCGGCGAGTCGCTCCCGGTGGAGCACCTCGCGGGCGAGGCGGTGCTGTCCGGCTCGGTCAGCGACCAGCAGGTGGCGATGGTCCGCGCGACCGTCGAGGCCAAGGACAGCCAGTACCAGAAGATCATCGAGCTGGTGCAGGCGGCAGCCGACTCCAAGGCACCGATCGTGCGGCTGGCCGACCGGTACGCCGTGCCGTTCACCGCCGTCGCGCTGGTGCTCGGCGGCGTCGCCTGGTGGCTCAGCGGCAGCCCGGTGCGCTTCGCCGAGGTGCTCGTCGTCGCGACCCCGTGCCCCCTCCTCATCGCCGCGCCCGTCGCCTTCATCGCCGGCATGAGCCGCGCCGCGAAGAACGGCGTCGTCATCAAGTCCGGCGGCATCCTCGAGCAGATGGCCCGGATCCGCACGGTCGCCCTCGACAAGACCGGCACCCTGACGTACGGCCACCCGCGCGTCGAGTCGGTCGAGCCGGTGCTCGGCACGGCGTCCGACGACCTGGTGCGGTTCGCCGCCGCCGCGGAGCAGTTCTCGCCGCACGTCCTCGCCCAGTCCGTGGTCGACGCCGCGCAGAGCCGGGGGCTCGACGTCCCCGACGCGTCGGACGTGACGGAGACGACCGCGGCCGGCGTGACGGCCACCGTGGACGGACGACGGGTGGTGGTCGGCAAGGCGAGCCACGTCGAGCAGGTCACCGGGACGACGGTGCTGGCGGCCGAGCTGCCGCCGGGTCGTCTGGCGGTGCACGTCGGGCTGGACGGCCGGCACGCCGGGCGGCTCGTGGTCGCCGACGAGATCCGCCACAACGCCGCGCCGACGCTGCAGACGCTGCACCACCTCGGCGTCCGGCACGTCGTCATGCTGACCGGCGACGCCGAGCCCACGGCGCTGCACGTCGCGGCGGCGATCGGCGTCGACGACGTGCGCGCGGGCCTGCTGCCGGCGGACAAGGTCTCCGCCGTGGTCGGCCTGCAGGACCGCCCGGTCATGATGGTCGGGGACGGCGTCAACGACGCCCCGGTGCTGGCGGCGGCGGACGTCGGCGTCGCGATGGGTGCGAAGGGCGCCACGGCCGCGAGCGAGTCGGCCGACGTCGTCATCATGCTGGACGACCTCGGCCGCGTGGCCTCCGCCGTCGCGATCGCTCAGCGCACCGTGCGGGTGGCCCTCGAGTCCATCTGGATGGGCATCGTGCTGAGCGTCGGCCTGATGGTCGTCGCCGCCTTCGGGGTGATCCCGGCCGTGGTCGGCGCCTCGCTCCAGGAGCTGGTGGACCTCGTCGCCATCCTCGGTGCGCTGCGGGCCGTCCGCCCGGGCCGCTCGGAGCCGGCACCCACCCACGCCGACGTCCCCCCGGTGGAGCACACGCCGCCGGTCGCCGCCGCCGTGCTGTGAGCCGCCCCTGAGGCGGCACGCCCACCGCGTGGCCGGACCCACGCCGAGCCCACGCCGGGCCCGACCGGATCGGCGCACCTCAGGGCACGACCACCGTCATCCCCACCCTCGCGGTGCCCGGCTCACCGAGCGCCGCGAGGGCGTCGGCGGCCTCGTCCAGGCCCACCACCGCCCCCACCAGCCGGTCAGGGGACAGCCGTCCGTCGGCGATCGCGGCCAGCATCGCCGGGTACTCGTGGGCCGCCATGCCATGGCTGCCGTACAGCTCCAGCTCCCCACGCGACGACGCGGCCCATCGGCAGCGGTGGCCGCGAGTGCTCGCCGAGCAGCAGCCCCACCTGGACGTGACGGCCACGTCGCCGCAACGCCAGGACGCCCGTCACCGCCGTTCGCGGGTCACCCAGTGCCTCGACGCTCACGTGCGCACCTCCGCCGGTCAGCTCCACCAGGCGGCCGGCCACCTCCTCGGGGCTGCCGTCACCGGGGTCGAGCACCGCATCGGCCCCCAGCTCGAGGGCGGCCGTCCGCGCGGCGGCCGAGGTGTCCACGCCCACCACCCGCGCCCCGAGCGAGCGGGCGATCATCACCGCCGACAGCCCGACGCCCCCGCACCCGAGCACCACCACCTGGTCGTCGGCCCGCACCCGGCCGTGCACCGTCAGCGCCCGGTAGGCGGTGGCGAACCGGCACCCGAGCCCGGCGGCCGTCGTCGCGGCCATGCCGTCCGGCAGCCGCACCAGGTTCGTGTCCGCGTGGTGCAGCGCGACCAGCTCGGCGAACGAGCCCCAGTGCGTGAAACCGGGCTGGGTCTGGTGCGGGCACACCTGCTGCTCGCCGCTGCGGCACGTCAGGCAGGTACCGCACGCGCAGACGAACGGCACGGTCACCCGGTCCCCGACGCGCCACCGGCGGACCAGGGGACCGGCGGTCACGACCGTGCCCGCCAGCTCGTGGCCAGGCACGTGCGGCAGCACCACCGAGTCGTCGTGCCCCTGCCAGGCGTGCCAGTCGCTGCGGCACACCCCCGTCGCCCCGACCTGCAGCACCACGCCGTCGTCCGGGCACACCGGGTCGGGGACGTCCACGACGGCGGGCCGGGCCCCGAACTCCTCGATCAGCAGCGCGCGCACGACCCGATCGTGCCAGCCGGCGCGGGCACGGCCGCCCTCGAGGGCCGTCGAAGATGCGGCCATGGTCCCGGTCCGACGGCACGCGCCGGTGGTCGGATGGGGAGTGGTCTGCACTCCGGGCCTGACCCCCGGGCCTGAACTCTGGGCCTGCGGGTGATCGGTCGCGACCGGCTGCCGCCGGCGCGTGGACAGAGGAAGAGGTTCGACGACGATGATCGTGCTCTGGGACCTGGACGGGACCCTGCTGCTGGACAACAGCCCCGAGGGCGGCGAGAGCGTGTTCGCCCAGGCGCTGCGCGACGTCACCGGCCTGACGGACGTCACGGTCCCGGAGCGGCACGGCAAGGTCGACTGGCAGATCCTCGACGAGATGCGCCGGGGCGCGGGCCAGCCGGACACGGTCGCGGGCCCTCTGACGCGCCGCTTCGTCGAGCTGTCGGAGGCCTGGTACGCGCAGCCCGAGAACGCGTGCGACCCGGTACCGGGCGTCCAGGAGGCGCTCGCGGCCGTGCACGCCAACGGCTGGACCAACGCGCTGATCACGGGAAACTCCAAGCAGCGCACCCGCGTGAAGCTGACGAGCGCGGGCTACGACCTCGCCCTGTTCGACTGGGGCCACTCGTTCTTCGGCGCCATCTACCCGGACCGGGCGGCGCTCGCGTGGGCGGCCGCCCGTGCGGTGCACAACGGGGTGCTGGTCGGTGACACAGAGGGCGACGGCGTCGCCGCGAACGCGGGCGGTTTCGCCTTCGTGGCCGTCACCACCGGCGGGACGGACGCCGGCAAGCTGGCGAAATTCGGTCCGGTCCTCGTCGTCGACGACTGGACCACCCAGCTCGAGGACTTCCTCACGGTGGTCAAGCGCTCGGTGCGCTGACCGGCGGACCGGGGCGCGGCCGCACCCGGTCGCGCCCGCGTCGTGCCCGCCCGTCGTGTCCGCCCGTCGTGTCGGCTCGGCCCTGCCGTGAACCGGCCGCGGACGTCAGGGAGCGCCGATGGAGAACTCGTGCGGCGTGTACTTCCACACCGTCCAGATCCACGCGACCTGCAGCACCGCGGAGATGCCCAGCAGCACCACCGGCCAGCGCCGTGCCCGTGGACGGTCTCCGGTCTCGAGGCCGAGCGCGACCACGCCGAACGGGAACGCCAGCAGGAAGAACCTGACCAGGCTGAAGATGATGTCGCCGACGGACAGGATGTAGACCAGGTACGCGGCGCTCCACACGTACAGCTCCGCACCGAGCCGCCGCGCCGAGCGGCTCGCCAGCATGGCGAACATCCCCAGCACGATGAGGACGATGCCCACCGCGACGGGCCACGGCATGATCCCCAGGCGCGCCCAACCGGCGAAGGGGTACGCGCCGCGGCCCACCCGCCACGCCTTCTGGGTCAGCAGGTACGCGTCCGGGATGCCGGTCACCCAGCCGCAGATCGCGGGCCAGGCGAGCCCCGAGACCCCCGCGACCGCCAGCAGCACCCCGATCCGCACCAGCTCCCGCACGCCGAGCCGGTCGCGCCCCGCGCGCTGCTCGCGCCAGCGCAGCCATGCGTGCACCAGCACCACCACCGCCATCGGCAGAGCCACCGCCCGGGTGAACCCCAGCGCGGCGACCGGAAGGGCCGCCCACAGGTACTGCCGTCGTAGCACCAGCAGCAGGCTCCCGGCCACCAGCAGCAGCGCCAGGGACTCGGTGTAGCCCGCCTGCAGCACGGTGGCCGCCGGGTAGAGGCCGATGGCGGCAACGGTCAGCACCGGCAGGCCGGGCCGGGTTGCGACGGCCCGCGGGGCGCCCTCGGTCACCAGGCGGTGCACGACCACGGCCGCTGCACAGCCGAGGACCAGCGACAGCAGCGGGGCCAGCAGGTCCCAGCTGCCGCCGGTCAACGTCATCAGGCCGCGCACCAGCATCGGGTAGAGCGGGAAGAAGGCCCACGTGTTCTTGTCCACACGGCCGCGGAAGTCCAGCGGGAGCGTGTGGGGGTACCCGGTGGTCGCCACCTGGTGGTACCACCAGCCGTCCCACCACCGGCTGAGGTACAGGTCGAACGGCGGCTGGGCCAGCACCCGCCAGGAGTGCGGGGGACCGAAGCCCTGCTGCGACCAGGCGATCAGCAGCACCCCCGTGGTGAACACCCGGGTGAGCAGGTAGACCAGCAGCGCCTGTGCCCACCAGGGCCTGCCGAGCAGCGCACGGCGGACCCGTGGCGCGAGATCGGTCACGGCGCTCCTCGGGGTACCGGCCACGGGGCCGGCCGGCGCGTGACGATGATAGGGGGCGGTGGGGCCGTCGTGGGCCCCCACCGCCCCCTGCCGTGCCGCCGTCAGACCGCCGCGCCCACGCCGAACCACTCGTGGACGCGATCGGTGATCGCCTTCTCGAACAGGTCGTCGCTGTGCTGGTCGCGGAGCCACCGCGCCAGGCTGCCGCCCGCCGACGCGTCGATGTCCCGCCAGCACCCCGCCGGGTCGGTGACGGCCCGGTAGAGCTGCTCCTCCGCCTCGGTGGGGGAGCGGTAGAACAGCGGGTAGCCGCTGGGCAGCAGGGCGTGCGCCCACGGCAGGTCGGGGAAGATGCCGACCGCACCGGCGGCGAGCGCCTCGACGTACTCCAGACCGTAGGACTCCTCGGTGGCGGTCGCGAGGAACGCCGTGGTGCGGGACAGCGCGTCCCAGTAACCGTCGCGGGTCGCCGTCAGGGGCCCGACCCACATCCACTCCCGCGACGACATGCGCATCGCCAGCTCGGACACCAGGTGCGACTCGTGCAGGCGCGCCTCGACGCGGATCGGCGTCCGCTCGCGCACGCGCTCGACCACCTCGAGGAACAGCCGTGGCTGCTTGCGCTCCGAGACGTAGATGGCCGGGTACAGCACCAGCGGCACCGGAGGCTCGTGGCGAGGCCGGACGTGCTCCAGCCGGAAGCCGAGGTTGACCCACGCCAGCCGGGCCTTCTCGGCGAGCGGCTGGACCGTCCACCGGGACACCACCTCGCGCGCCTCGTTCGCCGTGCGCTCGGAGTTGGCGAACGTCGGGAACAGCGCGCAGGACAACGCCAGCGCGGCCTGCTCCACCGGGTGCGGGTACGTGGTGGTGGGCCACCAGAGGAAGTTCATCAGCCGTGGCTCGGCGCCCGCGGGGCGCAGCGTGCGCCACACGTCCACCGAGTCGAGCACGTCCATGCTGATCACCACGGTGGTGACCGGGTCGACGAACTCGAGCGGGATCAGGTCGAAACCGGCGCACCTGCGCGGTCCCGGCCCGATCAGCTCCGAGCCGGGGAACACCCGCAGCAGCCGCCGCACCAGCGTGGAGCCGGCGTCGTGCCCGACGACGTGGCCGCTGCCGTCGACGAGCGCCGCGTCGTGCTTGATGGCGACCTTGGTGATCATCGTGCGTCGCCCCCCACCGTGTCGGTCGCGCCGGCGTGGGCGAGGGCGGCGTCGTCCGGACTGCCGGCCGGGGTGACCAGCTGCTGACCCTGTGCGGCTGCCGCAGGTGCCTCCACCGGGGTCGGTGCGGGCCGCGTGGTGCTCGGCAGGTCCCGCGCCTCGGGCCGGTCGTCGGAGCCGCGCGGTGCCGACGGCTCGGCGGGCTGCTCGTCGTCGAGCGACGCCCGGATCCGCATCCCGTAGAACGACCGGTGCACGAAGAACACCGACACCAGGAAGAAGACCCCGGCGAGGATGCGCACCAGCGTGCCGTTGCCGTCCCCGGTCAGGCTCACACCGAGCTCGACGGCCAGCAGGCCGAACAGCGTCGTGAACTTGATGACGGGGTTGAGGGCCACCGAGGAGGTGTCCTTGTACGGGTCGCCGACCGTGTCACCCACGATCGTCGCGTCGTGCAGCGAGGTGCCCTTGGCGTGCAGGTCGACCTCGACCACCTTCTTGGCGTTGTCCCAGGCGCCGCCCGCGTTGGCCATGAAGATCGCCTGGTAGAGACCGAAGATCGCGATGGAGATCAGGTAGCCGATGAAGAAGTACGGCTCCACGAAGGCGAACGCGAGCGTGACGAAGAAGACCGCCAGGAACATGTTGAGCATGCCCTGCTGGGCGTACTGGGTGCAGATGTCGACGACCTTGCGGGAGTCGGACTCGCTGGCACGCGTGCTGCCGTCCAGGCGGATCGTGTTCTTGATGAACTCCACCGCCCGGTAGGCGCCGGTGGTCACCGCCTGGATGGACGCGCCGGTGAACCAGTAGATGACGGCCCCGCCGGCGATCAGGCCGAGCAGGAACGGCGGGTGCAGCAGGGACAGGTTCTGCACGTCCTTCGTCAGGCCGGCGGTCAGCGCCATGATGATCGAGAAGATCATGGTGGTGGCGCCGACGACGGCCGTGCCGATCAGCACGGGCTTGGCGGTCGCCTTGAACGTGTTCCCGGCGCCGTCGTTCTCCTCCAGCATCTGCTTGGCGCTGTCCCACTTCGGCTCGATGCCGAAGTCGGCGGCCAGCTCGGCGTCGATGTTCTCGACCTCTTCGATCAGGGACAGCTCGTAGACGCTCTGCGCGTTGTCCGTCACGGGGCCGTACGAGTCGACCGCGATGGTCACCGGGCCCATGCCGAGGAAGCCGAACGCCACCAGGCCGAAGGCGAACACCGCGGGCGCGGTCATCAGGGCGCTCAGACCCTGCCCGCTGATCAGGTACGCGACGCTCATCAGGGCGACGATCGCCATGCCGAGCCAGTACCCGGAGAAGTTGCCGGCCACCAGGCCGGACAGGATGTTCAGCGACGGACCGCCCTCGCGGGAGCTCTTCACCACCTCGCGCACGTGGCGGCTGGAGGTCGAGGTGAACACCTTGACCAGCTCGGGGATCAGGGCGCCCGCCAGGGTGCCGCAGGAGATGATCGTCGCCAGCTTCCACCAGGCGCCGGCGCCGGGTCCCTGCAGGTCGCCGAGCACGAACCACGTGGTGACGAACGTGAGCACGATGCTGACCGCCGAGGTGAGCCACACGAGCGAGGTCAGGGGCTTCTCGAAGTCCATCCGCGTCGCGTCGCGGTAGCGCGCCCGCACCAGCGTGTCGTTGACCAGGTAGGAGACGGCCGAGGCGACGAGCATCACGGCCCGGACGGCGAAGATCCACACGAGGAGCGTCGCCTGGACCTTGGTGTCGGCGACGCCGAGCAGGATGAACGTCACCAGGGCCACGCCCGTGACGCCGTAGGTCTCGAAGCCGTCGGCGGAGGGGCCGACCGAGTCGCCCGCGTTGTCACCGGTGCAGTCGGCGATCACGCCGGGGTTGCGGGCGTCGTCCTCCTTGATCTTGAAGACGATCTTCATCAGGTCGGAGCCGATGTCGGCGATCTTCGTGAAGATGCCGCCTGCGATGCGCAGGGCGGAGGCGCCGAGCGACTCACCGATGGCGAAGCCGATGAAGCACGCACCGGCGATGTCCGCCGGCAGGAACAGCAGGATGACCAGCATCATCAGCAGCTCGAGGCTGATCAGCACCATGCCGATGCTCATGCCCGACTTCATCGGGATGCGGTGCACCGGCAGCGGCTTGCCGTCCAGCGCTGCGAACGCGGTCCGCGAGTTGGCGAAGGTGTTCACCCGGATGCCGAACCACGCCACCGCGTACGAGCCGCCCATGCCGAGCAGGCTGAACCCGATGATCACCGCGACGCGGCCCCACGTGAAGCCCACGAGTGCGCGGTAGTACACGACGATGACCGCCGCGATGAACACCCACAGCGTGAGCAGGAACCGGCCCTGGCGCAGCAGGTACGTCTGGCAGGTCGAGTAGATCAGCTCGGAGATGTCCCGCATGCTGACGTGCACCGGCAGGCGCCGCAGCTGGAGGAACGCGACGAGCCCGAAGGCCAGCCCGAGCAGGCAGACGAGCAGGCCGGCGACCAGCAGCACCCGACCGGAGAAGCCACCTGCGATCGTGACGGCGGACAGGTCCGGCAGCCGGAGGCTCGCCTCACCGCCGTGGCCGGCGCCGGCGCTCCCCGACGAGGCGCAGCCGGCCAGCGACGTCGCCGCCAGTGCGCCGACGGCGAGCCCGAGCAGCGGTCGACGCCGCCTGCGACTGCCTGGATCGGGGCTCCCGGGGGGCGGAGCGGTGGGGGTGAGGAGGTGGGTGCGGGTATCCAGAAGTGTGCGCACGGTCCGATCCCAGGAGAGCGTCGTTGCTGTCGTTCTCCACGCTAGGAGCGGGGCGCTGCGAGCGGGCGTGACCTACGGCCCAGGGCTCCGTGCAGGTCGCGGACGTGCGCTCAGACCGACGTCAGCGCACGTCCGAGCACGTGCGCGACCTCGTCGGCGAGTGCTGCTCCCAGGGCGGTGCACGACGTGTACGGACCGCAGACCACCCCGGCCGCGGACCAGACGAGCGTGCGAGCCAGCTCCGCACCCGACGCGGTGGCGAGCGTGACCTCGTAGCAGCGCAGCAGCCCCTCGTCGGTCGCGTCCCGGAACTCGGGGTCGTCGGCCGGGAACAGACCGGCGGGCCGCTCGTCCGGCCAGCGTTCCACCTCGATCACGTACCCGGTGCCGACCAGCAGCTCGTCGACGGCGCCGGCGTCCGGTGCGGTCGCGACGGTGAGCGCGGGACCGGGTGCGATCCGGACGGTGTCCACGGTGCTCGTTGCCATGCTCGCCACGGTAGGTCGGACCACCGACAGTGCCCGGGACCACCCTCCGGCGCGTCGCCGGGTACGTGCGCGCGACGGACGGCCGCACCCCTGTGGGGGCGCGGCCGTCCGCGGTCCCACCGCGCGTCGTGCGTGCGGCAGCTCAGATGTACAGCGGCGTCAGGGCCTCGTACTCCGCGACGGAGGCGTCGTTGAGCACCAGATCGATGATCCGGCGGCCGAGCGGGTCCAGCTCGTCCGTGGCGAACTGCTCCAGCTCCGACTTGAAGAAGCCGGTGAGGATGGCTGCCCCGGCGTCGTACGCCTCGACACCCACCTGCGACTGGGACTCCGGCGTGAGCAGCGTCGGCCGGATCTGCTGACCGTCGATCTTGATCTCGCGCGGCCGGTAGCCGAACAGGGCGCAGCGCGCCGGCTCGAGCTGGTCCTTGCCGATGCGGCCGCCGCCGCGGCGGGCGAGGTACTCACGGGTGAGCCACTCGGCCGCGAAGCCGACCTTGTAGGCACCGATGTGCTGGTTCGGGGTGAGGACGTACCGCGTGTGGTCCATCTCGACGATCTGCTTGAGCAGCAGGTTCGCCGAGCCCACCTTGGTCCCCGTCGAGAACGGCCAGTACGACCCGACGCCCTCGGCCACCATCCCGCCGTGCGAGATCGCCGACTTCTCCTTGGCGCTCTCACCGATGGACGGGTTCTTGTCCCCGCGCGGCGCGATCAGCCGCCACACCCAGGCGAGCGACGGCGGGACGATGTGCATCATCCCCATCACCCCGTAGGTGGGCGCCTCGCGCGTGCACAGCGGCATCCGGACGCCGAACGTCCGCACGTCCACGCTCTTGGGCTCGCTGACCACGTTCTTGACGAACTGGCGGGGGATCACCACGCGCGGGTTGGGGCAGCGCTTGCCGTTCGAGTCGAGCGTGTGCTCCCACGGCAGCGCGGTCGCGTCGGCCACACCGTCGATCGACAGGAACACCAGGGGCTCCTGGGGCTCGATCACCGCTCGCTCGAACGCCGGGTCCTCGCCGTAGCTGGTCATGTTGTCGACGCGGACGAACCAGCCCGCCTCCGCGTCGGCCACGACCAGCCGGTGGTCGCCCTTCTGGATCGACGGGTGGCACAGCGTCATGTCGTCCGTCACCGGAGCGAGGGCGCTCGTCTCGCCGAGGGTGATGTGGTACGGCTCGTTGCGGACGACGTTGGTGCCGACCAGGATGCGGCCGTCGTCCTCGCGCCGGATCTCCTGGCACATCTCCGACTTGCCGCCGCCGGAGGCGCCCTCGTGCATGATCACGGTCTCGTTCTCGTACGGCGTCGTGACCTTCACCGACGAGGCGTGGGCGGTGATCCACTCCTCGTGCTGGCCGATGTCCAGCAGCACCGAGAACACGCCCTTCTTGGCGCTCGGTCCCGGGTACAGGTTGTACGCGAACACCTCGTGCAGCGTGTCGGTGCGGTCGTGCACCACCACCTGGCGCCCGCCGAACTGCGTGTGCCGGAACGGCGGTGCGACGTACAGGATCGACCGCGGCGTGAACGGCCCGATCTCGTCGAAGGTCACCCAGCCCTGCAGGTCGACCAGCACCAGCGCGAAGAAGGCCGCGTTGGCGGGGACGATCGCCACGGACGGGTACCCGTACACCGGGCCGCCGGCCTTGAACGGGACGACGACGAGCTCCTGCGTGCCGAGCCACTCGAGGGTGTCGGCCTTCACCGGCGCGAACGCCTCGCCGAACACGTCGCGGTAGCGGGGCTTGTCCGTGGGCAGGTCGTCCGCGATGCGCATGCAGTCGGGGTCGCGCCGACGCATGTAGTCCTCGAGGTAGTTGACCGCGATTCCGTTGCGGCAGCGGGTGACGGTGGCCTCCGGGTAGGGCGCCCCGTCCACCTCGTACTCCACCGTGAAGCTGGGGCCTCCTGCGGGGCCGAGTGCCAGCTCGTAGAGCTCGGCACGGCTCTCCGGCACGATCAGGCGCGGGCTCGCCTCGAGGGCGGCACGGACGCCCTCGGGCAGGGCGACGTCGGCCAGGGATGCGGACGTGGTGACGCTCACGGCAGCTCCTTCTTCGGAAAGGGGCACCGGCGGGTCGGCGGCGGCTGCCGCCACGGCGCCGGGGCTGCGAGGCGGTCCGGGAGGAAGCCCCGGCCCAGCACTTGCTTTGCCTGGACGTTACGACGGGATGGCCAGCAGCCAGTGGGACCTTAGGCTGCGGACGGCGGCGCAGCCCGGCGTGAGGTCGAGGATCGTCTCTGCATCTGAGACGGCATCGTCCAGCTTGGTTCTATCGGACCGGCGGAGCCTGCGGCATGGGCGCTGCCGGGACAGCTGGTCCGCCGGGACTCGTCGGACCCCCGGGGCTCCAGGGGACGCCGGGCTCCTCCGGACGAGGCGGTGTCGTGGTTCCCCCGCGGCGCCGGTGCAGCGCGCGTCGGACGGCGATCGCGGCAGCGGCCACCAGCGCGGCCACGAGGAGCCACGGACCCACCACTCCGAGGGCGACGAGGGCGCCGCGGGCGACGGCCCCGAGCGCCTTCAGGCCTGCGGACCAGCCGTCGGCGAAGCTGTGCAGCTGGATCCTCGGCGCGGGAGCCTCCCCGGGGGAGGTCAGCACCACCCGCAGCGTCGACAGCGCCACCTGGTCGGCCAGCACCGCGCGCTGGCCCTGGAGCTGCTCGAGGGCTGCCTGGCGCTCCGACAGCGCCTGCTCGGTGGAGATCAGGTCGGCCGTGGTCGTGGCCTTCGACATCAGGTCCTGCATGCGTGCGACGGACAACCGCGCCGCATCGATCCGCGCGTCCAGGTCCTCCGCCGTCCCCGTGACGTCGGTCGCCTGCAGCGTGAAGGAGGTGACGTCCCCGAGGCTGCGCAGCGTCTGGACGGTCTTCTCGAGCTGCGCCGCGGGGACGCGCACGGTGAGCGTGGCGCTGCCGGCGGTCCCCGGCCCTCGTCCCGTCTCCTCGTGCGCGTCGACCCGACCGCCGGCCTGGTCGACGACCGCGAGCACCCGAGTCACGGTGCCGACCGGGTCCGGCACGGTCAGGTGCAGCTCGCCCGTCTGCACCACCTGGCGGTTGACGCCGGCGGCCGCGTTGGAGCCGGCTGCTGGCGCGGCGGCACCGCCACCGGCCTGCGCCTTGTTGACGTCGCCCTGCGCAGCGCTGTTCGGCTGGGAGCTCGAGGAGGAGCGCTGGTCGGCCGAGCACCCGCCGGCCAGCCCGACGAGCCCCACGACCAGCGCCGCCACCACGAGGCCGCCCGCGCGACGCCGGGGGCGCCACCGCGTGCGGCTGAAGACGGAGGTCCAGGTCAGCGGCGTCGACGAACGCATGCCGAGACGCTAACGACCGCGGGGCCTTCGGTGTGACGCAGTTGACCTGATCGTGACCCGACCGTCACCGTTCTGTCGATGCAGGTCGCTGGCCGGCTCGCCCCTCGTGGCGCGGACGGTGCTGTTCGCTGCGAGCGTGAAGGTCTCTTGGTCCGAGGCGGACGTTCCCTATGCGCGACCTCAGAGGTGGTGCTAGAAAGGAGGCGGGCCGGGAGCGGGTGCCGGCCCTGCTCGAGGGTCGAGGGTCGCGGCGAGAGCCGGACCGCCCGTCAGGGTGCAGGAGCGCGCCACGTCTCGTGCCGGCGAGACGCCTCCCGTGGACGCCCCGTCTCCACAGGTGGAGACGGGGCGTCACAGCGTCCGGGGTCGGCCGCATCGGTGCCGTGCGCGTCGGCACACTCGGTGGTGGCCAGCCCGGATGCGACACGCAGTGGGCGGTGTCACCGTGGTCCGCAGGCGCCCGCGACGGACCGGGCCCGGGAGGAGCGGCGTGGACACGGTCGGCGATCGGCAGCGCTCATGAGGGTCGTCATCGTCGGGGCCAGCGGCAACGTCGGCACGGCGCTGCTGCGCCGCCTCGCGACGGATGCCACCGTCACCTCGGTCGTGGGCGTCGCGCGGCGCGTCCCCGACCGGGTGCCGCCCGCGCCGTACGACATCGCCTCGTGGCAGGGGGTCGACCTGGGGGCCTCCGGTCCGGACGAGCCGGTCGTGCACCGGCTCACCGAGGTCGTCACCGGGGCGGATGCTGTCGTCCACCTGGCCTGGGCGATCCAGCCGAGCCACGACCGCGCGCGGCTGCGCGCCACCAACGTCGTCGGGACGCGTCGGGTGCTGGAGGCCGTGCGGCGGGCCGGGGTCCCGCAGCTGGTGGTGGCGTCCTCCGTCGGCGCCTACTCGCCCGCCGAGGGTGACCGGCCGCGCACCGAGGAGTGGCCGACCGACGGCGTGCGGTCGTCGTCGTACAGCGTGGACAAGGCGGCGGTGGAGCGGATGCTGGACGAGGCCGTGCAGCGGCTGCCCAGCCTCGCGATCGCCCGGCTGCGGCCCGCGCTGATCTTCCAGCGGGCGTCCGGCCGCGAGATCGGCCGGTACTTCTTCGGGCCGTTCCTCCCCGAACGTGCGCTCGGCCACGTGCCGGTGCTCCCGTGGCCCGCCGGCCTGCGGCTGCAGGTGGTGCACGCCGACGACGTCGCCGCGGCCTACCGCGAGGCCGTGGTCCGCAGGGTGAGCGGACCGTTCAACGTGGCGGCGCCCGGGGTGCTGCACGCGGAGGACGTCGCGCCGCTGGTCGGCGCCGAGCGCGTGGTCGAGGTCTCCCGGGCCGCCGCACGGGCAGCGGTCGCGGCCGGTTGGCACCTGCGCCTGGTTCCGGTCGGCCCGGGCTGGCTGGACATGGCGTTCGCGGCGCCGGTCCTGGACACCGGGCGCGCTCGGCGCGAGCTCGGATGGCAGGCGGGACGCGACGCCGCGACGACCCTGGCGGAGGCGGTGCGGGGCATCTCCGACGGCGCCGGCACCGCGAGCCCGCCGCTGCGTCCCCGGTACGTGCCGCGGCACCCGGCGAGGGGACGACCGGTTCCGAAGACCGGCATCGGGCGCCAGCGACGCCCCTGACCGGCCCTGGGGCTAGCCCAGCGCCGGCGAACCCAGCGCGGCCGGAACGTGGTCGGCGTGCCCCGCAGCACGCAGCCCCGTCCGGAGCGCCTCCGCCGAGGCGTCGAGCTGCTGCGGGAGCACGTCCGTCCGGGCGTTGGCGAACGTGAGGCTGCGCTCGTCCCACGCCGGCAGCACGTGCAGGTGCAGGTGTGGCACCTCGAACCCGGCGACGAGGACGGCGGCGCGCGGAGCACCCCACACCGCCTGCTGCGCGAGCCCGATGGTCTTCGCCACGGCGATGAGGTGCGCCAGCACATCGTCCGGAGCGGCCGTCAGCTCGGGGTACTCCGCACGTGGCACGACGAGGACGTGGCCGTCGGTGATCGGCGCGATCGTCGCGAAGGCGACGGCCTGGTCGTCCGCCCAGACGAACCGCCCGGGGAGCTCGCCGTCGATGATCCGGGTGAAGAGCGTCGCCATGAGGCTCACGCTAGCGCCGTCCCCGGAGCCACCCGGGCGGAGGTCAGCGGCGCTCGTCGACCAGCGACTGCAGCGCCAGCACGGTGCGCCAGTTGCGCGCGGTGCCCACCCGGCCGGCGGCACGCGAGAGCACGTCCAGCGTCAGCCGGGACCGTCCGATGCCGTGCGGGTAGTAGACGTACGTCTCCTCGCCGTGCCAGGCGACCTGCTCCTCGCCGTACCGGGCGGCGTCGAACGTCCCGACGCTCTCCTCGTCGGGCGTGCCCTCCCAGCAGACGACCGTCAGCCGGGACGGGTCGTCGGCGGCGTGGTCGGTGAACGGCACGTCCGCGACCAGCCGGTCCCACTGCGTCCCGCTCCTGGTCAGCACGGGCACCGCGAAGCCGCACAGCCGGCCCAGGGCCCGCGACAGGCGCGGACCGATCGTCTCGGGACTCGAGTCGGGTGACGGGACCAGCACCGCGTTGCCGCTGGCTGCGTACGTCGCCACGCGCTGATGACCGAGCTCCGCGGCGGCGGCGCGCAGGTCGGCGCTGCGGACCGTCCGGCCGCCGACGTTCACCGCGCGCAGCAGCGCGACCGTCACCTCGGGCACGGTCCACACTGTGCCGCGCTCGCGTCACCGCAGCCAGTGCGCCACGCGCTCGCTCTGCGTCCGCTCCGGGCGAGGGTGCGGTACGGCGCCCCGACCGACCGGTCAGAGGTAGCGCGTGGGATCGAACTCGTCGAGCGGGATGATGCGCAGGCGCGGCAGCTGCACGTTGAAGGCGGCGACGTCGAGCTCGAGGTCGAACGTCTGCAGACCCTTGGCGGTCAGCGAGGCCAGCGCGGTGCTGGTGAACTCGCGGAAGGCGAGCAGGCCGACCCGGCGGTCACCCTCCACGAGCCGCTGGACCTCGGGCGCGAAGTCGCCGTCGTGGCTGGCGAGCATGACGTCGCCACCGTGCTCGGCGATCGCGTCGAGCATCCGCTTGATGCCGATGTCGACCACCTTCTCGGTGGCGTCGCCCGCCAGCGGGATCGGCTGGAAGCCGATCGCCAGCAGCGCCTGCACGAACGACATCGGCAGCGAGCCGCTGGAGGCGTTGAGGAAGAACAGGCCCCGCACGTGCTGACCCCAGCGCTGCTCGGCGAACGCCAGGACCCGTTCCCACCGCGGTCGCTGGTCCGGGCTGGGCCGTCCGCCGAGGATCGAGGATCCGAGCGTCGCGTCGATGTTCTCGCCGTCGACCAGCAGGTACGTCGTCGGACCGGCGGCCGGGATCGTGCTCATCCGGTCACTGTAGCCAGCGGGCACAATGGGACGCCGCGCGCCGGTCCGCAGTCCCGCCGGTGGCGCCGGGAGGCCCACGACGGTGTTCTCGGCGAGGGTCGGGACGGTGGCGAGGACCGGACGGGAGAGGCGGCGACCATGGAGGGCGCAGGGCGGCGGCCGACGACCCGCGAGGTCGCCGACGCGTGGGAGTCGCTGTTCCGCACCCAGGTGACCGTGCTCCGTCGGCTCCAGGACGACGACATCTGGGACGAGGTCTCGCTGCGCGAGTACGACGTCCTCTTCGCCCTCTCGGGGGCGCCGGGCCTCACCTTGCGGCAGCGCGACCTCCAGGACGCGTCGCTGCTCAGCCAGCCGAGCCTGTCCCGCCTGGTCGACAGGCTGGTGGCGGCCGGCCTCGTCGAGCGTCGCCCTGTGCCCGGCGACGGACGTGGGGTGGGCGTGCACCTCACGGACGAGGGCCTGAAGGTGCAGCGTGCGGTGGGCCGCCGGCACGTGCGCTCGATCGAACGGCTCCTGGGCGGCACCCTCGACGCCGAAGAGCTGGCAGCCCTCCGGACGCTGCTGGACCGGCTCCGGCACGGTGCCGCCACGACCCCGCCCGAGCGGCCGTGAGGCCACCGATCGCGGGACCTCCGGCCCATCGCACGGCGGGGAACCGCAGGAGACGATGGATCACCTCGCCACGAAGCGCAGCGCATCCCGGGGAGGGTTGATGAGAGTCCTGGTTACGGTCGCGTCCCGCCATGGCGCGACGTGGGAGATCGGCGAGGTGATCGCCGAGGTCCTCACCGACCGCGGTCTCGACGTGGAGACCCGCGCGCCGGAGGACGTCGCGACGCTGGACGGGATCGACGCGGTCGTCCTGGGCTCCGCGGTGTACCTGGCGCACTGGATGCCGTCCGCACGCGACCTGGCCGACCGTCAGACCCAGGAGCTGCGGAAGCGTCCCGTGTGGCTGTTCTCCTCGGGTCTCGCGGTGCAGCCGGCGGCGTCGGCGAACTCGCCCCACGAGCTCCTCGCGCTGCGCGACCAGCTGCAGGCCCGGGGTCACAGGAGCTTCCGGGGTCGGTTGGACCGCTCGTTGCTCACGTTCACGGAGCGCGCCGCCATCGCAGGCGCTCGTGCGCGCGAGGGTGACCATCGCGACATGGGTGCGGTCCGCGCGTGGGCGGCGGAGGTGGCCGACGACCTGATCGCGCGCCCCGAGTCGCTGCCCGCCTCGGCGGAGGGTGCGTCGTTGCTCCACGAGCCGCGGCACGCCGCGGTCTGAGCCCGGTCGGCCCGTTCGCCCGTCGCGGCGGGCACCCACGGCCGTACGGCGCCTCGCGGCGGCGGCCGGAGGTCGATGTCGCGGTACCCGGCTCGCTCAGCCGGCCGCCGGCGCGAACCGCAGGGCCCGGAGCTCCGCGGCGACGGCCGTGATCGGCGGGCGGTTCGCCGGTTCCAGCTCCGTCATGCCGCGGAGCAGCCGCTCCCAGTCTCGGCCGAAGCGGGTGGGCACGTCGGGCGCGTGCAGGAGCCGCGCGAGGCCGCTCGCGATCGGGTCGCCGGGATACGCCCGCTCGCCGGTGAGGCACTCCATCAGCACCAGGCCGAGCGAGTAGACGTCCGTCGCTGCCGTCAGTGGTCGACCGAGCGCCTGCTCGGGGCTCTGGTAGCCCGCGGTGGCCGCCGAGTCCTCGCTGTGCGACCGCTCCGACGGCACCGCGATGCCGAAGTCCGCCAGCACGACGGGCAGCTCGGGCCCGTGGGTCGCACCACCGGGGCGCGGGTCTGCGACCAGCACGTTCGCCGGCTTGACGTCCCGGTGCAGCACCCCGGCACCGTGCGCGTGGGCGAGCGCCAGCGCCAGCTGGCGCCCGACGTCCGCCGTGACCGCCGGGCCGAGCGGACCGTCCCGCAGCACGTCGCGGAGCGTGGGCCCGGGCACCAGCTCCATCACCAGGAACGCGACCGAGCTGCCGTCCTCGAGGACGTCGGAGCCGACGTCGAGGAGCGCGACGAGCGCGGGATGGCTCAGTCCCGCGAGCACGCGCGCCTCCTGCGCGTACCGGCGGATCTGGTCCGGCGACGCGGAGTCGAGTGGGAACAGCTTGACGGCGACAGGTCGGCGCAACCGAAGGTCGGTCGCCTGGACCACGTGCGCCTGGCCCCCGTGCCCCAGCGCGTGGCCCAGGAGGTATCGGTGCGCCAGACGGGTGCCTGGGGCAGGGGTCACGGAACACGACGGTAGGAGCGTGCGGGTCTGACCGCACGCCGAGGGGCGACTTGCGGCCACTTGCGCGATCTTGCAAGCCGCTTGCGTCAGATCCGCGTAGGATCTGGGCATGTCACGACGTCTGGCAGAGGTGGCCCGCAAGGTCGGTGTGTCCGAGGCGACGGTCAGCCGGGTGCTGAACGGCAAGCCCGGCGTGTCGGAGCAGACGCGTGAGGCCGTCCTCACGGCGCTGGACGTGCTCGGCTACGAGCGGCCCACCAAGCTGCGCGGAGAGCGGGCGCGGCTCGTCGGCCTGGTGCTTCCCGAGCTGCAGAACCCCATCTTCCCGGCGTTCGCCGAGGTCGTCGGAGGCGCCCTCGCCCAGCAGGGCTTCACTCCGGTGCTGTGCACGCAGACGGCGGGCGGAGTCTCGGAGGAGGACTACGTCGACCTGCTGCTCGGTCAGCAGGTGTCTGGCATCGTCTTCGCGGGCGGCCACTACGCCCAGCGCGACGCGGGCCACGAGCACTACCGCCTGCTGTCCGACCGAAAGCTGCCGGTCGTCCTGATCAACGCGTCGATCGAGGAGCTCGCGTTCCCGAGGGTCTCCTGCGACGACGTGGTCGCGGTCGAGCAGGCGCTCGGTCACCTGGTCTCGCTGGGCCACACGAGGATCGGTCTGCTGCTCGGGCCGGAGGACCACGTGCCGTCGGAGCGCAAGCTGCAGGCGGCTCGGGACGTTGCCGCGCGCCTGGGCCTCGACCTGGACGACCGCCTGGTGGCGCGGTCCACCTACTCCCTCGAGAGCGGTCAGGCGTCCGCGACGCGGCTGCTGCGGCACGGCGTCACGGGGATCGTCTGCGCGTCCGACCCGCTCGCGCTCGGCGCGATCCGCGCGGTCCGGCGGTCCGGGCGGCGGGTGCCCGACGACGTGTCGGTGGTGGGGTACGACGACTCGGCGTTCATGAACTGCACCGAGCCCCCGCTGACCACGGTGCGGCAGCCGATCGACGCGATGGGCCGGGCGGCGATCGACCTGCTCGTCGCCCAGATCCGCGGTGCAGCGGTGGCGAACGACGAGCTGCTGTTCGAGCCGGAGCTGGTGGTGCGGGGCTCCACGGGCCCGGCCCCGACCGCGCCGGCCGCCGACGTCGACGAGCGGTCGGCCGCCGTCGCGCGCTGACCGTCCGTACCGACTGCCCCGACGTCCCCGCTGACCGCCCGGCGGCATGCCAGCGGTGTCGGCGCGCGGTCAAGCGCGCCCGTCCTCGGGGCTGTCACGTTTCGATTGAGTGCGTGTCAAGTTCTTGCGTTGATTCAGTCGTCGGCTTTATGGTCTGTGGCGAGACGATGACGTCCCGTCCGGAGGGCAGAGCGCCCGGTGTCCGAACGGGTCCGACGAGACGAGGACCCTGTGCCGCAGCAGCACCGTCCCGACGCCCTGTGGTGGCGGGACGCGGTGATCTACCAGGTCTACCCGCGCAGCTTCGCGGACGGTGACGGCGACGGCACGGGCGACCTCACCGGTCTGCGGGCGCGGCTGCCGTACCTGGCCGGTCTCGGGGTGGACGCGCTGTGGGTCACGCCCTGGTACGCGTCGCCGATGGCCGACGGCGGCTACGACGTGGCCGACTACCGCCGGATCGACCCCGCCTTCGGCACGCTCGAGCAGGCGGAGCAGGTGATCGCCGACGCACGGGCGCTGGGTATCCGGACCATCGTCGACGTCGTCCCCAACCACGTGTCCGACCAGCACGCGTGGTTCCGGGCCGCACTGGCCGCGGCTCCGGGCTCTCCCGAGCGCGCGCGGTTCTGGTTCCACCCCGGCAAGGGTCCGAACGGGGACACCATGCCGACGCACTGGCGCTCGGACTTCGCCGGCAGCACCTGGACACGGACCACCGAGCCGGACGGGACGCCGGGGGAGTGGTACCTGCACCTGTTCACCCCGCAGCAGCCGGACCTGAACTGGTCCAACCCGGACGTGGTGGCCGAGCACCTCGGCATCCTCCGGTTCTGGTTCGACCGGGGCGCCGCCGGCATCCGGATCGACTCCGCGGCCCTGCTCGTCAAGGACCCGGCACTCCCGGAGGTCCCGCTGAACCCGGGACCAGGTGCTCACCCGCACGTCGACCGCGACGAGCTGCACGACATCTACCGGGGCTGGCGCGCGGTCGCCGACTCGTACCCCGACACGCGGGTTCTGGTCGGCGAGGTGTGGCTCGCGGACCCCGAGCGGTTCGCCCGCTTCCTGCGGCCCGACGAGATGCACACCGCCTTCAACTTCGACTTCATGGCCCGGCCCTGGCAGGCCGCCGCGCTGCGGGAGTCGATCGACTCGACGCTCGCCGCGCACGCCTCGGTCGGTGCGCCACCGACGTGGGTGCTGTCCAACCACGACGTGACACGGCCGGTCACGCGATACGGACGGGCCGACACCGGCTTCTCGTTCGCCGCGAAACGCTTCGGTACCCCGACCGACCTCGACCTGGGGCGTCGTCGGGCGCGCGCCGCCGCCCTCCTGGCCGCCGCCCTCCCGGGCCCCTGGTACGTGTACCAGGGCGAGGAGCTGGGCCTGCCGGAGGTCGAGGACCTTCCGCCGGAGGTGCTCCAGGACCCGATGCACTTCCGGTCCGGGGGAGCCGACCCCGGGCGCGACGGCTGCCGTGTGCCCCTGCCGTGGTCCGGGACCGCGGCGCCCTACGGGTTCAGCCCGCCCGATGCCACCCACGAGCCGTGGCTCCCGCAGCCGGCGGACTGGGGCGCGCTCACGGTCGAGGCGGAGGAGGCCGACCCGCGGTCGATGCTGCACCTCTACCGCGAGGCGATCCGCGTCCGGCACGGCGAGCCGAGCCTCGGCGACGGGTCGCTGTCCTGGCTGTCGTCGTCGCCCGACGTGCTGGCGTTCGCCCGGGGCGACGTGACGTGCGTCGTCAACCTCGGCGCAGCAGCGGTGGAGCTGCCGCCGCACACCGACGTCCTGCTCTCGAGCGAACCGCTCGAGTCGGGCCGGCTGCCGCGCGACACCGCCGCGTGGCTGCGCACCGCACCTCCGGTCGTCGTCTGACCGCCCGCGGGACCACGGCCGCCCGCTCTGGTCCACGCGCCACCGATGCACCAGGCCCGGTGCAGCACGCCGGGCGCACCACCCAGATGAACCACACCGATGCAGCACCCGTGTTCCGGCCAACCCGGGACGTCCCAGAAGGAGTGACGATGAGGTCCTCACGCACCGCCGCGCTCGGTATCGCCGGCGTGGTCAGCCTCGGCCTGCTGGCCGCGTGCAGCTCGGCCGGGGGCGCCACGTCGGCGTCGTCGACCAGCGCCGCGCCCCAGAAGGTCACCATCACGGTCGCCGGTCTGCTCCCCGGCGCCAAGCAGGACGCCGTCGACGCGCTGAACACCCGCGTCAAGGAGTTCGAGGCGAAGTACCCGAACATCACCGTGCAGCCGCAGGAGTACCAGTGGCTCGCGACGACGTTCGCCGCCCAGCTGGCAGGCGGGACGCTGCCCACCGTCTTCGAGATCCCCGTGACGGACGGCAAGACCCTGATCCAGAACGGCCAGCTCGCCGACATCGACGCGCAGGTCAAGCAGCTGCCGTACGCGAACGACTTCAACCAGGCCGTGGTCTCGAACGCCAAGGGCGACGACGGCAAGTTCTACGCGGTGCCCGCCAAGTCGTTCTACAGCGTGGCGCTGCACTACAACCGCACCCTGTTCACCAAGGCCGGCCTGGACCCGGACAAGCCGCCGACCACGTGGGACGAGGTCCGCAAGGACGCCAAGATCATCCACGACAAGACCGGGGTTGCCGGCTACGGGATGATGGCGCTCGACAACGCAGGCGGGTGGCAGCTGGTGGCGGCGGCGAACTCGCGCGGCGGGACGGTGCAGACCACCGACGGCAAGGGCACGTACACCGCCACGCTGAACGACCCGGCGGTCAAGGCACACCTCGAGTGGCTCAAGGCGCTGCGCTGGGAGGACAACTCGGTCTTCCCCGACGTGACCCTCGGCTGGGCTGAGATCAACCAGGCCTTCGCCGGTGGCCAGCTCGCCATGTACACGTCCGGCTCGGACATCTACACCGCGCTGGTGCAGAACCAGGGGCTGACCAAGGACTGGGGCTACGGCCTGACGGCCATCCCGACGGAGAACGGCGGTGGCGCACTGGGTGGCGGCACGCTCGCGGCGGTGAAGGTGCAGGCCACGGCGGCGGAGAAGGACGCTGCCGTCAAGTGGATCGACTTCTGGTACCTGTCCAAGCTGCTCGACCAGGACCAGGCCGTCGCGGACGCCAAGGCCCAGTCGGCCTCCGGCCAGGCCGTCGGGACGCCGGTGCTGCCCATCTTCAGCAAGGACCAGTACACGAAGTCCCTCGGCTGGATCAAGGACTACGTCAACGTCCCGCTGGAGAACATGAAGGGCTACACGGACGTCATGTTCACCCAGAAGCTGGTCGGCGAGCCGAGCCATGCCACGCAGGACACGTACGCCCTGCTGTTCCCCGTGGTCCAGGCCGTGCTGACCGACAAGAACGCGGACGTCGACAAGCTGCTCGCCAACGCGAACACGCAGGGCCAGGCCCTGCTCGACCGCAGCTGACCGCCCGGGCGCCCGGCCGGTCCACCTCGACCGGCCGGGCGCCGCCGCAGCGCCGCCCGACGGGCCGGCGCAGACGAGAAGGACGCCACCATGACCACCGACGACGTCGTCGAGGTCCGTTCCCGGTCTGCGGGTCCCCGCGGCAGCCGACGGGCCGACCGCACGACGGGCGCCCGGACGGACGCTCACCGCGCTCCCACCCCGCGTCCGGCCGCCGACCGGGGACGCCGGCCACGCCGTGGACCCGCGACGTGGGTCCGTGGCGGCGGGCTGTCCGCCCTGGTGTTCGGCCTGCCGGCGATCGTGGTGTTCGGTGTCTTCTCCTGGATGCCGATCGTCAAGGCCGTCGTGATGAGCCTGCAACGGACCAACCTGGTCACGACGCACTGGGTCGGCCTGGCGAACTTCCACCGCGTGCTGGCCGACCCGGTGCTCCCGATGGCCGTCCGCAACACCCTGTGGTTCGCCCTCCTCGCCCTGGTGTTCGGCTATCCCGTACCGCTGGTCGGTGCCGTGCTGATGAGCGAGGTCCGTCGCGCCAAGGGGCTGTACTCCGCGCTCGCGTACCTGCCGGTGGTCGTCCCGCCGGTGGTCGCCGTGCTCCTGTGGAAGTTCTTCTACGACCCGCGTCCCACCGGGGTGTTCAACACCGTCCTGGGCTGGGTCGGCATCGCCCCGGTGCCCTGGCTGCAGTCGATCTCGCTGGCGATGCCGTCGCTGGTGCTCGAGGCGACGTGGGCCGCGGCCGGCGGGACGGTGATCATCTACCTCGCAGCGCTGACGTCGGTGCCGGCGGAGCTGTACGACGCCGCCGAGGTGGACGGCGCCTCCGTCTGGGGCAAGGTGTGGCACGTCACGCTGCCGCAGCTGCGCGGCGTCCTGTTCATCACGTTGATCCTGCAGGTGATCGGCACCGCGCAGGTGTTCCTCGAGCCCTACCTGTTCACCGGCGGCGGCCCCAACAACGCGACCGTCACGATCCTGCTGCTGATCTACCGCTACGCCTTCGGCAACAGCCTGGGCGGCCGGTACGGCGAGGCGACGGCGCTGTCGCTGATGCTCGCGGCGGTGCTCGCCGTGCTGTCCGTCGTCTACTTCCGTCTGACCCGCCGCTGGAGCACCACATGAGCGCCCGCACCGCCGAGCCGACCGCCCGCACCGCCGTCTCCGACGTCGAGTGGCGCCGCCCACGGGTCCGGCTGCCGTGGCAGGGGATGCACGTGGTGCTGCTCGGCCTGCTCCTCGTGTGGTGCCTCGGGCCGCTCGTGCTGCTGGTGAAGTTCGCCGTGACGCCGACCCAGGACATCCTGTCCCACCCGCTCGCGCTGTTCCCGCACGGCGTCGCGTGGAGCAACGTCACCGCCGCCTGGAACGACGTCCACGTCAGTCGGTACTTCCTCAACACGGTCGTGCTGGCGGCGGGGTCGTGGGCGTCGCAGATCGTCGTGGCGACGACGGCGGGCTACGTGCTGTCCGTGCTGCGGCCGGCGTGGGCCCGCGTGCTCAACGGTGCCGTGCTGGCCACGCTCTTCGTGCCGGCCGTCGTGCTGCTGGTGCCGTTGTACCTGGTGATCCTGCATCCACCGGTGATCGGGCACTCGCTGGTCAACTCGTTCTGGGCCGTGTGGCTGCCGGCCGGCGCGAGCGCGTTCAACGTCGTGCTGATCACGCGGTTCTTCGACAACCTGCCCCGGGAGGTGTTCGAGGCCGCGCGGGTCGACGGAGCGGGTCCCTACCGCCTGTTCTGGTCCGTGGTGCTGCCGATGAGCAAGCCGATCCTCGGCGTCGTCTCGGTGTTCGCCGTCATCGCGTCGTGGAAGGACTTCCTCTGGCCGCTGCTGGTGCTGCGCAACCCCGACCTGCAGCCGCTGTCGGTGCGGCTGCCGTCGCTGCAGGCCACCACCGACCTCGGCGTGCTGATGGCCGCCCTGGCGATCTCGACGCTGCTGCCCGTCGTGCTGTTCCTGCTGTTCCAGCGGATGTTCCTGCGCGGGGCCGGCCTGGGCGGGGCGGTCAAGGGCTGAGCGTCGGCGCCGGCGGACCCCGGGGCGGAGCGCAACGGTGACGATGCGATGATCGGGGTGTGCCCACCTCGCCCGACCTGACCCGTCCGTCCGGGGCCGACGCCCCGCCCGCGCAGCCGCTCGCACCCTACGACGCCGTGCTGCTGCTCTCCTTCGGCGGGCCCGACGGTCCCGACGACGTCATGCCGTTCCTGCGGAACGTCACCGCGGGGAAGAACATCCCGGACGCCCGGCTGGAGCAGGTGGCCGAGCACTACCACCACTTCGGCGGCGCCAGCCCGATCAACGGCCAGAACAAGGCCCTGCTGGCGGCCCTTCGAGCGGAGCTCGACGCGCGCGGCGTGGGCACACCGCTGGTGTGGGGGAACCGGAACTGGGCACCCTTCACCCTGGATGCGCTGACGGAGGCGTACGCGGCCGGCGCCCGCCGGGTGCTGGCGGTGGTGACCAGCGCGTACTCGTCGTACTCCGGCTGCCGGCAGTACCGCGAGGACCTCTGGAAGGCCCTCGACGGGCTCGCCGCCCAGGTGGCCGGCCCTGGCGCCGACCACCCGTTGCAGGTCGACAAGATCCGGGCGTACTTCAACCATCCCGGCTTCGCCGGGGCGGCCGCCGACGCGGTGGTCGACGCCTTCGCGCAGCTGCCGCAGGACGGCGACGGAGCCCGCCTCGTCTTCGTCACCCACTCGATCCCGACGACGATGGACGAGGCGTCCGCGGTGTCCGGGGCGACCTACACGGACCAGCACCGCGACGTCGCCACCGTTGTCGCGGCGACCGCCGCCGAGCGCCTCGGCCGCACGCTCGACTGGGACCTGGCGTTCTGCTCGCGCTCCGGCCCGCCGAACCAGCCTTGGCTGGAGCCCGACGTGAACGACCACCTGCGCGCGCTGGACGCGGCGGGGACCCGTGCGGTGGTCCTGGCGCCCATCGGCTTCGTGTCCGACCACATGGAGGTCGTGTACGACCTGGACACCGAGGCGCTCGCCACGGCGGCGGAGCTGGGCATGACGGCCGTCCGCGCCGACACGGTCGGCGTGCGGGCACAGTTCGTGTCGGGGCTCGTCGACCTGCTGCTCGAACGCGCGGCGCACGAGCGGGACCGATCGGCCGGTCGGCTGCCCGAGCCGGGACCCGTTGTCGGCGACCTGCCAGCCTGGTCCGAGATCTGCCGCCCCGGCTGCTGCCTGCAGCGCGCCGGATCGCCGTCGGGCGTGCCGGCCGCGTGCTCGGCGGACCCGCTGTCCTGACCGTCCGGCCGCGCGCGACCAAGCCCCTGACCCAGCTGACCGAGGAGACCCTGTGACCACCGTCGACGCCGAGACCGTCAACTCCAGCCTGCGCTACACGATGTGGGCCGTCTTCGCGCTCGAGGACGCGCTGCCTGCGGACGACGAGGAGCGTGCCGCCCTCGTCGCGGAGGCGGAGCGGGCCGTCGGTTCCGATCCCGGGCTCGTCGTCCGCGGGTGGTACGACGTCTCGGGCCTGCGGGCCGATGCCGACCTGATGGTGTGGTGGCACGCGGAGACGGTGGAGCAGGTGCAGGGCGCGTACCAGCGGCTGCGGGCCAGCGAGCTCGGTTCCGTGCTCACCCCGGTGTGGTCCGTCGTGGGCCTGCACCGACCGGCGGAGTTCAACCGCTCCCACGTGCCGGCGTTCCTGGCCGGTGAGGAGCCCGGGGCCTACGTGTCCGTCTACCCCTTCGTCCGCTCGTACGACTGGTACGTGCTGCCGGAGGAGGAGCGCAGCCGGATGCTCGCGCAGCACGGCCGCGCCGCCGCCCCCTTCCCTGACGTGCGCGCCAACACGGTCGCGACGTTCGCGCTGTCGGACTACGAGTTCCTGCTCGCGTTCGAGGCGCCGGAGCTGCACCGGATCGTCGACCTGATGCGCACGTTGCGCGGGGTGGACGCCCGGCTGCACGTGCGCGAGGAGATCCCCTTCTTCACCGGACCCCGCACCGCGCTCGCCGACTGGGCGGACAAGCGGCCGCTCCGCTGAGCGGCGGTCGCGGCGCCGCTGCGCATGCGCCCGCGGCGGTCCATGATCGGCGCATGACCATCGACCTGCGTGGCACGTGGACGCTGGTGGAGCTGGACGACTCGTCGCCCGCCGCCGGACCGCGAGGCCCCGTGCACCTGACCTTCGACGGTGACGGTCAGGTGTACGGGATGGCGGGCGTGAACAGCGTCCGCGGCACGTGGACGCTCGAGGACGGCCGGCTGCAGCTGGGCCCGCTCGTCTCCACGCTGCTCGCCGGCGACCCCGAGCCGATGGCGACCGAGCAGGCCCTCGTCGCCCTGCTCCGCGAGCCGTTGCAGGTGACGGTCGACGAGGACCGTCTGCGGCTCGCGGCCGACGACGGGTCGACCGCGCTGCTGGCGCGCGCCGACCCGTCCGTCGTCCTCGTCTGACCTGCGTCCCCGGTCAGGGGTACAGGCCGCGGATCAGGTGCGCCTCGGCCACCCGGCGCACACCGATCACCAGGGCGGCGTCCCGCAGCGAGATGCCCTCGGCACGGGACACCTGCGACACGGCGGCGTAGGCCTCGAGCATGCGGTGCTCCAGGCGCTCCTCGATCTCCCGCTCGGTCCACCAGTACGCCTGGTTGGCCTGCACCCACTCGAAGTAGGAGACGACCACGCCGCCTGCGTTGGCGAGGATGTCCGGCACCACGACGACACCTCGGTCGGCCAGCACGCGGTCGCCCTCCGTCGTCGTCGGCCCGTTCGCGGCCTCGACGACCCACCGTGCCTTCACCCGCGCGGCGCTCTCCTCGTCCAGCACACCCTCGACGGCGGCCGGGAACAGCACGTCGACGTCGAGCGCCAGCAGCTCGGCAGGGTCGAGCGGATCGGCGTCGGGGAACCCGACCACGGACCCGGTGCGCGCCACGTGTGCCGACAGCGCTGCGACGTCCAGCCCGTCGGACCGGACGATCGCACCTCGCTCGTCGCCCACCGCGACGACGCGGCAGCCCTTCTCGTGCAGGAAGCGGGCCAGCGGACCGCCCACCTTGCCGAATCCCTGGATCGCCGCGCTGACCTCGTCCAGACGCACACCGGCGTCGCGCAGGGTCGCGGTCGCGGCGTGCAGCACCCCGCGTGAGGTGGCCGTCGCCCGGCCGAGCGACCCGCCGACGGCCAGCGGCTTGCCGGTGGTGACGGCCGGGATGGTGAACCCGCGGTTGACCGAGTAGGTGTCCATCACCCAGGCCATGATCTGCTCGTCGGTCCCGATGTCCGGGGCCATCACGTCCCGCTCCGGGCCGATCATCGGCATGATCTCGCTGGTGTACCGGCGGGTGACCCGCTCCAGCTCGGAGGAGGAGTAGGCCCGCGGGTCGATGGTGACACCGCCCTTCGCACCGCCGTACGGGAGCTCGACGACGGCGCACTTCCAGGTCATCCACATCGCGAGCGCCCGCACCTCGTCGATGTCGACACCGGGCGCGTACCTCAGGCCGCCCTTGCCGGGGCCGCGGGAGATGTTGTGCTGCACGCGGTAGCCGTGCAGCAGCTCGACGTGGCCGTCGTCACGGCGCAGCGGCACGGCCACGTGCAGCTCGCGCCGGGGTTGGCGCAGGACGGCGTGCATGCCGTCGTCGTACCCGAGGATCTGCACGGCTGTCGCCAGCTGCGCTCGCGCCGTCGCGAGCGGAGAGGGAGAGGGGTTCATGGGGCCACGATGCCACCCACCTGCTGACCGGGCCGGTTGCCTACGCCGAGGCGCGCACCACCAGCTCGGGGGCGAAGATCAGCGGCGGCGTGGGCGTCGCGCCCTGCAGCTGGTCCAGGAGGCGCAGGCCGGCCGCCCGCGCCATCGCGACGACCGGCTGGATCACCGACGTCAGCGGCGGCTGGGTCGAGGCAGCGACCCCGAGATTGTCGTAGCCCACCACGGCGACGTCCTTGGGCACCTCCCGGCCGAGCTCCGCCAGCACGGGCAGCGCACCGGCGGCCATCAGGTCCGACGCGATGAAGATGCCGTCGACGTCCGGGTGCTCGGTGAGCAGCCGCCGGGCCGCCTCGGCGCCGGAGACGATGGTGAAGTCGCCGTGCACCACGGCGTCGTCGCGCTGGCCTGCGGCGGTCATCGCCTGCCGCCAGCCGATGAGGCGGTCGATGCCGGCGGACATGTCCTCGGGTCCGGCGATCGTGCCGATCCGCCGGCAGCCCCGGTCCAGGAGGTGCTGCGTGGCCATCCGGCCGCCCTGCACGTTGTCGGTGTCGACGTACTGCAGCCGGGAGTCCACCTCGGGCGTCGCGGACAGCGGTCGCCCGACGAACACGCTCGGCAGCCGCAGCTCGACGAGGGCCCTGTCCAGGGTGTCGTCGCGGTGGTGCGACACCACGATGGCGCCGTCCACGTGGCCGTTGCGCAGGTAGCGGACCGTCCGCTCGTTCTGCCCGGGACGAGCGATGACGAGCACCACCTGGATCTCGGTGTCCGCCAGCGCGCTCGCCAGACCGTTCAGGGTGCCCGCGAAGAACGGGTCGGACAGCACCCGCTCGTCCGGCTCCGGCACGACGAGGGCGATCGAGTCCGTCCGTCGTGTGACCAGCGACCGCGCGGCCCGGTTGGGGGAGTAGCCCAGGTCCGCCACGGCGGCCTCGACCGCCAGCAGGGCCTCGGGGGAGACCCGCAGCCCTCCGTTGATCGCCCGCGACGCCGTGGACCTGGACACGCCTGCTTTCGCGGCGACCTGCTCGAGCGTGGGGACGGCCGGGCGTGCGGCATCCACGCCGCGCACGAGGCGATCGGCCATGCTGCCTCCTCCACTGCCTGGGGATGAGCCGGGGACGAGATCCGTCCCGGTCAGGTCACCCTCCTGGTCTGGAACCTAGCGCGGCGCGCCCGTCGATCCACATCCGGGCCGCCCGCGTCTCGTTCTGCGCGCCGTGGGCACCGGGCGCGGCGCGTGCCGAGACGGACCGACGGCGCGGCTCCGGTTTGGGAGCGCTCTCCTCGGTCACCTTGGAAGCGCTCCTACGAAATTGGGGTCCCGGGCCCGCGTGCCGGGTCTCCGCGCGGCTGCGGAGGGCTAACGATTCGGTAACGCCAGTCGGCCGTGCAAGCCGCTGACCTGCATGGATGCGTTCCCACACTGCAACGTCACCTGATCGCTGCTTGACAGCCCCCGGGGGACGCAAGAGGGTTCCGGCAGCGCGTGGGAACGCTCCCGCAAGGTGGTGGGAGCGAGTCCACGGGGCATCAGCCCTCGTCCGCGCCGGGTGGTGCGGACGACGACCGGTTGACGGCAGAGCTGCCGTCAAGACGACGAGGGAGTCAGCAGTGCACAAGTCACGCACGGTGTGGGCCGCGGCCGCAGGCCTGACCGGCATCGCCCTGGCGGTGACCGGATGCTCGACGGGCAGCAGCAGCAACAGCGCGAGCACGGCGTCGTCCGGCGGCAAGGTCACCCTGAAGGTGCAGACCTTCAACGAGTTCGGCTACGCCGACCTCTTCACCGAGTACATGAAGGACCACCCGAACGTCACGATCGTCAGCGACAAGGCGGCCAAGTCCGACGACGCGCGCGCCTCGGTCAAGAACTCCATCGCGACCAGCACCGTCACCGACGACATCGTCGCCGCGGACGTCGACTGGATGCCCGAGCTGCTGAAGTCCTCCGACTTCTTCGCCGACGTCAAGACGACGGACAACGCCAAGCGCTGGCCCGACTGGAAGATGGCCCAGGCCACCGACGCGTCCGGCAAGCTGATCGGCCTCGGCACCGACTCCGGCCCGCAGGGCGTCTGCTACCGCAAGGACCTGTTCCAGAAGGCCGGCCTGCCGACCGACCGCGCCCAGGTCGCGACGCTGCTCGGCGGCTCCAGCGCGACGTGGGACCAGTACTTCGCCACCGGCCAGAAGTTCATGGCCGCCAACACCGGGGCTGCCTGGTTCGACTCCCTCGGGGCCCTCGCCCAGGTGGCGAACAACCAGCAGGCCGAGCCGTTCGAGTCCAAGTCGGACGACTCCATCACCGTCGCCAAGTCGGACTCGAACGCCAGCAAGGTCTTCACCATGCTGACCTCGCACACCGACCAGTCCGCGCACCTCGCCCAGTGGACCGACGACTGGACGAAGGCCTTCGCCTCCGACAAGTTCGCCACGGTCATGTGCCCCGCGTGGATGACGCAGATCATCGCCGGTGACGCTCCCGACCAGAAGAACTGGGACATCGCCGACGTCCTGCCCGGCGGTTCCTCCAACTGGGGCGGCTCGTTCCTGCTGGTCCCGGCCAAGGGCAAGAACGTCACCGAGGCCAAGGCGCTCGCCGACTGGCTGACCGCCCCGGCCCAGGCCGCGAAGGTGTTCGTCAAGTTCGGCAACTTCCCGAGCCAGACCGACGCCGTCAAGGACGCCACGGTCACCGCGAAGACGGACACCTACTTCAACAACGCCCCGACCGGCCAGATCTTCTCCAACCGGTTCTCGGCCGTCTCGAAGCAGCCGTACCGCGGTTCGCACTACTTCGACATCAACGACCAGTTCGGCAAGGCGCTGACCCGGGTCGACGTCGACAAGACGGACAACGCCGCGGCCTCGTGGCAGAAGTTCCTCGACGCCGTCAAGCAGCTGGGCTGACAACGGTATGACCAGCGGGGTCGGGGCGTCGCCGTCCCGACCCCGCTGGTCGCCCGCGCACCCGCAGTCAAGTCGGACGAGGAGTTGCTCCCATGGTCACCATCACTGAGTTGCCGACGCGCCCGCGCGACGTACGGCCTCGCCGCCGGATCGGCATGCGTCAGCGGCTCGGCCGCTGGGACGTCAAGGTGTCGCCCTACCTGTACATCTCGCCGTTCTTCGTCCTGTTCGCCATCACCGGTCTCTTCCCGCTGCTCTACACGGCGGTCGTCTCGCTCCACAAGTGGAACCTGCTGACCGGTGAGGGTCCGTTCGTCGGGCTCAAGAACTACGTCGACGTGCTGCACCAGCCCTTCTTCTGGAAGGCGCTGCGGAACACGTTCAGCATCTTTGCGCTGTCGACGATCCCGCAGGTCATCATCGCCCTGGTCATCGCCGCCGTGCTCAACGCGAACCTGCGCGCGCGCACGTTCTGGCGGATGGGCGTGCTGGTTCCCTACGTGGTGGCCCCCGTCGCCGTCGCCATGATCTTCGGCCAGATCTTCTCCGACCAGTCCGGCATGATGAACGCGATCCTCTCGAAGGTCGGCATCAGCCCTGTCGGCTGGCACTCCAACGTGCTGGCGAGCCACCTGGCGATCGCCAACATGGTCAACTACCGGTGGACCGGGTACAACACGCTGGTCATCCTGGCCGCGATGCAGGCCATCCCCAACGACATCTTCGAGGCGGCCATCATCGACGGCGCCTCCCGGGTGCGGCAGTTCTTCTCGGTGACGATCCCGATGATCCGGCCGACGCTGATCTTCGTCATCATCACGTCGACCATCGGTGGCCTGCAGATCTTCGACGAGCCGACGATGTTCGACCAGCAGAACTCCGCGACCACCGCCGGCGGCGCCGACGGCCAGTTCGTCACGGTGACCATGTACCTGTACCAGCTGGGCTGGGGCAGCCAGAACAACCTCGGGCGGTCGGCTGCGGTCGCGTGGCTGCTGTTCCTCGTCATCCTCGCGATCTCGCTGGTGAACTACTGGTTCACCAACCGGATCGCGTCCGACTCCGGTGCCGTGCGCCGGGCACGGAAGGTCCGGTCATGAGCGCGCCGTCCATCCCCTCGATCGAGCAGTTCGCCGGCCGCGGTGCGGCCAGGGCGGCGGCTCGTCGCCAGAACCACCGAGGATCCGGAGCCGAGCGGCGGCCTCGCTGGCTGACCTACACGATCCTCACGATCGTGCTGCTGATCGCGATCTACCCGCTGTACTACGCGTTCCTGATCGCGTCCTCCACCAAGGAGGACGTGGCACGTCACCCGATCCCGTCGCTGGTCCCGGGATCGCACCTCTTCGAGAACATGCTCTCGGTCATCAACTCCGACATCGGGTTCTGGTCCGCACTGGTGAACTCGATCATCGTGTCGACCGTCACGGCCGTGTCCGTGGTGCTGTTCTCCACCCTCGCGGGCTACTCGTTCGCCAAGCTGCGGTTCCGCGGACGCGGGCCGCTGCTGGTCTTCGTCATCGCGACCACGGCGATCCCCACCCAGCTCGGTGTGGTGCCGCTGTTCCTGGTGATGAAGCAGCTGCACCTCATCGGCAAGCTGCCGGCGGTCATCCTCCCGGCGCTCGTCACGGCGTTCGGCGTGTTCTGGATGACCCAGTACCTCGAGGGCGCGCTGCCGTACGAGCTGATCGAGGCCGCACGCGTCGACGGCGCCTCGATGTTCCGCACCTTCTGGTCGATCGCGCTCCCCGCGGCTCGTCCTGCTGCCACGATGCTCGGCCTGTTCGCGTTCGTCGCCAACTGGACGAACTACTTCTGGCCCCTGGTCGTGCTGGGTGCGGTGCCGGGAAGAACCACGCTGCCGGTGGCGCTGAAGATGCTCCAGGCCCACTACTACGCCGACTACTCGCAGGTGATGGCCGGTGTGTTCGTCTCCGTGCTCCCGTTGCTCGTGATGTTCATCCTGGCCGGTCGCCAGCTGGTGTCGGGCATCATGCAGGGAGCGGTGAAGGGCTGAGCACCGTGCGGCTGAGGGACGGGCGGCCCCGCCAGACGCACCAGCACGGTGGGGTCGCCGTGGTCCCTCCCACCCTCGAGGAGGTCGCGGCACGGGCGGGCGTCTCCCGGTCCACGGCGTCACGGGCGATCAACGGCGGCGATCGCGTCTCGCCCGCGGCCCTCGCCGCGGTCAACGCCGCCGTGCTGGACCTCGGCTACTCGCCGAACCGTGCGGCACGGTCGTTGGTCACGCGCCGCACGGACTCGATCGCGCTGGTGGTGCCCGAGCCCGACGAGCTGGCGCTGTCCGACCCGTTCGTGCTGGCCGTGCTGCAGGGGCTGTCGAGCTCGCTCGCCGACTCCGACGTGCAGGTGGTGCTGGTGATCGCGCGGCCGGGGCAGTCCGAGCGGACGTTGCGGTTCCTCCAGGGCGGTCACGTCGACGGTGCCATCGTCGTCTCCCACCACCGTGGGGGAGACCTCGACGCCGTCCTGGCGCAGCTGCCCCAACCGCTCGTGTTCGTCGGCCGGCCGCTGGTCGGCGCCTCTACCGGGCTCGAGCAGTACGTCGACACGGACAACGTCGACGGTTCGGTCCAGGCGACCCGCCACCTCATCGACACCGGCCGGCGGCGGATCGCGATGATCGCAGGGCCGCCGGACATGTCGGCGGGCGTCGACCGGCTCGCGGGCTGGCGGAAGGCGCTGACCGAGAAGGGCCGGCCGGTGGACGCCATCGTGCACGCCGACTTCACGCTCGCGGGCGGGCAGGCGGCGACGCACCGACTGCTGGACGAGCACCCGGACGTCGACGGCATCGTGGCCGCGTCCGACCTCATCGCCGTCGGGGCCATGGCTGCGCTGGCCGCGCGGGGGAAGCGCGTGCCGGAGGACGTGGCGGTCGTCGGGTACGACGACCTGGGGGTCGCGGCCACCGCGCACCCGCCGTTGACGACGGTCGTGCAGCCCGCGGTGGCGATGGCACGGGCTGCCGGCGAGCGGTTGCTGGACCTCCTCGCGGGCGGACCGCCCCGGGAGCCCGAGGTGTTCCCGGCGACCCTGGTGGTCCGGGCCTCGAGCTGATCCGGCGGGGCTTCCCGCCTCGTCCGCCCTACCGCGCGTTCTCCGCGAGCCACCGAACCGCGATGGCCTGCTCGGCCTCGAGCGCGTCCCGGACGGCGCCTGCTGCCGCCTTCTCCACCGCGGCGCCGAACAGGGGCACCGCGGCCCTCAGCTCACCGTCGTAGGTCAGCGTGCAGCTGTACGGCGTCACGGCACGCAGGCTGGTGCGCCCCGTCAGCCGCACCGGGGCCCCGACCACCTCGACCACCACGGTGCCGTGGCGGCCGTCCTCGTCGGGCTCGTCCCACGCCTCGACCTGTCGCACGTCGATCCGCGCCCCGACGAAGGACCGCAGCTGTGCCGGGATCTGGTCCGTCGGCAGCGAGCGTCGCGTCGTGACGGTGAACCCGTCCGCCGGTGAGCCGGCCACCACCACCTCACCGTCGGGGTCACCGGTCGCGGCGACCTTGGCGCGCACGTAGCCGGGGTCCGCGAGCATCCGACCCGCGCCGGCGAGGTCGGTGGGCAGGTCCAGGGTCACGCGCAGCTGCACGGTGAGCCTCCTCGGAGGGGGTCCGTCACCACCCGCGCCCGCGGGACGCTGGGCGCTTGTCGGTGAGGGTGAGGGTATCCCGCCGCGGGTCACGGCGGCGGGTCGTTCGCCGCCTACCCTGGTCCGGTGTCAACCCTGAGCACGCTCGCCGACAAGCACGGCAGCCTCGAGCCGGCTGACCTGGAGTGGCTGCACCTGCTGGTCGGGGACTGGCAGGTGATCTCCGACCTCGCGTTCGCCGACCTGGTGCTGTGGCTGCCCACCGCCGAGGGCGACTTCGTCGCGGTCGCCCAGGTGCGCCCGTCGACCGCCGCGACGGTGCACTACGACGACGTGGTCGGCTCCCTGGTGCCCGAGGGGCAGCGGGCGCAGCTGCTCCGGGCCCTCGACGAGCAGCGGTCGCAGCGGTCGCGCGAGCCTCGCTGGTTCGGCGAGTACGCCGTGCGGGAGGAAGCCGTGCCGGTGGTCCGTAAGGGACGGGCGGTCGCGGTGCTGGCCCGCCAGACCAACCTGGGCGGCGCGCGGACACCGAGCCGGCTCGAGCTCAACTTCGTCGAGGCCGCCGACGACCTGCTCGGGATGGTGGCGCGCGGCGAGTTCCCCGCTGCGGACGCGCCGACCGGCCCTCGCCGCGGCGCACCTCGCGTGGCCGACGGTCTCATCCGGCTCAACGGCGAGGGCGAGGTGCTCTACGCCAGCCCGAACGCGCTGTCGTGCTTCCACCGGCTGGGCGCGCTGGGCGACCTCGTCGGGCGTTCCCTGATCGAGGTGACCACCGACCTGCTGGACGCCGACGCCACGGTCGACGAGTCGCTGCCCCTGGTGCTGATGGGCCGTGCGCCGTGGCGGGTGGACGTCGAGACGCGGGGTGTGGCGCTCTCGTTGCGCGCCGTGCCGTTGACGGAGGGCACCGAGCGCGTCGGCGCCGTGCTGCTGTGCCGGGACGTGTCCGAGCTGCGCCGCCGGGAACGGGAGCTGATCACCAAGGACGCGACGATCCGGGAGATCCACCACCGGGTGAAGAACAACCTGCAGACCGTCGCGGCGCTGCTGCGGCTGCAGTCCCGGCGGGTCGGCAGCGACGAGGCGCGGGAGGCGCTCGGCGAGGCGGAGCGCCGCGTGGCCACCATCGCCCTGGTCCACGAGACGCTGTCCCAGACGCTCGACGAGACGGTGCCGTTCGACGACCTGATCGGGCGCAGCCTCCGCCTCGCGGCCGACGTGGCCACGCAGGACGGTGCGCACGTGCGGACCCGCGTCCACGGGTCGTTCGGTCTGGTCCGGGCGGAGGACGCGACGGCGCTCGCCCTGGTGCTGACCGAGCTGGTGACCAACGCCGTCGAGCACGGGTTCAGCGGCCGCGCGGTGGGGACCGTGGAGATCACCGCGGAGCGGGCCGGCGACCTGCTGCACGTGACGGTGGCCGACGACGGTGCCGGCGTCCCGAGCGAGAAGGGGGCCGGCAGCGGGCTCGGAACCCAGATCGTGTCGACGCTGGTGCGGAACGAGCTGCGGGGGTCCATCGCGTGGCGTCCGCGGCCCGGCGGCGGCACCAGCGTCGAGCTCGAGGCTCGGCTGCGGGTCAACCGGGATGCGGCCACCGTGGCCTGACGTGCGGTGCTGCCCGGAGAGCAGCAGGACCGGCTCGCCGGTAGGCGGCCGGTCCTGAGGCTCGATCGGGTGCGAAGCAGCGGCCGCCCGCGGTCAATCCGCGCGGGACGCCGACGCGGGCGGGCTGCTGGGGTGCGGCGCTCGGCTCAGCTGGCGCGGCGCTGGCGTGCGGTGCGGCGCTTGAGGGCCCGGCGCTCGTCCTCGGACAGACCGCCCCAGACACCGGCGTCCTGACCGGTCTCGATCGCCCACTTCAGGCAGGTGTCCACGACCTCGCAGCGACGGCAGACCGCCTTGGCCTCCTCGATCTGCACGAGCGCGGGGCCGGTGTTGCCGATCGGGAAGAAGAGCTCGGGGTCCTCGTCGAGGCACGCTGCGCGGTGGCGCCAGTCCATGACATCTCCTTGGCACACGACGGTCCGGCTGCCCGGTCGGGGGCATGGCGGACAGCCGCGAGAAAGTGGGGGTGGGATGACTTGCTGCGTCAAGGTTCACATCCGCGGCGGGCCCGCACAAGGGTTACGGGAACGTTTCGACCCCGTGACGAGTGAGGCGTTCGTCACACCTGTGCACGTGCTGAGCGGACGGGACGGCACCGGGTGGGGGCACGTCCGGACGTTCGTCCAGGTCAGCCCATGAATTTCCAAATCAGGGCGCTGACCAGGGGTGCCGCAGCGATCGCGACCCGCCCGGCAGTGGCGTCGAGGCGATGTGGGCCAGGTCACGCCGGCGGGCGAAGGTTGCCGACTGGTGAACGTAGGACAAAGGACCTAGGCAATCTGGTGACGGTCTGGTCATCGCCACGTCTGGGATCTGCTATACGGCCCCGGGGGCCGTAGGGTCGTCGCCGTGCCACCCTCCTCGGACGCCCGCTCGACGGGGTCGCGGCCCTCCGGGTCCTCGCCGTCGGGACGTCGTACCTCACGGCAGTCCGACGAGACCGCCGGCAGGCCTCGGCTGGTGTGGGCGGTCGTGGTGGCCGTCTGGGTGGAGGCGCTCGGCGCGGCAGCCGCCGTGGTCGCCCTGGTCGTGGTGGTTGTGCGCGGGACCGAGCTCGCTGCCGCGTCGGTGGCGCTCGCCGTCCTCGCCACCGGTCTGGCCGCGGTCCTCGGCGCCGCCGGTCGGGCGCTGCTGGCGGGGCGACGGTGGGCGCGCAGCCCGGTGATCACCGTGCACGTGCTGATCGCCGCCATGGCGGTGGCCTCATGGCGCACCGCGCCGGCGCCGTGGCCAGCCGTCGGAGTCGCTCTGGGCGTCCTCGTGGTCGCGTTCCTGCTGCAGCGGTCCGTCGTGTCCTGGACCGACCGCACGAGCCCTCCGCGCGCGGCGGCCGGTCAGGAGGGGCGGCGCTGAGCGTCGCCGGTCAGTCGGCGTGCGGGCCCCAGAGCTGCACGGGAGCGACGTCCCCGTCCCGGCGCAGCACCCCGCGCCCGGGTCGTCCTCCGACGGGGTCGACGAGCCAGCGTGCCTGCGAACCGATGAGGTCGAGGGAACCGGGCTCCCGCGGATCGAGGACGACGAGGCGGCGGGAACGCAGCATCGTCGGGACCAGCCCGCGGTAGCTGGCGACGGCGTGCGCGGTCGACGTCGCCGCCACCACGCGGAGAAGCGGTGCCCCGCCGGCCGCGCGACGCTGCGCGCCGAGCCGTTCGGCGAGCTCCTGGGCGAGGTGAGCGTCCATCCGCTCGAGGTCGTCGAGGTCGTCGAGGACGAGGACCACCTCACCACCCGGACGGAGCGTCTCGAGCAGCCGTCCCGGTGGCGCGCCGGAGGAGGTATCGAGCAGCTCCGCCGCTCCGCACGTGGCGATGCCGAGGTGCTCCAGGGCTCTGGCGATGCCCGCCAGAGCGGTGCTGCGCCCAGAACCGGCGGGCCCTGCGACCAGCAGCGAGTCGGTCAGGTCGACCTCGACGACGCCGTGCCCGTCCCCGCCCAGCCCGAGCGGGACGTGCAGGCGGCAGTCCGCGGTCAGACGCGCCGGTGCGCCGCTCCAGGGTGCGGTGCTCGGGGGCGCACAGAGCCGCAGAGGGCTCGCCCGCCGCTGAGCGGGCGGGGTCGCCTGGTCGGCGTCGGGGAGGGCGACCTGGCACAGGAGGGCTCCAGCAGCGCGGACGTGGACCGCCCTGCCCGGCGCGAGGCGCGGCGCGCTCAGTGCCGGGGGGACACCTGCCAGCGCGTCGAGCGTCGGATCGGCGACCCCCAGGACCAAGCGGTCGGGGAAGGCGCCGAGCAGCCGGCTGCTCAGCGGCGACACCGGCGCGCTCGCCGCCACGCAGACCGGTGGGTCCGAGCGCTCCCAGAGCGAGGTGAGCAGCGGCACCCCGGCACCGCGCGCCACCGAGGCGAGCTGGTCGAGCGCCCGGTCGAGCCCGTCGACCAGCAGCACCGGACGTTCGGACGCCGGAAGTCCGCGCGTCAGGGCATCGAGCAGCCGAGCAGCCGTCACCACGTCGTCGACCGCGGCCACCGTGCCGAGCCCCTCCGGGACCGTTGCTCGCAGCGCTTCGACCGCGGACGGTGGCAGGCCCAGGGCGTGCACGTCCCTGCCCGAGACGAGAGCCTGCCGGCCGACGGCGACCAACGTCGTGCTGCGCCCGGAGCGCGGCCCTCCCAGCACGAGGAGGTGGCCGTCGTCCGGCCGCCAGCGGACGGTCGTCCGACGCTGCTCCTCCGGCACGTCTGCCAGCGCGAGCGCCAGTCCGGGGCCGGGCGTCAGGTCCGCGAGGGCGACGCGTTCGGGCAGCTCGGGAAGCCAGGGGACGTCGGGAGGAGGCATGTCGACCGCGGCAGCCCTGACCGCGGCGACCCAGCGGGCGACCGGGTCGGGCGCAGTTCCGGCGTCCCGCGCGGGAGGCGTCCACGCGGGTCCCGCCCGCCCGGCGCCGACCGCTTCCGCCGCGGGCCTGGCGAGCTGGACGCGGCGGTGTCGGCCGGATGCGCCAGCCCGTGCGACCTGGACGGCCTCCGCGGCACCCCCACCACGGACGAGGACGCACCGACCCGGCGTGCCGGAATCGATCCGGGCCGCGTCCGGGACGCCGACCAGGTCCACGGAGTCGGCGGGGTCGACCACCCGGAGCGCCACCCGGAGCGAGACGTTGGCTCGCAGCTCTGCCGGCACGGCACCGGCCGGGCGCTGGGTCGCCAGCACCAGGTGCACCCCGAGCGAGCGGCCCTGCGCGGCGGCCCGCGCGAGCCCGGGCACGAGCTCCGGCAGGTCGTCGGCCAGTGCGCGGAACTCGTCGATCACCACGAGCAGCCGCGGCGGGACAGGGCAGCCGACGGCGGGCTGCAGCTCGTCGACGTCACGCACCCCCGCGCGCGCCACGATCCGCTCGCGGCGCCGCAGCTCCGCCCCCAGGCCGAGCAGCACGCGCCGCGCGCCGGCCGCGTCCAGGTCCGAGAGCCGGCCGACCACGTGCGGAAGGGTGGTGAGTCCCGGCAGGCCAGTGCCGCCCTTGAAGTCGACGAGCAGGACGGCCAGGCGCCGGGGTGGGTACGTCAGGGCCAGCCCGAGCACGAGCGTGGTCAGCAGCTCCGACTTGCCCGCACCGGTGGTGCCGGCCACCACGGCGTGGGGTCCGTCGCGGACCAGGTCGAGCCACACGGCGCGGCCGTCCGGCCCCTCCCCGAAAGGTGTCCTCAGCCCGGGCGGCGGTGCCGACCAGGCCGCCGCGACCGCTGACGGCTCCGCCGCGGCCGTCCCGGGCAGGTCCACCAGCGCTGTCGCGTCGGGGCAACGGCTGAGCCGGATGCCGTCCACGGCGGTCGACGGCTCGGCGACCGCTGCACCCGGTGCCTGCATCGCACGGCCCAGCGCTCGCGCGTGCGCCTCTGCGACGTCGGCCCGGACCCCCACGCTCGGCACGACCCGTGGAGCTCCGTCGCCCGATCGCAGCACGGAACCGGCGGCCGTCACGGTGAGCACGTTCCGGCACCACGCCGGCGCAGCGGCGCCTCCTCTGCCCACCCAGAGCAGCCGCTGCGTCGCCGGGGCGTGAGCGCGCCACCGCGTCACCTCCGCGGCACTCTCGCCACCGTCCACCACGACCAGAGCCCGTGGCGACGGGCCCGCGTGGGCCCCTGACGTACCCGTGCCGGGGAGCGCGCGGGAGGCAGCACCGCTCCAGACCAGCCAGGCCCAGTCGGGCACGTGGCGACCGCGGACCGTGACGCTGCACGCCCCACGGCTGCCGAGCTCGCCCAGCACGATGGCCCGCGCCGCCGCGAGGACGGGCTCCGCCGCACCGACCACCGCGAGGCAGCCGTCGTCGTCCCACGGCGCCGGGACCGTCAGATCGGTCCCGGGAGCGCCGAGCGCCACGGCGACGCGCAGGGCCGGGATGTCGGGCGGTCCGCCGTCCACCGCGTTCTCCGGCGATTCCGGTGCCGCCGGCACCGTCCGTCGGTTCGCCCACCACAGGAGCGGTCCCGTGAGGCTCGTCAGGGCGAGCAGAGGTTGGTGCACGGCGACCGCGAGGACCACGCCGGTCACCGTGGTGCCCACGGTCGACGCCGCCATCGCCGCGAACCCGCCGCCGCGGCGGCCACGTCGGCCCCTCGGTTCCGCGGTGCGTGCCGGACCGTGCGGGGCGGTGTCCTGGCTCGGCGGTGCACCGGATCCCGGTGGCGCGGCGACGTCCCGCAGCTCGAGGACGCTGCTCCCGACGTGCACCGCGGCCCCGAGCGGCCAGCGCGCCCAGTGCCGAAGGGGCAGGCGCCGGGTGCGGGTGGACCCCCGTCGCGCCAGGACAGCGTCACCTGTGGTCCGCACGAGCACCACGGGCCCGTGCCGCCGTCCGGTACGCGTCCCCCGCCGGCGCGCCGCACGCACGCGGAGCCGCAGCGGCGACTGCCAGACGTCGTCCCGGACCACCAGCTCTTCGCCGGGGCCCACGGTGGTGCTGCGCGCGAGCCCGAGCGGCAGCACGGTGCCGGAGTCCGGCCCGGCGACCACCGCCAGGTGGCGTGCGCACGTCGGCCAGCGCCGTTCCGGCGGCACGGCGCTGGGAGCGCCGACCGACAGCACAGCCCCCGGCAGCACCGGGGTGAGGCCGGCGGGGTGCGAGTCGTCCACGGGGATGCCGTCGACCGTCAGGGTGGTCGTGAGGGAAGCCCATTCCGGTCGGCCGGTGAGCCGCGCGACCTCCGTGCGCAGCGTCGCCACCGACGTCCCCGCGTGGACCTCCACGTCGGTCGCTCGTACCGGGTTCGGCCCCTTGTCGGCATGGAGGACGGTCAGACGCACGCGCCGACCCTGTCGTCGAGACACCGACCCGTCGGGGCACCCCGACGGTCCGCGGAGCCGCGCACCGATCCCCAGGGGCGTCGGTCGGTTCGGGTGCCGTGCGAAAGTCCGTCCCACCTGCACGCCGGTGGCGGAGCAGACCCGCTCGTGACCTAGCATGGGCCAATGACCCAGGTGCTGCTGGCGGAGGACGATCCGGCGATTGCAGAACCTTTGGCCCGGGCCCTCGGGCGTGAAGGTTATGACGTGGACGTGCAAGGAACCGGTCAAGGCGCGATCGACGGTGCGCCGACGGCGGACCTCGTCGTGCTGGACCTCGGTCTTCCGGACATGGACGGCCTCGACGTCGCCCGTGCCATCCGCCACCAGGGCCTGAGCACGCCGGTCCTGGTGCTCACCGCACGCGCCGACGAGGTGGACCTCGTCGTCGGCCTCGACGCCGGCGCCGACGACTACGTGACCAAGCCGTTCAGGCTCGCCGAGCTGCTCGCACGTGTCCGTGCGCTCCTGCGGCGCAGCGGCGCCGAGCTCGTGGAGGACGACGAGCTGCACGCGCAGGACGTCCGGGTCGACGTCACCGCGCACCGGGCGTTCCAGGGAGAGCGCGAGCTGCACCTGACGGCCAAGGAGTTCGAGCTCCTCCGTGTCCTGGTCGGGTCGGCCGGCGCCGTCGTCGGCCGTGACGGCCTGATGCGTGAGGTCTGGGGCTCGGACCCGACGGGTTCGACCAAGACGCTCGACATGCACGTCTCGTGGCTGCGCCGCAAGCTCGGCGACGACGCCAACGCACCGCGCTACATCACCACCGTGCGGGGGATGGGCTTCCGCTTCGAGACCGCACCCAGCGCGCTCGACCGGGTCTAGCCGGTGCGCCGTCGCGTCCTGCAGGCCACGATCGCGGCGGTCACCGTCGCGGTGGTGCTGCTGGGGTTCCCGCTCGCCTTCCTCGGCGCACAGCTGGTGCGCGAGAGCGAGATGCGTGGGCTCGAGGCCCGCGCGACCTCCGCAGCGCGGGCCGTCGACTTCCGGATCGACCAGCAGATCGACCTCACGGACACGATGCTCGAGCCGTACACCGGAGGCAGCGGGGACATCGCCTCCTCCGTCGTGGTGCACGGTCCGGACGGCTCCGTGTACAGGGCCGGTCCGACGATGTCCGGCCGGGTCCTGTCCGTCGACGTCACCAGCAGCGACGGCGCCTCGGTGGCGTTGTACGTCTCCTGGTGGGACGTGTTCTGGCGATCGGCGCGGGTGATCGCCCTCGTCGTCGTCGCAGCCGTCGTCGCGTTCGCCGCGGGGATCGCGATGGCCATCTGGCAGGCGAACCGCCTCGCGGCACCTCTCGTGTACCTGGCAGCGTCGGCCGAGCAGCTCGGCTCCGGCCAGGTGCGCCCGCACCTCGAGCCGTCCGGCGTGGAGGAGATCGACCTGGTCGCCGCCGAGCTGGCGCGCAGCGCGGACCGCATGGCCGGTCGGCTGGCCGCCGAGCGGCAGTTCGCGTCGGATGCCTCGCACCAGCTCCGCACCCCGCTGACGGCTCTCACCATGCGGCTGGAGGAGATCACGCTGACCACGGGCGAGCCCGAGGTCAAGGAGGAGGCGCGGATCTGCCTCGAGCAGGTCGAGCGGCTGGTGCGCGTCGTCGACGACCTGCTCTCACGCTCGCGCAAGGCGCAGGGCGGCACCACGGAGGCGGTCGTGCTGTGGGAGGTGGTGCACCAGCAGGAGGAGGAGTGGGAGCGTCCCTTCGCGGTGGCGGACCGCGAGCTCGTCGTCGACGTCGACCGCACCACGCAGGTGCTGGCCACCCCGGGGGCGCTCGCCCAGGTGCTCGCGACCCTGATCGAGAACTCGCTGAAGCACGGCGCCGGCACCACGACGGTCCGGGCTCGTAGCGGTGGTCCCTCCGGTGCGGTGGTGGTCGAGGTGGCCGACGAGGGTCAGGGCGTGCCCGACGACCTCGCCCCGCGAATCTTCGAGCGCGAGGTGACGTCCGGAGCCGGGACCGGTCTGGGCCTCGCGCTCGCCCGGGACCTGGTGAACGCTGACGGCGGCAGGTTGGAGCTCGCGCAGCGACGCCCCGCGGTCTTCGCCCTGTTCCTGGCCGGAGTACCGGCGGCGCTCGCACCCGACGTCGTGCTGCCTCGGGGCGCCGCGGTGTCCTCCAAGGGAGAGCGCCGGCGGCGCTGACCACCGGCTCGCGCCCGCGGGTGCATCCGTCGACCACCGGCACCCGGTGCAGCCGCAGGCGGCACGGGTCGCCGCGTCGGTTCCGCCACGAGGTGACGGCCGGCCCGCGAGGGGTCAGACCGTCTCGGCGAGCGCGTTCGCGCCGGCCGTGGAACCCGTGAACACCCACTTCTTGTAGCCGACGTACCGCAGCACGGTCGCCGCGGCGATGCCGATGACCGTCGAGACGTTGTCGGCAAGCGGACCGGCGAGCGCCAGTGTGTAGCGCGAGAAAGCCAACGTCCCCACGGGGACCAGGGCACCCACGACGTTGATCGCGCCGTAGACGACCAGCTCGCGCGCGCCGCGGTTCGTCTTGTGCTCGGAGAAGGTCCAGTACCGGTTGCCCACCCAGGACACCAGGGTCGCCAGCGTGACCGAGAGGACCTTCGCGGTCAGCGGCTTGTGCCCCAGCAGGTGGCCGGGGCCGTAGAGCAGCAGGTTGAACAGGCCGAGGTCGACGACGAAGGAGAGGCCGCCGACCGCGAGGAAACGCGCCATCTCCCACAGCCACGCGCGCAGCGCGGCCATGTTGAGGCGGCCGCCCACGGTGAAGCGCCCGGAGAGCGGCTCCTCGAGCAGGAGCGCGTCGTCCGCGACCGAGGTGCGGGCATCGGCCCGGTCCAGGGCAGCGGGAACGAGGGTCTCGTCGGCGGCTGTCACCCGGTCACCATATCGCCGGAGAGTGTGGCGGGCCCGGGCAACGACTGCGACCTCCACCACACTCCCACATCGGTTCTCAGGTGGCGTTCAGGAGAGGCCTTGCCGAAGCCCGCGCAGTTACGCTCCTGCACCGTGACGTCTCCCGTGGGCAGCCCTCCGGTGGTCGCAGTGGTCGGTGGCGGCCAGCTGGCGCGCATGATGACGCCGGCCGCGACCGCGCTCGGCCTGCACCTTCGCGTCCTCGTCGAGTCGGCCACGTCGTCCGCGGCGCAGGTCGTCGTCGACTCGCCGGTGGGGATGCCACGCGAGCCGGGCGTCCTCGAACAGCTCGCCGAGGGTGCGGACGTGCTGACCTTCGAGCACGAGCACGTCCCCAACAACGTGCTGGACGCGCTGGCCGCGCGTGGCGTCGCGGTGCACCCGTCCGCCGGTGCGCTGCGGCACGCGCAGGACAAGATCGTCATGCGGTCACGGCTCACCGCACTCGGGGTCCCGTGCCCGGAGTGGGCGCCCGTCTCCACCGAGCTGGAGCTGACGGAGTTCCTCGATGGCCACGGCGGCACCGGGGTGGTGAAGACGTCCCACGGCGGGTACGACGGCAAGGGCGTCCGGGTGGTCTCCTCGGCGGACGAGGTGAGCGACTGGTTCGCCGCCGCGGCGGACGGCTCCGGAGCACCACTGCTGGTGGAGGAGCGGGTGCCGTTCAGCCGCGAGCTGGCCGCCCTGGTGGCGCGGCGGCCGTCCGGCGAGCTGGTCGGCTGGCCGGTGGTCGAGTCCGTCCAGGTGGACGGCGTCTGCTCCGAGGTGACCGCACCGGCTCCCGGTCTCCACCCGGCGACCGAGGCTCGCGCCCAGGCCGTCGCACGTGCCGTCGCGGAGGGCCTCGACGTCACGGGAGTGCTCGCCGTCGAGCTGTTCGAGGTGCCGGACGAGGCCGGCGGGCCACCCCGCGTTCTCGTCAACGAGCTCGCCATGCGTCCGCACAACAGCGGCCACTGGACCATCGACGGCGCGGTGACCAGCCAGTTCGAGCAGCATCTGCGGGCCGTTCTCGACCTGCCGCTGGGCGACCCCTCGCCACGGGCTCGCTGGACGGTGATGGCCAACGTGCTCGGTACCTCGCTGCCCGACCCCACCGCCGCCCTGCCGGCGGTCGCTGCGGCGGACCCGGCGGCCAAGGTGCACCTCTACGGCAAGGAGGTGCGTGCCGGACGCAAGCTCGGCCACGTGAACGTCAGCGGCGAGGACCTCGAGGACGTCCGCGACCGGGCCCGCCGCGCCGCAGCCCTGATCCGGGGCGACATCGTCTGAGGCCGGAGGTCACGTCACTTCGGGGTGCCTCCGACGGTGCCGGCCGGGAGCTTGCCGTCCCTGATCTGCGCGAAGAAGGTCGGTGTGGCCGCCGGGTCGAGCTGCACCGTCGCTCCCACGTTGCCGGGCCGGTAGTCGAGGTTCTTGATCGGCGGCGTGCCCGTGATGCCCTTCGGGCCCGTCGCGGCCCGGAAGTCGAGCGCGAGACGGCCGAGGTCCAGCACGCCGGTGGCGTCGTCGACCGTCAGCGAGTCCGTGCCCGCCCGGACAAGGGCCACCTGCTTGCCCGGGGCCAGGAGGACGGCCGGGGAGGCGGCGACCTTGGTGATCGCCGAGATCACCTGCCGCTGGCGCGCCGTCCGGCCGACGTCCCCGGTCGGGTCGGAGTAGCGCATCCGCGAGAAGGCCAGCGCGGTCGTCCCGTCGACCGTGCGGCAGCCCGGCGTCCACACGAGGCCGCTCAGCTGGTCGTTGACGTTGAGGTCGGAGCACAGGTGGACGCCGCCGACCGCGTTCACCACGGTCTCGATGCCACCGAACCCGACCTCGACGTAGTGGTCCACCTTCATCCCGGTCAGCTTCTCCACCGTCGCGACCAGCAGCTTGGGGCCACCCCAGGAGTAGGCGGCGTTGATCTTGTTGGAGCCGTGGCCGGGGATCGGGACGTAGCTGTCCCGCGGGATGCTGATCAGGGCCGTCGGACCGCTGGTGGGCACGTGCAGCAGCAGGATGGTGTCGGACCGCGCTCCGGCTGTGCCGTCCTGCATGTCCGCGGGCCGCTGGTCGGAACCGGCGAGCAGGTAGGTGGTCCCCGGTGTCGCCGCCGCTGCGGACAGCGCCGACACGTGGTGCAAGCGGCCGTTCGCCCACATGACCAGGCCCACGGGCCAGGCCAGGAGCAGCACCAGGACCAGGACGAGCGTCAGGACGACGGCACGACGGCGACGACGGACGCGCATGCTTCCCGCCGGTTCCGTCCCCGTCGCCGGCCGTTCCGTCTGACCGCCGCGCACCGGTGCGGCAGCGCCGACCTGCGGTACGGGACGGCCGGAGGAGGACACGGTGCGCCGGGCGGCCGCCGCCGGTCGGACCGGTGCGGGGATCGCGTGCGTCGAGCCCGGAGGCCGGGCGTCGTGACCAGAGCGCGGGTCCGCGCGCGGCACGGCCCGGTCGATGCGGGTGGGCGTCGGCTCGGCCGCCGGTGCGGCACCTGGCACGGCGGGTCGTGACTGGCGCCGCGGCGGTGCTGCAGGCGGGACCGCCGGCGGCGCACCTGTGGGCGGGACGGGCCGGCGAGGCGTCGCCGGGCGGCTCGGGTGCGACGTACCCACGACGATCGGCGACTCCTCGCCGCCATCAGGGCGTGGGCGCCGGGCACCGGGGTCGAAGCTCGGTGGCGGCGTCCCAGCCGCACGTCGCTCGTTGCTCACTGGTCCTCCTCGGTGCCGCCCCTGGTCCCGACCGGTCGGGCCGGGTGCTCGTCGATCGTACGGAACGGACCCCGCTCGGACCTGGCGAGACGGGCGCGCCTCGCGCGTGCCAACGGCCCGCTGGCCAGGACGGATGCGGCACCCTCCGCCGGCAGGGCGGCATCATGGGACCGCCCGCAGCAGAACGCACCGCACCGGAGGACGCCATGCCAGCACAGCCGCTCGTCGGGATCGTCATGGGTTCCGACTCGGACTGGCCCGTGATGGAGGCTGCCGCGGCTGCGCTCGCGGAGTTCGAGGTGCCGGTCGAGTTGGACGTCGTGTCGGCGCACCGTCAGCCCGACAAGATGCTCCAGTACGGCCGCACGGCCGCCGACCGAGGCCTTCGGGTGATCGTCGCGGGTGCCGGCGGCGCCGCCCACCTGCCGGGGATGCTCGCGGCCGCCACTGCCCTGCCCGTGATCGGGGTCCCGGTGCCGCTGGCGCACCTGGACGGCATGGACTCGCTGCTGTCCATCGTGCAGATGCCGTCCGGGGTGCCCGTGGCGACCGTGTCGATCGGCGGCGCCCGGAACGCCGGCCTGCTCGCGGTCCGGATCCTCGGCAGCGGTGCCGACGAGCAGGCCGCGCGCCTGCGTGCCGCGATGGTGGCGTTCCAGGACGGCCTGCGGGAGGTCGCCGAGCGCAAGGGCGAGCGTCTCCGTGCGTCCGGTCAGCAGCGGACGGGCTTCCAGGCCTGAGCTCCGAGCTCCTGGGGCGCCCGCCGCGTGCGTCGAGGCATCGGCCGTCACGACCGGAGCCCCCAGGCGGACGGCTCTCGACGGCTCAGGAGCACGAACCGGTGTTGTCCGCGGAGGTGAACGCCTCGTGGCCGGCCGCCTTGGACACCGACGGTGCGGGTGCGGCAGGGGTCGCTGCGGCAGCCGGTGGCGTCGCGGTGCCCGACTTGGCGCCGCCCGCCGCGCTCGTCTTGGTGCCCGCCGCGCTGGTCTTGGCCGGCGTGCTCGCCGTCGTCGGCGTCGGCTGCGCCGCCTCCTGGAGGATCGGCTTGTCGGCCGCCATGTTGGCCCAGATGGCCGCCGCGGCCGACGTCCACACCAGCCGGTTGGGGTCGCTCGGCGCCGGTCCCGTGGGGATGGTCATGAACACCACGTTGTCGCGGTTGATGTTGCGCAGGTTGTAGGCCAGCCCGGTGAGGTTCTGCAGCTGCAGACCCGAGTCGGTGGTCAGCGAGCTGGTCGCGGCCGACAGGAACGAGACCAGGTTCGGCACGTTGGTCAGGACCTTCTTGGACAGGACCTCGTTGACCATCGCCTGGATCAGTCGCTGCTGGTTGCCGATCCGGTCCAGGTCGCCGCCGTCGCCGACGTTGCCGTGCCGGGCGCGCGCCAGCTCCAGCGCCTGCTGGCCGTTGAGCACCTGCTGGCCCGCGGGGAGGTCCAGACCGCTGTACGTGTCGTGGAGGGCGTGCGGGATGCACATCGGCACACCGCCGATCGCGTTGACCATCGCCTGGAAGCCCGCGAAGTCGACGACCGCGAAGTGGTCGATCGCCACGCCGGTGTTCTGCTGGACCGTCTTGATCGCGCAGGCGGCCGCCGATGCCATGTCGCCGCCCATGTCCCAGCCGGTGGCGAACGCCGAGTTGAACATCGCGCTGCTGCTGGCCCGCGACGACTTGCCGTTGGTCGCCTGGCAGACCGGGATCTTCACCAGGGAGTCGCGCGGGATCGAGACGAGCTCGACGCGGGACCGGTCCGCGGAGATGTGCACCACGATCGCGGTGTCCGACCGCTGCCCGGAGTCGTTTCCACCGATCGACGCGTTGACACCGGCCCGTGTGTCGGAGCCCATCACCAGGATGTTCACGGGCTGGCCGGCATTCGGGTCACCGGGCTTGGCGGCGGCCATCGACGACGGGCGCGGGCCCGTGAGGCCGCTCACGTCGACCGTCGTGATGTTGCTCTGCAGGCGCTGCGCGACCGCCACAGCGCTCGAGGCGCCGAAGACGACCAGCGCGACCGCCGCGAGGGCGATGCCTCGTACGGCGTTGTGGCTCTTCAGGCCGCGCGCATGGCGGGGCTGCTGCGCATGCGGCACTGACTGGTGGCGGGCTGGCACGGATCGATCCTAGGAGCGGTGTCGGGGGGCGCGGCGGAGCGGTCGGACAGGCGCAGTGGAGGATCTGTGCAGATCAGCGGCCCAGCTGGGCGTACTTCGCCTCGGTCGCGTCCTTCTGCGGCCGCCACCAGGCCTCGTTCGCCCGGTACCAATCGATCGTGGCGGCCAGGCCGTCGCGGAACGTCGTGTACTGCGGCCGCCAGCCGAGCTCGTCGCGCAGCTTCGAGGCGTCGATCGCGTACCGCAGGTCGTGACCGGGGCGGTCGTTGACGTGGTCGTAGGCCGTCGGCTCCTGGCCCATCAGCTCGAGGATCAGCTCGATGACCGTCTTGTTGTCCTTCTCGCCGTCCGCGCCGATCAGGTACGTCTCCCCGATGCGGCCCTTCTCGAGGATGGTCCACACCGCGGCGTTGTGGTCGTCCACGTGGATCCAGTCCCGGACGTTCTCCCCGGTGCCGTACAGCTTGGGCCGCACGCCGTCGACCACGTTGGTGATCTGCCGGGGGATGAACTTCTCGACGTGCTGGTACGGCCCGTAGTTGTTCGAGCAGTTGGAGATCGTCGCCTGCACGCCGAAGCTGCGGGCCCAGGCGCGGACCAGCAGGTCGGACGACGCCTTCGTGGACGAGTACGGGCTGGACGGGTTGTACGGCGTGTCCGGCGTGAACTTCGCCGGGTCGTCCAGCTCGAGGTCTCCGTACACCTCGTCGGTGGAGATGTGGTGGTACCGCACACCGTGGCGGCGCACCGCCTCCAGCAGCTGGTAGGTGCCGATCACGTTGGTGCGCACGAACGGCCACGGGTCGTGCAGCGAGTTGTCGTTGTGCGACTCGGCGGCGAAGTGGACCACCACGTCGACGTCCTTGACCAGGCTGTCGACCACGTCGGGGTCGGCGATGTCGCCCTTGGCGAAGACGACCTTGCCCTCGACGGGGTCGAGGCTGCGCTCGTCGCCGGCGTACGTGAGCGCGTCGAGCACCGTCACGTGCACGTCCGGGTGCTCGCGCACCGTGTGGTGGACGAAGTTGGAGCCGATGAACCCGGCTCCGCCGGTGACGAGCATGCGCATGGAACGACCTCGCGGTGGTGGGGTTGTGCGGCGAATGCTAGCCGGTGGCCGGGGTGCCCGTCAGGAGCGGTACCCGCCCGCCGGGGTACGGGACGGCGGCACCAGCAGCTGCTCGACCGCACCCCGTCCGACGCGCGCCGCCCGACCGATGCGGCGCCGCTCCCGCAGCGTGCTGGGCAGCAGGCGCAGGTAGCTGGCGAATGCCCGCAGCCGGGTGCGGACGAGCGGCGCCGGCTGGGACCGGCGGACGGCGATCGACGCGGTCGTGAGCAGGAAGCGGCCCACCACACGGAGCGCGAGCTGCGCCGTCGCATCCTTCGACACGGTCAGCAGGCGGTTGCGTGCGTCGTGGAAGCGGAACAGCTCGCTTCCCTCCCCGGACGAGGCGGCGTGGCGGTGGTGCACCACGGCGTCGGCGCAGTGCTCGATCCGGTACCCGGCGAGCCGCAGCCGCCACGAGAGGTCGGTGTCCTCGTAGTACATGAAGTACCGCTCGTCGAAGAGCCCGACCTCGCGGAGGGCCGAGGTGCGCAGGATCGCGGCTGCCCCGCTGAACCCGAAGACGTCCCGTGGGGGATGGTGCTGCGCGGAGTCGGCGAGCCATCCCCGGTCGATCCCGAAGCCGTCGGTGCGGACCTCGTTGCCGGTCGAGTTCACCAGCTCGACGCCGCCGAGCTCGTCGGCCACCCATCGCCCGTCCGGCCCCTCGACCGCCGTCCGTTCGTCGGCGTCGGCCGCCCGGAACCGCTCCGTGAGCAGCACGGTGGCGGCCATCGCGGCGACGGTCTCAGGCGCCGCGTCCATGGCGCTGACCAGCCGGTCGACGAAGTCGGGCTCGGCGGTGGCGTCGTTGTTCAGCAGGATGACGTACCGGCTGCGCAGCCGGCGCAGCGCGAGGTTGTTCCCGCCGGCGAAGCCGAGGTTGGTCGACGATCGGACCAGCCGGACCCACGGGTGCCGCGAGGCGACGAGGTCCGCCGTCCCGTCGGAGGACGCGTTGTCCACCACCACGACCTCGAGACGTCGGCCGTGCAGCTGCTGGGTCGCCACGGAGTCGAGGCACTCGAGCACGAGCGGTCCTGCGTCGTACGTCACCGTCACGAGGGTGACGTCGGCGGGACCCTGCACGCCCCCGTCGCCGTCCGCCGGCGCGTCACTCACGGCCGGACCGCCGGCGGGGCGCAGGAGCAGCCGGGCGGCACGGTCATGGGCACGGCCGATGGTCTCACGCACCCCGTGCCCCGTCCGGGCCGGGTGCACGGCTCGGGTCGGTACGCGGGCCGCCGGTACGGTTCCGCCATGACCGGGGGGATGGGCGGCTGCCCGCTGCGACCGACCGTGATCGTCCAGCACGTCGGCGCGGGTGCGCGATGAGCGGTGGAACGGTGCTGGTGACGGGCGGTGCCGGGTACATCGGGTCGCACGTCGTGCAGGCATTGCGGCGGGCGGGGCGCCCCGTCCTGGTCGTGGACGACCTCTCGAGCGGCGACGCCGCCCGGGTCGACGACGTCCCGATCCTTCGGCTCGACCTCGCGGAGCAGGGCTCGGCCCCCCGCATCGCGGCCGCCGCGCGCGAGCACGACGTCGCGCTCGTCGTGCACCTCGCCGCACGCAAGCGGGTCGACGAGTCCCTCCGGCGACCGCTGTGGTACTCCGAGCAGAACGTCACCGGCCTGCTGGTCCTCCTGCGGGCGCTCGCGGACATGGACGTGCGCGGCTTCCTGTTCTCGTCGTCCGCTGCGGTCTACGGCGTCACGGGCGACACGCCCGTGACCGAGCAGGACCCGACCTCCCCGGTCAACCCGTACGGCCGCACCAAGCTGATCGGCGAACAGCTGCTGCGCGACGTCTCACGTGCGACGGGGCTGCGGACCGTGTCGCTGCGCTACTTCAACGTCGCGGGCGCCGGTGACCCGGCTCTGGCCGACCGGGGGACGGGCAACCTGGTGACCATGACGGTCGACGCCCTGCGGCACGGTCGGACCCCGGAGGTCTTCGGGACCGACTACCCGACGCCCGACGGCACGTGCGTCCGCGACTTCGTGCACGTGCAGGACGTCGCCGACGCGCACGTGGCGGCCCTCGACGGGCTCGACCGGGGCGACACGTTGCCCGACGTGCTCAACGTGGGCACGGGGCAGGGCGCATCGGTGCTGCAGGTGGTGGAGCACCTCTGCGCTGCGGCGGGGCGGCCGGGGGGCTGGGTGGCGCGGCCGCGCAGAGCTGGCGACCCGCCTGCGGTGGTGGCCGACGCCTCACGGATCCACGAGGTGCTCGGCTGGCACGCCTCCCGGCGCCTCGACGAGATGCTGTCGAGCGCCTGGGAGGCCCCGCTCGTCGGCTGACCGTCCGTCCCGCGATCCGGCGGACGGTGGGTTGTCGGGGGCGCTGAGCCGGCCCACCGCGCTCGAGCCGAGCACCACGAGCAGGAACCCGACGACGGCTGCGAACCCGCGGCCGGGTGCGGCCCGGTCTCCTGCGAGGACCATGCCCAGGACAGCGCCTCCGACGGTCTCGGTCGCCGTCAGGGCGGCTGTGACGGCGACCGCCGGCGCCCGCTGGAAGGCGAGCACCGTCAGTGCCAGGCCGAGCACGCCGCCGACCAGGGACGCCCACGTCGCGGGCGACGCCACGAGGCTGAGGGGCCGCAGGTCCGTGAGGGTGTGCACCCCGCCGGCGAGGATCGCGTAGCCGGCGCCGGCCAGGATCGCCAGGGCGAGCCCCGCGCCCCGCGTCGGGGGACGGGACGCGACCCACGTCCCCAGGCTCGCCACGACCACTGCCCCGACGACGAGCACGACCGGTGCCGCCGCGACACCGTGCGCGGGCGCCGCGCGCGTGGACCAGGCGAGCAGCACCAGGCCCACGGCCACGGTGAGCAGCCACCACCACTCGCGGCTGTGCAGGCGGCTGCCCAGCAGCCTCGTCGCGAGCAGCGCGGCGACCGCGAGGGACGAGGAGCGCCCGGCCTGCACGACGAACACCGGCAGCACCCGCAGTGCCGCGAAGGACGCCGCGAAGCCGAGGGCGACGAGCAGCAGCGCCACGACGTAGGTGGGGTCGCGCACCAGGCGCCACGCGACCGAGACGTGCAGACGTTCGGCGTGGCCACGGCGCGCGGCACGTGCCTGCAGCACGACGGCGGTGCCCGAGAGTGCCGCAGCGGCGGCGACCGCCCCGAGCGCCCAACCCATGTGCTGCTCCCAACTACCTGTGCGTGGTCAGTGCACCAACTATGCTCGCTCGCGCCCGTCCGGCCCGGAGCCGTGTCGTGGGCGTTCACCAGCCGAGGGAACATGACTCACCACACGCCTGTGCGCCACACACCTGTGCGCGAACGCTCCGTCGACCGTGCGCCGGCTCGCTACCCCTGGTCGCTGGTGGTGGCGTTGTTCGTCGTCGTCACCGCCGGGCTGACCTCCGTCGTGGCTGCCGTGGACGCCGTACGGCCCAGCGCGGGCGGCACGGGGCAGACGTGGATCGACGGCTGGTTCCAGTTCGACTCGGGCTGGTACGCCGGCATCGCCCAGTTCGGCTACTCCTACACACCGGGTCAGCAGTCGGCGATCGCGTTCTTCCCGGTGTACCCGCTGCTCGTGCGGGCCGTCGCCGCCGTGGTCGGGGACGTCCAGCTCGCCGGGCAGCTCGTCGCCCTGCTGAGCGGACTGGCTGCCGTGGTGCTGGTCGGCAGCTGGGCGTGGCGGCGGCTGCCGCGGCGGTCGGCCCTGCTCACCATCGCCGTGGCGCTCACCTACCCGTACACCCTGTTCCTGCACGGCACGATGTACGCCGACGGCCTGTACCTCCTGCTCGCGGTGGGCGCGTTCGTCCTCGTCGACCGGCGGTGGTACCTCGCGGCCGGCGTCGTCGGCGCGCTCGCCGCCGCCAGCCGGCCCTTCGGGATCGCCGTGGCCGTGGGTCTCGTCGTGCGGATCCTGGAGCTGCTGGCGCAGGAGACGGGCCGGACCGGCTGGCGTGATCTCGTGGCGTCGGTCCGCCGGGTGCGGTTCAGGCACGCCGGCGTGCTGGTCTCGTTCGCCGGCCTCCTGGCGTGGATGGCCTACCTCGGTGCCGAGTTCGGGAACCCGCTCGCCTTCGTCGAGACGGAGTCGTCACCCGGCTGGAACCAGGGCGTCGGCCCGCGCACGTGGTTCAAGGTCGCCTACCTCGGGCTGGTGCACCACGGGCGCTGGTCCCTGGTGGCGAACCTCACGCTGCAGGCGCTCGCCTGCCTGGTCGTCGTCCTGCTCGTCCGGCGCATCACCCGACTCTTCGGCTGGGGCTACGCCGCGTACACGGTGGTCGTCATCGCGATCCCGATCCTGGGCACCAAGGACTTCATGGGCGCCGGTCGGTACGCGCTGGCCGCCTTCCCCGCCCTCGCGGCCGGCGGTGACTGGCTCGCGGAGCGACCGCGCTGGGTCGCCGTCGTGACCCTGACCGCGATGACCGCCGCGATGGTGGTCCTGACCTGGTACTTCGCCAACGGTGTGGAGGTGTCGTGAGCGACGCGGGAACTCTGTCCGTCTTCTTCCCGATGTGGAACGAGGAGGACTGCATCCACGCCGCGATCGGCGCGGCCCGGGACGTGTGCACGGAGATGGTCTCGGCGGGGGAGATCTCCGACTTCGAGCTGGTGATCGTCGACGACGCGTCGACGGACAGCACGCCGCAGCTCGCCGACGCGCTCGCGGCTGCGGACCCTCGCGTCCGGGTGGTGCACCACGCGCAGAACCGCAAGCTCGGCGGCTCCATCAAGACCGGTCTGGCGACCTGCACGGGCGACTACGTCCTGTACACGGACGCCGACCTGCCGTGGGACATGGCCGAGCTGCGGCGCGCGCTGCGGGTGATGCGCGCCCACGGTGCGGACCTGCTGTGCGCGTACCGGCTGGACCGCACCGGTGAGGGTGCCGTGCGCACCGTGTACTCGTTCTTCTACAACGGCCTGATCCGGACGCTGTTCAAGACCCGGGTCCGCGACATCAACTTCTCCTTCAAGCTGCTCACGCGGAAGGTGGTCGACGCCGTCCACCCCGTGAGCGAGAGCTCGTTCATCGACGCCGAGCTCGTGGTCCGGGCCCGCAACGCCGGTTTCCACCTGATGCAGATCGGCGTGGACTACTTCCCTCGGACGCGCGGGGTGTCGACGTTGTCGTCGCCGTCCGTCATCCGGGCGATGGTGCTCGAGATGCTGCGGCTGCGGCGCGAGCTGCGTCGGTCATGAGCGCGCGGACGCTCGTGGTGACGGCGGACGACCTGGGCCTGACCCCGGGAGTGAACGCGGCCGTCGCCGAGGGCTACGACCGCGGGATCGTCACGGCCACGTCGCTGCTCGCCGTCGGCCGTGCCTTCGACGACGCCGCACGCGTGCTGCGGGAGCGGCCCGGCCTCGAGCTGGGGGCCCACCTCGCCCTCGTCGGCGAGGACCCTCCGCTGCTGACGGCCCGCGAGATCCCCACGCTGGTCGACGCGAGAGGCGCCTTCCCGTTGTCCTACCGCACCGTGGTCGAGCGTGGCGTCCTGGGCCGTCTGGACCCCGACGACGTGCGTCGCGAGCTGTCCGCCCAGCTCGAACGGGTGCTCGCGCTGGGCCTGGCGGTGACGCACGTCGACACGCACCAGCACACGCACCTGTGGCCGGCGGTGGGGAAGGTCGTCGTCGAGCTGGCGCGAGCAGCGGGCGTACCGGCCGTGCGGCTCACGACGAGCCACGCCCGCAGCCTCGTGGGGTTCGGGGTGCGCGCGCTGGCCGGCCCCCTCCGGGCGCGCGTCGCGGCCGCAGGCCTGACGGGGACCGAGGACTACGCAGGTCTCGACGAGGCCGGGTCGATGGACGCCGCGGCGTTCGGCTCGGCGCTGCGGGCCGCCGCCCGCCGCGGGGCGACCACTCTCGAGATCAACTGCCACCCCGGCACCGCAGGCGAACCCGACCTCGAGCGGTTCGCCTGGGACTACCACTGGGGAGCGGAGGCGGCCATGCTGGTCGACCCCGGCACGGCCTCGGCCGTCAGTGCGAACGGCTACCGGCTCGGTGGGTTCTCGGCGCTGACGGGTCGCTAGGCACCGGTCGCGCCGGCGCGGCGCCCCGTGCGCACCGCCTCAGTCGCCCAGCACACGGGCGTAGGCCCGGACCGTCGCCTCGGCGCACGCTCGCCACGTGAACCCCGCGGCGTGCTGCCGGCGCGCCGCACGAGCGGCGTCGTCGTCCGGAGCGCCGCCGAGCGCGAGCAGACCGGTCGTCAGCCCGTCGACCTCCAGCGGGTCGGCGTAGCGCACGACGTCGCCTCCGACCTCGCGCAGCGCCGGGATGTCGGCGGCCAGCACAGGTCGGCCCGCTGCGAGGGCCTCGAGCACGGGCAGACCGAAGCCCTCGTCCAGGGAGGGCAGCACCAGTCCGGCCGAACCGGCGACGAGGCCCTGGAGGTCCGGCTCGTCGAGCCAGCCCGTCAGGTGGGTCCCCGGCACGCCCGCCAGGCTCTCCTCCCGGCCGGCGGGTCCGGCGAGGACGAGATCGGGGACGTCGCCGCCCGAGCGCGCCGCTCGGAACGCCTCCAGCAGCCGCGGCAGGTTCTTCCGAGGGTCGAGCGACCCGACGAACACGACGTAGTCCGCGGGCAGCCCCAGCTCGTCGCGGCGCCGGGCGGGCAAGGGCGTGGCTGCGGACCAGGATGCGTCGACCCCGAGTCGCGTCGCCGTCACCCTGTCCGCAGCGAGCCCGTAGTGCTCGCGGACGTCCTGCGCCACGGCGTCGCTCGGCGTGACGACGTGCGCACCGCGGCGCAGCGCACGCGGCACCAGGTGCCGGTAGGCCAGGCTCGCCGCGCTGACGGTCCCCGGGTGCGTCACGTAGGTCAGGTCGTGGACGGTGATCACCTCGCGTGCGCGGAGCGTCGGCGGCGAGACGAAGTTGGTGCCGTGGAAGACGTCGGTGCGTCCGACGAGCGCCTCGACGGGGGGGACCTGGGCCCGCTGCCACAGTGCCTGGAGCGCCCGCGCGGGCACCCGCAGACCCCGCTGCGTCACGCCGCGCGGCAGCTGCGCGATGCGCCGGCCCCGCCACGACCAGGTGGACACCTCCACCCGCGCACCGGGCCAGCGGTGGTCGGCCGCGTCGGGAAGCTCGCCGAGCAGCGCGCGCACGTAACGGCCGACACCGGTCTCGCGGCCGAGCAGGGGAGTGCCGTCCAGCACGATGCGCACGTCAGCCACCGGTCCCGGCGGTCACGTCAGGCGTCCCGTGCGGGTGCCGGCCCTCGGCGTTCCCAGGGCCCGAGCGGTGGTCATGGGTCCTCCAGGTTCGGTGCTCGTGGGCGTGACGAGGCTAGCGGGTGGCCGATCGCCCGACGCCGTACGCTTCTGGTCCCAGAGACGGGGGCGGTCGCGTGCGTGACCGCAGGGGCCTGGCGACGGGGGGACTGGTGCAGGGTCCTCGGGCAGCATGGCGGCAGGTCGGGCGAGAGGTCGCGAGCTTCGGCGCCGTGGGCGCTGTCGCGTACCTGGTGGACGCCGGACTGTTCAACCTCCTCGCCTTCGGGCTGCCGCACGGCCTGCCGCCGGTAGCCGCCAAGACTGTGTCGGTGGCTGTGGCGACCGTGGTGACGTGGCTCGGCAACAGGCACTTCGTCTTCGCCCACCGCCGTGGCCGGGACACCGGCCGGGAGGCGGTGCTGTTCTTCGCCTTCTCCCTCGCCGGCATGGTGATCGCCGTCGGCACGCTGTGGGTTTCTCACGATCTGCTCGGATTTACGTCGCCGGCGGCCGACAATGTCGCCGGGAATGTCGTCGGCTTCGGGCTGGCCACGCTCTTCCGCTTTGTGACCTACCGCACGTTCGTCTTTCGCCCGCCATCCGGGCCCCAGGCGGCTCGGTCCGGTGGTAGAACGAGCTCTGAGGCATCGAACTGATTTCGTTGTGCGTTTCGCTCTTGACGCGTGGCGTCGTGGCGGCGACCCTTCAGTGGCAACTGTCACCTGCTGTCTGGAATTGCGGCCATGGCGAAAAGTCCGATTTATCGTGTCTGTCTGATTCTTGCCGCCGTGGTCACCGGCAGCCTGGTGCAAGGCGTGCCGCAGAGGGCGCACGCGGTCGACCTCCCCGTCGTGAGCGTCCCCGCGACCAGCACCCCCGCCACGAGCACCCCGGCGCCCGACGGCGACCCGGGCGCGACCGTGCGCGAGACGCCGGTGGTGGTCGCGGCCACGCCGTCGCCGACCCCGGCGCCCAGCGCGGCGCCCACACCGAGCGCAAGCCCCACGGCCGCGCCGGTCGACCCGGTGAAGAGCCCCGTGGCTGCCGACCGTCCCTCGACCGGCGGTCGGGTCGAGACGCCGCCGCTGACCGTCGACCCGGCGCGGGTGCAGACCGTCGGCCTCACGTGGCCGACGAACGTGCCGGCGTCCGAGCTGGCGCCCCAGATCCGCACGGGCTCCCACGGGCAGTGGAGCGCCTGGCAGCCGTTCGACGCGGGCGACTCGGCACCCGACAGCGGTTCGGCGGACGCGCGGCACCAGACCCGGGCGGGGACCGACTCGGTCTGGGTCGGCGGCGCGGACGCGCTGCAGATCTCCTTCAAGGCGAGCAGCAAGGCGTCCGCCGCGGACGTGCGCCTCGCGCTCGTCGGCTCCAGCCCGACGTCGACGACGACCGCGAGCCCCGCCGCGTACCGGACGTCGCGGTCCGGCATGGTCCGCTCGGACGTCCTGGCACCCACGATCGTGACGCGAGACCAGTGGGGCGCTCGGCCTCAGGTGTGCACGCCGGACGTGGCGCCGGCTCTTGTCGGCGCCGTGGTGCACCACACCGCGAACGCGAACACCTACACCACCATGGCCGAGGCGGAGCAGCAGATCCGGAACGACCAGGCGTACCACATCGACTCCCGCGGCTGGTGCGACATCGGCTACAACTTCGTCGTCGACAAGTGGGGAAACATCTACGAGGGCCGCGCCAACAGCATGACCGAGGCCGTCGTGGGTGTTCACGCCGGTGGTTTCAACACGGGAACCGTCGGGGTCGCGATGCTCGGGACCTTCTCGACGCAGACGCCCAGCGCGGCCATGGTGGACGCCGTCGGGCGCATCATCGGCTGGCGTCTGGGCGCGTACGGGATCGACCCGAACGGCACGTACCAGCAGTACACGGCCGGCGGTGAGACGTCGCGGTACGCGAACCAGACGGTGACGCTGCCACGCGTGATGGGCCACCGGGACGTCGACTACACCGACTGCCCGGGTGACCAGGGATACGCCGCGCTCGGCACCATCCGGGCGACCGCCGCAGCGGCCAACTCGGCGCAGCGCTATGCGGCGGCGCGGTCGTTGGTGCGGGCGTTGTACGTGGATCTGCTGGGTCGTGAGGGTGAGCCGGCTGGGGTCGAGGGTTGGGCTGGTCTGGTGGTGTCGGGTGCGTCTGCGGGGCAGATGGTGACGGCGTTGACCGGCTCGACGGAGTATGCCCAGCTGCGGGTGACGGCGGCGTACAAGCAGGTGCTGGGTCGTGATCCGGATGCGTCGGGTCTGGCGGGGTGGGTGACGGCGATCCAGCAGGGCCGGGTGGGTCCTGATGATGTGGCGCGGTTGTTCTACGAGTCGCCGGAGTTCTACCTGTTGGCGGGTAACGAGGATCACGCGTTCGTGACGCGGTTGTACGAGCGGATGCTGGGTCGGGAGCCGTCGGCGGCGGAGGTGGCGTACTGGGTGGCGCGGGTGCCGTCGTTGGGCCGTGGTGGTGTGGCGTACACGGTGTGGCAGTCGATGGAGGCGGCTCAGCAGCGGTCGGCGGCGTACTACCAGACGTTCTTGGGTCGGGCGCCGGAGTGGAACGGGATGGTGTATTGGGCGCAGGTGATGCTGGCCCAGGGTGAGTCCGCGGTCCGGGTCGGTATCGCGGGGTCCACCGAGTACTGGCAGCGCGCCATCACCCGGTACCCGTGACCAGGAACCGAGCGCTCATGATCGGCGCACCGGGGCATTTCGGGCTCGTGCGGCGCGTCCTCCGACTCCTTCGGGACGCGCTGGCAGCATGGCGCCTCGTGAAGACGCCGCCGTCCCCGACGCCCGCCCGGCGCGCGGCCAGGGCCGTCCTCCCGCTGCTCTCGGCCGGGGCGCTCCTGGCCGGCTGTGCCGCGGGCACCGCAGCGACCGTGGAGCCGACGTCGGGGGGACCCGCCTCGTCGGCCTCTGCTGTGCCCAGTGAGAGCGCACCAGCCGACTCGCCGACGCCGACGGCCTCCCCGACGCCGACGCTGACGCGCCCGGCGTCGACGCCCTCCGCCTCGGCCAGCGCGACGCCGAGCCCGACGCCGACGCGGACGGGTCCGGACACCCGTCAGCAGGTCCCGGTGATCACGACGTACTCGGGGTGGCAGCAGTCGAACGGGACGATCGTCGTCGGTGCCTACGTCGCGAACCTCGTGGAGAACGGCGGCCAGTGCACGGTGACGGTCGACGGACCTGCCGGCGCGCACTTCACCTCCAGCCGCAACGCCGTGGCCGACGCCAAGACGACGGCGTGCGGTCAGCTGGCGGTGGCGGTGCAGACGTCCGGCACCTGGAAGGCATCGGTCCAGTACTCGTCAGCGACCTCTCGAGGGACGTCGTCCGTGGTGGAGGTTGTGGTCCCGTGAAGGTGCGCTCGCGTCTCGGTCTCGTCGCACGGGTGGGGGCGGCCGCCGCTGCGGTCGTCGCCATCGCGGCGACGCTCGTCTCCGCGCCCGCAGCACCGTCGACCGCGGCCAACCTCGCGATGTTCCGCGCGGGCAACATCATCAGCGACTCGGTGTTCTTCGCCGGAACCGTGTGGGGGCAGACCAACGTCCAGCAGTTCCTCGACGCCAAGGGGTCCGGGTGCACCGTCGGTGCGGACGGCACCGCGTGCCTGAAGAACTACCGGACCACCACGAACACCCGGACCCCCGACAACCGGTGCCCCGGTGGGTACACCGGCGCGACGGACGAGCTCGCCTCGGCGATCATCGCCAAGGTCGGCGCCTCCTGCGGCATCAACCCCCAGGTCATCCTCGTGATCCTGCAGAAGGAGCAGGGGCTGGTGACGACCACGGGCGCGGCAGCGGTCGCGTCCCGCTACCAGAAGGCGATGGGGTACGGCTGCCCGGACACGTCCGTGTGCGACAGCAAGTACTACGGGTTCTTCAACCAGGTGTACCAGGCGGCGTGGCAGTTCAAGAACTACGCGCTGAACCCGACGGCCTTCGGCTACCGCGCCGGACTGACGAACACGATCCTCTACAACCCGAACAAGGACTGCGGTTCGTCGCAGGTCGTCATCGAGAACCAGGCGACCGCCGGTCTGTACAACTACACGCCGTACCAGCCGAACGCCGCCGCGCTGGCAGCCGGATACGGCACCGGTGACGCCTGCTCCGCCTACGGGAACCGGAACTTCTGGAACTACTTCAACGACTGGTTCGGCTCCTCGACCGACCTCATGCCGGCGGCGCGGTCGTTGGTGCGGGCGTTGTACGTGGATCTGCTGGGTCGTGAGGGTGAGCCGGCTGGGGTCGAGGGTTGGGCTGGTCTGGTGGTGTCGGGTGCGTCTGCGGGGCAGATGGTGACGGCGTTGACCGGCTCGACGGAGTATGCCCAGCTGCGGGTGACGGCGGCGTACAAGCAGGTGCTGGGTCGTGATCCGGATGCGTCGGGTCTGGCGGGGTGGGTGACGGCGATCCAGCAGGGCCGGGTGGGTCCTGATGATGTGGCGCGGTTGTTCTACGAGTCGCCGGAGTTCTACCTGTTGGCGGGTAACGAGGATCACGCGTTCGTGACGCGGTTGTACGAGCGGATGCTGGGTCGGGAGCCGTCGGCGGCGGAGGTGGCGTACTGGGTGGCGCGGGTGCCGTCGTTGGGCCGTGGTGGTGTGGCGTACACGGTGTGGCAGTCGATGGAGGCGGCCCAGCAGCGGTCGGCGGCGTACTACCAGACGTTCTTGGGTCGGGCGCCGGAGTGGAACGGGATGGTGTATTGGGCGCAGGTGATGCTGGCCCAGGGTGAGTCCGCGGTCCGGGTCGGTATCGCGGGTTCCACCGAGTACTGGCAGCGCGCCATCACCCGGTACCCGTGACCAGGAACCGAGAAGCTCGGCGGGTCAGGAGCTAGCCCCGCACGTGGCGGTGGTACTCCTCGTCCCGGATCGCATTGGCTGCCGCCAGGGCCAGCTCGTCCCGGCGCAGCGACTGCGTCCGGGCCAGGATCCACCCGACCGTGAGGAGCAGCATCCCCACGGTGAACGCGGCCACACCGGCGATCAGGCTCGGGAACTTGGCAACCGCGCCCGTGTGGAGGTAGTCGACCAGTGCGATGCCCACCATCACGGCGCTGAAGAGCAGCCACGGCGTCGCCAGCAGGCTGAAGGCAGGCAGGGGCCGGTTGTCCCGGTAGAGGCGCAGGATCGACCTCAGGATGGCCCAACCGTCGGCATAGGTGGAGAGCTTCGACACGGAGCCCTCCGGCCTGGCGGAGTAGGCCCCGGGGATCTCGGTGTAGGCGAGGTCGAGCGCGACCGCGTGCGCAGCGATCTCCACCTCGACCTGGAAGCCGTGGGACCGGACCGGCATCGAGGCGACGAAGCGTCGGCTCAAGGCCTTGTACCCCGTGAGGATGTCGCGGAGCCCGATGCCGGTGAGGCGCCTCTGCAACGTGGTGAGCGCGTTGTTCCCCCACTGGTGCCCGCGCCGGTACTCGTCACCGGCGGTCTCCTGGATGACGCGCGAGACGTTGACCAGGTCGTAGCCCTCGCAGAACACGAGGTGGACCAGCGCACGTGCGACGGACGGGTCGTAGGTGGCGTCGCCGTCCACCATCAGCGTCACGTCGTGGCTGCTGTGCTCCAGCAGCCGGCGCACCGCCCGGCCCTTGCCCTTGATCGGCACGCGGATGACGTCCGCGCCGGCCTCCCGGGCGCGCTCCGTCGTCGCGTCGGTGCTCATGTTGTCGGCGACGAGCACGACGACGTCCGGCAGCTCCTTGCGGAAGGCGCGCACGACCTCGCCGACCGTCTGCTGCTCGTTGTGGCAGGGAACCACCAGCAGGACGGTCGCCTGGGCGCACCGGTCACAGTCCGAGGGGACGACGGTCGCGGCAGCGGGGCGTGGATCAGATGACATGGAGAACCTCGGGGCTGGCGACGGGCCGCAGGGTCAGCGACCGACCCAGGGTAGTCGAGGCGTGCGGGACGGACCGTCGCGGTGACCTAGCATGAGGGCTTCCCGAGCGAGCCCTGTGTGCTCCCGCACGCCCGGGTCCGACCACCAGGGCCGGGCTCCGTCGACCAGGAGAGTGAGATGGAAGTGCGCGCTGCAGCCGGCGGCTCTCGGTCCAGGTGGGCCGCCGCCCTCGTCGTGCTAGCCGTCCTGCTGCTCTCGGCGGCGACCGTCGTGCGCTACACGGTCGACTACCTCCAGGCCGACGGCGTCCAGCAGTCCGTGATGTCGGTGCAGGACGTCGATCTGTTCTTCTGGGGTCAGAACCGTTTCGCGGCGCTGGTGTCGGCGCTGGCCAGCCCGGTGGCGAACCCCGTCGCCAACCTGGTGCTGTGCCTGATGATCAACGCGGTCGCGTTCCACGTCGTCCTGCTGCTCCTCGCGTCGATGGGCTCGAGGGTGGTGACCGGCGCGCGTGGCATCTGGCCCACCGCCCTGCTCTTCCTGGTGATGACCGCGTCCGTGCACGCCGTCATGGCTCCGGCGAAGCTGCACATCTTCGCCCTCGAGAGCCAGCCGTACTCGGTCTCCTGGGGCGCCGCCCTCGGCGCGTTCCTGCTCTGGAAGCGCCGGACCTGGTGGACGATGCTGCTCGCGGTGGCGCTCGTCGGCGTCGCGGTCGGCGTCAACCAGTCCACCATCCTCGGTGCCGCGTTCCTCGCGGTGATCGAGGCGGTGCGTCGCCGGCAGTGGGTGCGGTGGCCCGTGTTCGGCGTCGTCTGGGGCGTGTGGTTCGGCGTCTGGGCGCTCCTCTCCGCGAAGTTCGGGGGGAACGCCGGTCCCATCCCGGATGCCAACCAGGAGTACTTCCGCTTCGACCTGCCGGCTCTGGTCAACGGCGCGTCGCACTCCGTGACGTCGATCTTCGAGGCGTTCCGGCCCGTGCGGTTCATCGCCCTCCTGGTGGTCGCGGCGCTGTGCCTGGTGCTGGTGCCGTCCGACCGCCGCTCGGCGCTGCTGCCTCGCCTCGGTCTCGCCACCGCGTTCGGTGGCCTGTACTGGGCGGTGTTCACGGGAAACCCGTGGGTCGCGGAGAACGGTTTCGTCGTCCGCTACTTCTTCCCCGTCGTCGTCCTGCTGCTCGTCGCGCTGGCGGCCTCGGTCGCCGCCGCACTCGTCGCGCTGACGCAGCTGGCGGTCACCTACGCGCCGAGGGTCCGCGCCGGTGGCGTCAGAGCCTCCGTCGTCCGCGGCATCGCGGTCGGCGCGACGGCTGTTGCCGCCGGCCTTGCGCTCGTCGGACCGGTGAGCGCACCGTCGAACGCCACCGTCCTCGTCCAGACGCGTGCGACCGCGGACTTCGCCCGCGCCAACGGCATCACGTTCATCAGTGGCTACTACTGGGACATGTGGCCCGTGCTGCACCGGGCGCTGACGGACGGGCGGCACGCCGCGTTCGTCGTCGCGTTCAAGAGCGGCGGAGACCCGGCGGCCTACCACCGCGCCTTCGACGCCGAGCTGGCTCGGCCGGGCCAACCGCCGCGGGCGATGTGCGTGAACGACACGCTCGACGTGTGCCGGACGTACCTGGACTACTGGACCCGGCCCGGCTGGGTGGACACCGGTGCGACGTGCCCGGTGCCCGGTACCTCGCCGCAGCTCGGCAGCCCGCCTGAGCGGTCGTGCCGCGTGCTGGAGTACAGCGGCGCAGCCGCCTGAGGTCGCCGTTCACCCCGGGAGCCGTCGCGTTCCGCACCCGGCGACCCCGCCTTGGTGACAGGCTTGGCCTACTGGGAGCCGGGGGGTCACCGTGGATCTGCAGCGCGTGCGGCGGATGCCGCTGGTCGTCGGCCTGTCGGCCATGGTCGGCGCCTCGCTGCTGGGTGGCTGTTCGTCCGGCTCCGGCGCCCCGTCCTCGTCGACCGCCGTGACTCTCACCCAGGCCGCCACTGCGCCCGCGACGTCGCCGACGCCCTCGGTGCCGACGACGTCGCCGAGCCCGGTGCCGGTCACCAGCCCCACTGCCGCAGCGGTGGCCCTGAGCGCTCAGGGTGTGGCGGGCCTCGGCTGGAACCAGGACGGCGCTCGGTCGGCGATCGAGAAGCTGCTCGGCCCGGCCGACCGGAACACCGACCTGACCGGGTGCGGGCTGCCAGGAGTGGCATGGCTCGGGTGGGGCGGCCTGAGCATCGGCTTCGAGGGTGAGCGGCTGTTCGCCTGGGACGTCGCGAACCATGCGGCGATCCCGTCCGGTGTGACGACTCCGCCGGGGCCACGTCTCGGCGACTCGCTGGCAGCGGCCGCTGCGCTGCCCGGGGCCGCCAAGCCGACCTACGACGACGTGATGCGGTACACGTCGGTCATCGTGCCGGCCACCGATCCGACCAGCCGACTGATCTTCGTGGCCGACGGTGCCGATCCGACCGGAGCCATCGTCCGGATCGCCGCTCCGAACAGCGTCGAGTGCCGCTAGGCCCCGGCGGAGATCGGGTCAGACGCGCTCGGCCAGGGTCGCGTCGAGGCGGACGAAGCCGACCTCGGTGCCGTCCGCCGTGACGCGGAGCCGCGCGGCCTCGCGCAGCCGATGGATCTCCGGACCCGTCGTCGACGCGATGGCACCGTGCAGGCTGTACGCGCCCTCGCCCAGCTGGAGGGCCGGGATGTCGAAGTCGAAGTCGCGCTCGCCGGTCAGACGGGGCATCGGGGTGCCCTGCAGCTTGGAGTTGGTGCCGTAGATCGTCTGTCCGGTCGCGCTCTCCACGCCGAACCCGAGGATCCAGTTGTCCAGCGGGCTCTCCGCGCGAACCCGGACCCGGACGGTCACCGGCGAGCCCGTCGCGACGACGTCGACGTCGGAGTCGTCCTGGAGCACCCGGACCGCCACGATCTCGGCCGCCGCCCGGACCTCGACGGCCTCGAGACGGCTGCGGTCGAGCTCTTCCTGTCGCATCTGGTCGAAGTCGGAGCGCAGCACGCGCAGGGACTCCAGCGGGGGACCGTCGGCCTTGATGTTGCCGTGCTCCAGCACGATGGCGCGGTCGCAGATCTCCGCGACCTGGTCAAGGCCGTGCGAGACGAGGATGATCGTCCGGCCCTCGTGCTGGAACTCGCGGATGCGGTCCATGCACTTGCGCTGGAACGGCTCGTCACCGACGGCCAGCACCTCGTCCACCAGCAGGATGTCCGGGTCGACGTGAACGGCGACCGCGAACGCGAGCCGCATGTACATGCCGGAGGAGTAGAACTTCACCTGCGTGTCGATGAAGGGCTCGATCCCGGAGAAGTCGACGATCGAGTCGAAGTACTTGTCGGTCTGGGAGGTCGACAGACCGAGGATCGACGCGTTGAGGTAGACGTTCTCGCGGCCGGTGAGGTCGGGGTGGAAGCCGGCGCCGAGCTCGAGGAGGGCGGCGATCCGACCGCGGACGCGGACGGTCCCGGAGTTCGGCTGCAGGATGCCGCCGATCACCTTCAGGAGGGTGCTCTTGCCGGACCCGTTGGGTCCGACGAGCCCGACCGTGGTCCCCGACTCGATGTGCATGCTGATGTCGCGGAGGGCCCAGAAGTCCTCCTTGTGGAGGTTGGACCGCCCGAAGTTGACGATCCGCTCCTTGAGCGACTTCTCCTTGCGGATGACGAAGCGCTTGGAGACGTCCTCGATCTCGATGACGGTGGGGGCGGCCACTACAGCTCCTGTGCGAAGTTGCCCTGCAGACGCGCGAACACGCGCTGCGCGACCAGCACCAGGACCGCGCCGACCGCGAGCGCGATCCAGAGGCTGCCGGCGAGCCCGCCGGGGGACAGCTGGGAGTCGCCGCCGACCCAGAACACCCGCTGGAAGCCGAGGACCGCGAGCGTCACGGGGTTGGCGAGGTAGAGGGACTTGATCGTGTCGCTGTGCACGGTGCTGGCGACCTGGTGCCACGCGTAGACGATCGGCGAGGCCCACATGGCGATCATCAGCGCGATCTCGACGAGGTACTGCACGTCCCGGAGGAACACGTTCACCGCGGACAGCAGGAGGGACCACGCAAGGGCCCAGACGATGATCACGGCCAGCGCGAGCGGCAGGTACAACCAGCGGATCCCGGTCGGGACCTGACCCGCGACGATCGTGGCGGTGAACAGCACGACGAGCTGGATCGCGAAGTTGAACAGCGATGATCCGAGGCTCGCCAGCGGGAAGATCTCCCGCGGCAGGTACACCTTCTTGATGAGCCCGGCGTTGCCGACGATGGAGCCGGTGCCCGTCGTGACCGTCTCGGAGAAGAGCCCCCAGGCTGTCAGGCCGGTGTAGATGAAGATCGCGAAGCTGGGGACGGCCCGGGCGGCGCCGAGGAACTTGCCCAGGGCGATGTAGTAGATGAGCAGCATCGCGAGCGGCCGCAGCAGGCTCCACAGGAAGCCGAGCGTCGAGTCCTTGTACCGGGCCTTCAGCTCGCGGCGGATCAGCATGTCGAGCAGCTCACGGTGCGCCCACACGTCGCGCACCGTGCCGACGGTGCCGGCTGCCAGGCCGGGCTTCGGGCCCGTGACGTGCAGGGGCTGCCCTGCCAGCCGGGCGGCCCGCTCGTCCGCGATGGTCGTCATGGAGTCGCTCCGGAGTGGGGTGGTCGCCGACCGCTCGATCGGCCCCGACAGACTACCCGCCTCATGCGAGGGTCCCGTCCTCGTGCACCAGCCGCCACAGCTCGTCGGCGTACTGCTCCCAGCCGGTGGCAGGTCGCTCGCGCGCCTCGGCGGTGAGCCGGCCGTGCAGCTCGTCGTCGACGAGCAGACGTTCGAGCGCCGCGGCGAGGTCACCGTCGTCCCGGGGGTCGACGAGGAGCGCGCCTCCACCGCCACCGATCTCCGCCATGCTCCCGAAACGGGACGTGATGGCGGGTGTCCCTGCCGACAGCGACTCCGCCACGGGAAGGCCGAAACCCTCGTTCAGCGACGGGAAGACCGTGCACCGCGCCAACCGGTAGGCCGCCCAGAGCATCGCGTCGTCGAGCCTGCTGACCGACTCCACCGGGCGGCCCTCGCCTATCAGGCGCTTGAGGGTCGCGCGGAAGTCCTCGCTGTTCCAGGAGTTCCCGCCGACGAAGGTCAAGCTGAACCGCAGTCCCTTGCGCCACAGCAGCTCGGCGGCGTGCAGGACGGCGAGGTGGTTCTTCCTCGGCTCGTGGCTGCCCACGCAGAGCACCAGGGGAAGGTCCGCGACCACGAACCGGCGCCGTGCACGCTCGAGATCCTGGTCGGACGCCTGCGGCGCGTGCTCGGGCAGCGCGAGCGGCATCACCTCGGGTCCCGGCAGACCGGCGCCGCCGAGCATCCGCGTCCACCCGCGGTACTCCGTCGCCGCGGCGTCGGAGATGGCGACGACGCGGTCGAAGTGCGCGACCGCGGCGAGGTTGAGCGCGAAGACGGCAGCGAAGCCACGCGCCGAGGTCTCGGGTGAGGTCAGTGGCACGCAGTCGAACCCGATGACGCCGCAGCTGGTGGGCGAGTGCTCGGCCAGCGCCTGGAGAGAGGCGCAGCGTCGCGGCTGGATCGCGAGCTCCGGCAGGACGTAGGTGCCCCGCCAGGGAACGACCACGCGTTCCCGGGTGCGCCGTGGCTGGCCACCACGGACGACCTCGGGCCGCGGCGCGAGGTTCAGCGCCGCGTCCCGCGCCGCGTCGTCGAGCGGGACGAGCCCGTCCATCTCCGACGTCCACCCGACGGCCAGGGCCTCGGGCCGTGTGCGCCACGCCCGGCCCACCTCGCGCGCTACCCGCTGGATGCCCGTTCCGAGGGGGTAGAGCACCAGGTCCCCCATGTCGACGAGCGTCCGGCCGACCACCACCTCGACGTGGCGCCGGGCGGACGCCGGCGTCGCCAGGGTGTGCGCCGCCGACAGCACCGCCGCCGACCCCTCGAGCTGGGACCGGCGCCGCGCGACGACGACGTCCGAGGCGGTGGGGAGCCTGCCGGAGAGGACAGCGAGCGCCAGCCACGTCTCAGCCGTGCCGGACCGGTCCAGGACCGCGACGAGGCGTTGACGGTGCGCCGTGGCGTCGCCGGAGAGCGGCACGTCCGGCTCGAGCACCCGAAGGAGCGTGTCGACCCGTGACCGCCACTCGTCGCGAGGCACCGTCGGGGGCCGGTGCCGCCGGGCCACGCCCTGGATCAGGCGCGTCAGCGGGGCGCTCATCCGACCTCCTCCTCGACCAGGGCCTGCCAGAGGTCGGCCGCGTAGTCGTCCCACGTGCGCCGGGGACGGTTCGCCGCCTGCGTCCGCAGCTCGTCGACCAGCCCCGGCTCGGTGATCATCCGACGCAACCCCTCGACCACGCTCTCGTCGTCACGGGGGTCGACCGTGAGGCAGCCCCCTGCGGCCGCGATCTCGCCCTGGCTGCCGTAGGCGGTGGTGAGAACAGGGGTACCGCAGGCGAGCGACTCGGCCACGGGGAGCCCGAAGCCCTCGTGCAGCGAGATGAACACCGAGAACGACGCCGAGCGCAGCAGCTCCCACAGCTCGTCGTCGCCCATGGACCGGCTCCACTGCAGCGGCCGGCCGTCGCGGTCGAGCCGCTCGAGGGTTTCCTGCACGTGGTGAAGGTCCCAGCCAGGGCCGCCGACGAGGTGCAGGTCGAACTGCAGGCCCTCCCGCCAGAGCCGCTCAGCGGCGAAGAGGAGAGCGTCGTGGTTCTTGTGCGGCTCGAGCCTGCCGACGGCGACGACCAGGGGCCGGGGTGGCTCGGCACGGTGCCAGCCGCTCGGTGCCGGAGGCACCTCCGTCGGCAGGAGGACCTCGACGACGTCGGGCCCGGCCAACCCCTGGCTGGCCAGCGCGGAGGCGTAGCCGGCGAACTCCTCGGACGCCGAGCCGGAGATCCCCGCCACGCGGTCGGTGTGCTTGATCAGCGCCAGGTAGGCCGCGAAGCCGTTCGGCTCGCCGAGCGGCCGCAGGTCGGCGCTCACCACGGGGATGGCGTCGTACCCGATGGCCACGACGCGGTTCCCGGAGAACTCGGCGAGGGCGGCGAGCGGCGGGCACCGATCGGGCAGCGGAACCTCCGCCAGCACGAGCGTGGTGCGCCAGGGCACGACGAGCTCGGTCATCCGATCCGCCTCGTAGGACGGCTCCACGACGACCGAACGCAGGCTCTCGTCCCACCGCGCCGCGAGGTCGTGCTCCGTGGGAGTCAGCGTCCGGGTGGCGCCCGAGGTCGCCGTCCACGCGACCAGGTGGATGGCGTGGTCGGCACCCCAGCGGGAGACGACCTCGCGAGTGGTCCGCTGGATCCCGTTGTGGAACGCCGATCGGGCGCACATGTCGACGTCGACGACCACGCCGGTCTCGATCCGGAGCTGCCGGTCCAAGGAGTGATGGCGCGCCGCGAGGCCGTGGGCCCTGTCGAGCACGGTGACGGTCAGCTCCTCGGCGTCCTCCAGGTCGGCGGCGCGCAGCAGGTGGCGGACGTCCTCGGGCACCGGGAAGGCTCCCGCGAGCGCGGTCAGCGTCAGCCAGGCCAGTCGCGCGTCGACCGTGCCGGCGAGCTCGCGGACCAGGGCCTGCAGGCACGAGTCGGCGTCGCTCACGGGATCGGGAGCGGGGGGCGGAGAGGTCTCGAGGGCCGCGTCGGCGGCAGCGCGAAGCCTTTGTCCGAGGGCCACCGCGAGCTCGGAGGCTCGGGCGTCCTCGGTCGACGTGGACCGCATCAGCGACCCAGACCGCGCACGGCTCGCAACGGCGCCGTGATCCGCCACGAGAGCGTGGCTCGAGTCGCCTGCAGCTCCTTCTCGAGCGCCGCGATCCGCTGCTGGTCCTCTGCCCGCCCGGCCGGTGGTGCGTCGGACCGCTCGGCCCACCGGGTCAGCGCCCTCGACCGCCAGCGGACGAGCTCGTCGGTCAGGCTCGAGTTCTCACCGGTCAGGCGCTCGATGGTGTCGCGACGGGTCCGGTCCACATCGGTGTCGTACTCGTCGAGCGGCGACGCGGGGTAGCTCAGCAGCGGCTGCAGCTCGGGGTGCTCCGCGGAGCAGTAGAACCGCGAGAGACCGTCGAAGAAGCAGAACGTGTAGCCGGCCGCGAGGACGATGTCCTCCCACTCGCCGTGCGTCGGCTCGGTCGAGCGGGGAGCCGTCGACTCGATGACGAGGACCCAGGGCTTCCAGCGCGTCAGGTCGACGCTGCGCAGCACCTGCAGCTCGGCGCCCTCCACGTCGACGACCATGAAGTGGATGTCGGTGCCCTGCCAGCCGGCCTCGTCGAGCACGTCGTCCAGACGGCGCGCCGCGACGGTGACGTCCTCGCTGGTGAAGCCGTCCGCGGCCTGGCGCGCGCTGACGTCGTCGACCAGCGTCGACAGGCCCGTGTCCGCAATCAGGTGCAGCGTCACGGTGCCGACGGCGCCGTCGGTGATCGCGGCCTCGACCAGCGTGTCCTCGGGGCGCTCCCTGCGCTGCGCGTCGGCGAAGGCGGGCACCGGCTCGACGGTGATGCCGCGCCAGCCCTGGTCGTAGAAGCCGCGGGTCACGGAGAACAGCCGAGGGTCGTTGGCGCCGACGTCGACGTACCTGCCCTCCGCCACGTCGTGCAGCGCGCGCCAGAGCACGACGTCCTCACGGTTCTGGGCGTACGAGACGAAGGGTGAGCCGGGCACGTCTGGATCATACGGGTGACGAATCCCGCGCCTGGGGGGCCGGCACCTCGTCCACGACCCCTCCAGGAGGGGAGCCGGTAGGCTTGCACGGCCCGATCCCTGTCACCTCTGAGGAACCATGCCCCGCGCACTGATCACCGGAATCACCGGCCAGGACGGCCTCTACCTGTCCGAGCTCCTGCTGTCGAAGGGGTACGAGGTCTACGGGTTGATCCGTGGCCAGAACAACCCCAAGCGTGAGCTGGTCGAGCAGACCGTCCCGGGTGTGAAGCTCCTCACCGGTGACCTGATGGACTTCTCGTCGCTGCTGCGCGCGCTCGAGACGGCCCAGCCGGACGAGGTCTACAACCTCGGTGCCATCTCGTTCGTTGCCTACTCGTGGGAGAACGCGCACCTGACGGCCGACGTGACGGGCAAGGGTGTTCTGAACATCCTCGAGGCGGTGCGGCTGTACGCGCACGACGACGTGTCGAGGGTCCGCTTCTACCAGGCGTCCAGCTCCGAGATGTTCGGCAAGGTGCAGGAGGTCCCGCAGCGCGAGACCACGCTGCTGTGGCCCCGCTCGCCGTACGGCGTGGCGAAGGTGTTCGGCCACTACATGACGATCAACTACCGCGAGTCGTACGGCATGCACGCCTCGAGCGGCATCCTGTTCAACCACGAGTCGCCGCGCCGCGGACCGGAGTTCGTCACCCGCAAGATCTCGATGGCCGTCGCGCGCATCAAGCTCGGGCTGCAGGACCACGTGACTCTGGGCAACCTCGACGCGAAGCGCGACTGGGGCTACGCCGGCGACTACGTCGAGGCGATGTGGCGCATGCTGCAGCAGCCCGAGGGCGACGAGTACGTCGTGGCGACGGGGGAGACCCACTCCATCCGGGACTTCCTCGACCGGGCTTTCGCCCACGTCGGCATCGAGGACTGGGCGCCGTACGTCAAGCAGGACCCGCGGTTCATGCGGCCGGCCGAGGTCGAGCTGCTGATCGGCGACCCGACCAAGGCGCACGAGAAGCTCGGCTGGGAGCGGAAGGTCGACTTCCCGCAGCTCGTCGCGATGATGGTGGACAACGACCTGCAGGAGCAGCAGGCGCTGGCCGGTCGGTGACCGCGTGACGGTCGCCTTCATCACCGGTGTCGCCGGCCAGGACGGCACCCTCCTCGCGGAGCAGCTGGTCGGCGAGGGTGTGGACGTGCACGGCATGGTGCTGCCCTCCGACGACCGCTCCCTGGTCGCCGACCGGCTCCCACCAGGCGTCACGCTGCACGTCGGCGACCTCGCGGACCACGACGGGGTCGCGCGGCTCCTCCGGGAGACCGAGCCGGACGAGGTCTACAACCTCGGCGGCATCAGCTCGGTCGCCTTCTCCTGGCAGCAGCCGGCGCTGACGGGCGCGGTGAGCGGGCTCGGCGCCGTGCACGTGTTCGAGGCGGCGTGGGCCCTCCAGGAGTCGTCCGGCCGACAGGTCCGGGTGGTCCAGGCGTCGAGCGCCGAGATCTTCGGGCAGCCGGAGCGCACGCCCCAGGACGAGCGGACCGCGGTGCGGCCGATCTCGCCCTACGGCGCGGCCAAGGCGTACGCGCACCAGATGGCCGCGGTGTTCCGCTCCCGGGGGATGCACGTGGCGACGTGCATCCTCTACAACCACGAGTCGCCGCTGCGACCGGAGACCTTCGTCACGCGCAAGATCACCGCGGCGGCCGCCCGGATCGGTCGGGACCGGTCCGGCGTGCTGACGCTGGGTGACATGTCGGTCCGCCGGGACTGGGGCTGGGCGCCCGACTACGTGGACGCCATGGTCCGCGCGGTCCGCCACGACGTTCCGGACGACTTCGTGATCGCCACCGGTGTGACGCACTCGGTCGAGGAGTTCGTCGCCACGGCGATGGCGGCCGCGGGCGTCGACGACTGGCACCGCCACGTCGCGGTGGACGAGTCGCTGGTGCGCCCGGCGGATGCAGGTGTACAGGTAGGCGACGCGCGACGGGCGCACGAGGTGCTCGGGTGGTCTCCGACCGTCTCGTTCGACGAGATCGTCGCGCGCATGGTGCGGCACGACGTCGAGATCGCAGGGGGAGCCGCATGAGCGGGGAAGAGCCCGAGGTGACACCCGGTTCGGTGTCCGTCGTGCTGGTCAACTACAAGGGCGCCGAGGACACGATCACGTGCCTGCAGCACCTCAAGGAGGTGGACTGGCCGGCTCACCTGCTCGAGCTCGTCGTGGTCGACAACGACTCCGGCGACGGCAGCGTCGAGCTGATCCGCGCCGCGGTGCCGGACGCCGTCGTCGTCGAGGCCGGCTCCAACACCGGCTTCGCGGGCGGCTGCAACCTCGGGGTCGCGCACGCGTCGGGCGAGTTCGTCGCGTTCCTCAACAACGACGCGCGCCCGGACCGGCAGTGGATCGCCGCAGCCGTCGGCACGCTGCACGAGGACCCGCGCATCGGCGCCATCGCGTGCAAGGTTCTGGACTGGGACGGCGAGCTGGTCGACTACGTCGACGGCTCCCTGACCTGGTTCGGCATGGGCTACAAGCGTGAGGTCGGTGCGCCCGACGACGCGGCGTTCGACCAGCCGAAGGACGTGCTGTTCGCGACCGGTGCGGCGACGGTGATGCCGACCGCCGTGTTCCGCGAGGTCGGCGGGTTCGACGAGCGGTTCTTCATGTTCTACGAGGACGTCGACCTCGGCTGGCGGCTCAACCTGCTGGGCTACACCGTGCGGTACGAGCCACGGTCGATCGCGTACCACCGTCACCACGCGTCGATGAACAAGTTCGGCGAGTACCGCGAGGCGTACCTGCACGAGCGGAACGCGCTGATGTCGATGTACAAGAACCTCGACGACGCGTCGCTCGCGCGGGCGCTGCCGGCGGCGATGGCGCTCGCGATCCGCCGAGCGATCGCCAGGACCGACGTCGACGCGACCGCGCTGGACCTGCAGCGGTCCCCTCAGGACGAGCGGGTCGAGGACCTCCAGCTGCCCAAGATGGCGCTGACCAGCACCTATGCGATCGACGCCTTCGTGGAGAACCTCGAGGGGCTGGCGGCGGACCGCGCCGAGCTCCAGGCGAAGCGCCGGCGCAGCGACCGGCAGCTGTTCCCGCTGTTCCGGCACGCGATCGAACCCGCGTACGGCTACCCGGCGTACCTGCGGGCCCATGCCGACCTGGTCAAGGCGTTCGGGATCGACCGGCACTTCGTGGCGCGGCACCGGATCCTCGTCGTGACCGGTGAGCCGCTGCAGGACCGGATGGCCGGCCCGGCGATCCGGGCCTGGGAGATCGCCGCGGCCCTCTCGAGCGAGCACGACGTGCGGCTCGTCTCGACGGCGGGCTGCCGTACCACCAGCGCGCAGTTCGAGGTCGCCTACGCGACCGGGCGGGCGCTGCAGGACGCGACCGAGTGGGCCGACGTCATCGTCTTCCAGGGGTTCCTGCTCGAGGCGGTGCCGTGGCTGAAGCAGAGCTCGAAGATCATCGTGGCGGACGTCTACGACCCGATGCACCTCGAGCAGCTCGAGCAGGCGCGCGACCTGGGCGCCGGCGGCAGGGTGCTGGCGGTGCGCGAGACGACCCGGGTGCTGAACGAGCAGCTGCGCCGCGCCGACTTCCTGCTGTGCGCGTCGGAGAAGCAGCGTGACTTCTGGCTCGGGCAGCTCGCCGGTCAGGGACGGGTCAACCCGTCCGTGTACGACGAGGGCATGAGCCTGGACAACCTGATCTCCGTGGTGCCGTTCGGCATCCCGGACGAGGCCCCCGTCCAGCAGCGGTCGGCGATCCGCGGCTCCGTCAAGGGCATCGGCCCGGACGACAAGCTGATCATCTGGGGCGGCGGCATCTACAACTGGTTCGACCCGCTGACGCTGCTCCGCGCCGTGCACAAGCTGAGCGCCGCGCACCCGGACGTCCGGCTCTTCTTCATGGGCCTGAAGCACCCGAACCCCGGCGTGCCCGACATGCGGATGGCCTGGGAGGCCCAGCAGCTGTCGGACGAGCTCGGCCTCACCGGCAAGCACGTGTTCTTCAACCACGGCTGGGTCCCCTACGCCGAGCGGGCGGACTACCTGCTGGACGCGGACGTCGGCGTCTCGACCCACTTCCTGCACGTCGAGACGGCGTACTCGTTCCGGACCCGGATCCTCGACTACCTGTGGGCGTCCCTGCCGATCGTCGCCACCGGCGGCGACACGTTCGGGGAGATCATCGCCGAGCACGGCCTGGGCCGCGTCGTGCCCGAGCGTGACGTCGACGCCCTGGTCGTGGCGCTCGAGGAGATGCTGTACGACTCGGACGCGGCGCAGGCTGCGACTCGGAACGTGCGGGAGTTCGCGCACGAGATGCAGTGGAGCTCGACCCTGCGGCCGCTGGTGGAGTTCTGCCGCGACCCGAGGCGCGCGGTCGACCTCGCGTCGAGCCTCGAGGAGCCCGAGCTCGCCGGTCGCGCCTTCGCGAAGCCTCGTCCGACGATGAAGACCGACCTCACCCTGGCGCGGCAGTACATGCTCGCCGGTGGTCCTCGCGAGGTGGTCCGGAGAGCCGGGGGGCGCATGCGGCGCGTGCTCGGCGAGGCCTGGCGCGGTTCGGGGCCCGAGGAGGATCTCTAGCGCTCACGTCGTCGGGGCACGCCGGACCTGCGTCCGGTACGCCCCGACGGCGCGAGCCGGTCAGCGCAGCGGGTTCACCCGGCCCGCCAGCCGGCGAGCCCTGCGGGCCCGCAGCTCCCAGACGCGCGCCGGTGCCTCGCGGTGGATCTGCGTCAGCCGCGCGACGAGGGCCTGGGCGGCAGCCTCGGGGGAGTGCAGCTCGGCGATGTCGGCCGCGGCACGGGCTCCACGGACGGCGGCGGCGGTCGGGTCGTCGAACACCTGACGCAGCAGCGCCGCGGCCGCGTCCACGTCCGGCTCCGCCCAGCGCGCCCCGGCCGGGTAGGGCTCCGTGTGCGGCGGCACCTCGGTGGGCGTCCACGGCACGAGGTACGAGTTCTCGTCCGTCATGAACTGCAGGTTGCCGGAGTAGCGCGTGGCGATCACGGGCTTGCCGTAGGACATGGCCTCCGCCATCGTCAGGCCGAGGCCCTCCGAGCGGTGCAGGGACGCGTACGCCGCGCAGCCCTGCACCAGCGCGTCGCGGCCGCCGCTGCTCAGGTAGTCCTCGACGAGGACGACGTCCGGCTCGTCCCGCACCAGCAGACGCAGGCGCTCCGCATCGCCCACCCGCTTGTCCGCGTTGATCGACTTGATGACCAGCATCGGGCCGGTGCCGGGCTGGAACGCCCGGCGGAAGGCCTCGACGAGGCCCATCGGGTTCTTGCGCTCGACCGTGCTCAGGTGGTCGAACATGAACAGCACGTACGGACGGTCGGGGGGCAGTCCCAGCTCGGAACGCTCCATCGGGACCGCGGGGCGGCGCTGCGGCAGCGGCGGGGTCACCGTGTGGACCGGCAGGTCGGTGTGCGGAGCGATCGCCTCGCGGACGAAGTCGCTGGCGACCCAGATCTCGTCGAGGTGGCTGAACCCGCCGTGCATGGTCGCGGGGAACTCCTCGACCTCCCAGAACCACTGGCCGATGCGGTAGGTGTCCGCGAACCAGGGGAGGTCCTCCAGCACGGGGCCCACCTGGTCGGCGTTCACGCACAGCAGGGTCGTGTCGTAGACCGTCTGGCGGTCGGTGGCCTCGGGGACGTCGAGCTGCTGGCGGGAGTGGAGGTAGCGATCCACGCTGGTCGTCGACGTCGGCACCGACGTGGTGCCGAGCGCGTCCAGCACCAGGCGCGCGGCCTCGCCGACCCCGAGCTCACCACGCAGGTACCCCACGACGTTGACGCCGAACGGTCGTCCGCTGCGCCCGGACAGCCAGAGCCGGGCGGCGGTGGGTCGTGCTGCGCGCGAGGTGGCGCCGGGGACCGCCGACCGCGCGACGGCGAGTGCGGCGGCGACGAGCTGGGCGTCGTTCTGGTCCTCCTGGCCCGCGTGCAGGGCCGCCCAGTCGAGCAGGCGCGACGTGTCGGACCCCGGGACGAAGGGGTACCGCCGCTGCAGGTCCGGACGTTCCAGGTAGATCGCGTACAGGTAGCGCGTGATCGGCGGACCGTCGCCCGGCACCACCTCGTTCAGCCACTGCGTGAAGGCCTGGGGGGCGTCCTGGTCGAACGGGTCCGGCGGCGCGGCACTCTCGCCTGCACGCCATTCGAGGACACCCTCACGGAACGCTCGCCGCAGTGCCGGGTGCAGGGCGATGCCGTCCGCCGTCCGTGCGAACCGGTCCTCGGCGGCACCGGCCGCCTCCGCCGCCGCGGCGAGGCGCTCCGCGTGCGAGCGCGCCAGCTCGGCCAGGTCGGTGTGCTCGGACAGCAGCGCGCGGGCGAGCTCGGAGTCGGTCGTGGACAGGAGCCAGGGACGCGACGGGTCGAACGACGTCAGGTCGACGGCGGTGACCGGTTCACCGTCGAGGGTCCAGCCGTCGCCGTGCACGACCTTCGAGCCGGGGCCGACGTTCCACCGGGACAGCACCGTGGACGCCGGCAGCACCGCGTGGCGGCGCACGCTCACGGCCGCCTGCCAGGGCGTCGAGTGCCCCGGGTCGGACAGCTCGATCCACTGGTCCAGCACGCGTGCGGCGTCCGGTCCCACGGCCAGCAGGACGGAGTGGAACGCGCCGGCGGCCTGAAGGTCCGACGGAGCGGGGCGCGCGCCGTCGTCCGGCGGCAGGTCGTCACGGCGGGCGACCACGGCGATCCCGTCGCGATCGGCGGCCTCGACGACGTGCTGCAGGTCGCCCACCACGCGCACGCCGGGCCACAGGAAGAGGGCCGTGGTGCGGTCGGCGACCAGGTGGCGCAGCAGCCGCGGGACGAGCCAGGAGACCAGCGAGATGTCGTCCGCCAGCATGCCGGCGGCGTGCAGGTCGGCGTCCGGCACGTCGATGTCGGTCGTGGACAGCACCGTGCCGTCGTGCCAGGAGGAGGCCGAACCGTCGACGTCGACGACGTGGAGATCGGCGTCCGGGTGGTGCTCCCGCACCGAGTCGAGCGTGGCCCGCGCCGCCGGAGCGAGCCGAGCGGTGACCACGGTGCAGACGTGCACCAACCGAGTCCTCCCGTCCAGAGGCTTGCGAGCCTAGACCGTCGGCCAGTCCCCCACCCGTCGAGACCGACCGCGTCGCACCCCCCGTCAGCGCCGCTGAGCAGAGTCTAGAGTCGCCGCGTGGCAGACCCCGTCCGCGTCGCGCTCACGGTCGAGCAGTGCTGGCAGCGCGTCCCCGGCGGGTCGGGCACGTACGTCGCGGCGCTCACCGAGGCGCTCGCGGGGCGCACGGACCTGGACCTGGTCGGCCTGGCTGCCCGGCACGCCGAGGGCGTGGAGCCCCGACCTGCACCCAGCGGCCCCGTCCGGCACTCTCCGCTCCCTCGCATCGCGCTGTACGAGGCGTGGAACCGGCTGCGGCGCCCGCTCGCGGAGTCCACCACCGGTGCGGTCGACGTCGTGCACGCCACGACCTGGGCGCTCCCGGGGCACCGCGCGCCGCTGGTGGTGACGGTCCACGACCTGGCGTTCCTGCGGGACCCCGCGCACTTCACGCGACGGGGCAACGGCTACTTCCGGCGGGCGCTGGACCTGGTGCGGGCCGAGGCGGCGCAGGTGGTGGTCCCGTCCGCCATGACGGCTCGGGACTGCGCCGACGCGGGCATCGACCGGTCCCGGGTCACCGTCGTGCCGCACGGGGTGCGCGCCCGGGAGGTGTCCGAGGCGGAGCGCGTGGCGTGGCGACGCCGGTACGGGGTCGACCGCCCGTACGTCCTGTGGTGCGGAACCCTGGAGCCCCGCAAGAACGTGGATCGCCTGGTCGCCGCGTTCGCCGCCGCGCGGGCTGCGGGGACCCTGGACGCGGACCTGGTGCTCGTGGGCCCGAGCGGCTGGGGCGACGCCGAGAACCGCGTGGCCGACGCCCTGACGCACGTGCCGCCCGGCTCGGTGCACCTGCTCGGACGGTTGTCCGACGAGGACCTCCAGGTCGCCTACTCCGGTGCGACCTGCTTCGCGTTCCCGTCGTTGTGGGAGGGGTTCGGCATGCCCGTCCTCGAGGCGATGGCGCACGGTGTGCCGGTGGTGACCTCGGCGGGCTCGGCGATGGCCGAGTTCGCCGGTGAGGTGGGGTGGACGGTGGACCCGACGGACGTCGACGCGATCGCGGCCGGTCTCGTCGCGGCTGCGACGTCCGGCACGGCCGGCCCAGAGTCCGCTCGGGTCGCCGCCCGGTACACGTGGGCGGCGGCGGCGGAAGGCCATGCGGAGGTCTACCTGCGGGCGGCGCTCTGACCGCTCCGGTGCGGCCTCGTCGGCCACCGAGGAGCTCAGCAGGTCAGCCGTCGCGACCCGTTGCCGATTGGGGCGGCGCGTGCCCGGGACGCTACGTTGACCGTCGGACCAGGGGTGAACGGTGCTCCGCGGCCGGTGCGGAGGGAGCGTCGATGCGGGTCCTTCTCGATGCCACGGCCATCCCGGTCGAACGCGGCGGTGTGGGCCGCTACGTCGACGAGCTCGCCGCGCACCTACCCGGGGCCGGCGTCGACGTGGCCGTGCTGGCGCAACGTCGCGACGTCTCCCACTTCACCGCGCTCCTCGGCGCCGGCCGCGTGGTACCCGCGCCCGGGCCCGTCGCCCGACGTCCGGTGCGGCTCGTGTGGGAGCAGCTCGGCCTGCCGCTCCAGGCGTGGCGGTGGCGGCCGGACGTGCTGCACAGCCCCCACTACACGATGCCCGTCCTGGCGGGCGTGCCCGCGGTGGTCACGCTGCACGACGCGACGTTCTTCAGCGACCCGGATCTGCACCTCCCGACGAAGGCGGCGTTCTTCCGTGCGGCGACCCGGGTCGCGGTGCACCGCGCCGACGCCCTCGTCGTCCCCTCCGCCGCCACCAGGGACGAGGTCGTCCGGTACACGGGCGCGGATACCGCGCGCTTCACCGTCGCCTTCCACGGCGTCGACGCCTCGCGCTTCCATCCGGCCGGCGAGGAGGAGCAGGCACGGGCGCGCGGCCTGCTCGACCTCCCCGACGGCATGCCGTACCTGGCGTTCCTCGGCACCCTCGAGCCCCGCAAGAACGTGCCGGCCCTGGTCCGGGGCTGGGTGAAGGCGTGCCAGGGGCTGGCGAACCCGCCGGCCCTGGTGCTCGCCGGAGGCCCGGGCTGGGACCCGGACATCGAGCAGGCGGTGCAGTCCGTGCCGCCGCACCTGGTGCTGCGCAGGCCTGGCTACCTGCCCGTGGACGCCCTCGCCGGGTACCTGTCCGGTGCGGCGCTGGTCGTCTACCCGAGCCTCGGCGAGGGCTTCGGCCTGCCCGTCCTCGAGGCGATGGCCAGTGGCGCGTGCGTGCTGACCACCCGCCGGCTCTCCCTGCCCGAGGTGGGTGGGGACGCGGTCGCCTACTGCGAGCCCGACGTCGACGCCATCGGCGTCGCGCTGGGGGAGCTGCTGGCCGAGCCGGCACGTCGCTCGGCGCTGGCCGCCGCGGCCGTCGAACGTGCCGGGACGTTCACGTGGGCGGCCGCGGCCGAGGCGCACGCGCGGGCGTACACCTCGGCGCTGCGCCGGAGGGGTCGCACGGGCTGACCCTGCGGTGCCTGCCGCGGCGGCCGTTCAGCCGGCGAGTTGCTCGGCGAACGCCCGCGTCTGCTCCCAGGTGGGCAGCAGGCCCCGCTCGGCCGCCTCGAGCAGCGTCGGCGCCGCGGTGTCCTTGTCGGACAGCTGGGGCGTCACCGGGCGTCCCGCGCGGTCGGTGGTCGGCCACTCGATCCCCACGGTGGGGTCCAGCGGGTGGACGCCGTGCTCTCGCGCCGGGGTGAAGGGCGTGCTGCACAGGTACAGCACGGTCGAGTCGTCCTCCAGCGAGAAGAACGCGTGGCCGAGCCCTTCGGAGAGGTAGATCGCACGACGGTCGACGTCGTCGAGCAGCACCGTGTCCCACTGCGCGAACGTCGGCGATCCCACCCGGACGTCGATGACGACGTCGAGCACGGCGCCCTTGGGGCAGGTGACGTACTTCGCCTGGCTCGGCGGGACGTCCGCGTAGTGGATGCCGCGCAGCACGCCGGCTGCGGACACCGAGCAGTTGCCCTGCGCGAGCCCGAACCGGTGGCCGACGGTCTGCTCGAACGCACCGCCCTGGAAGAACTCGAGGAACACGCCGCGGGGGTCCCCGTGCTGCACAGGCGTGATCTCCCACGCGCCGGGGATCGCGAGCTCGCGGTACGTCATGACATGTCCTTCCAGGCCGGTGGCGGCTGGCAGCCTACCGGCCCGGTTAGGCTGCCCCCGGCCGTGACGACGAGGGTGGGAGACAGCGTGCGCTGGTTGGTGGTCGGAGCCGCAGGGATGCTGGGCCAGGACCTCGTCCCGCTGCTCGAGGCGCGGTCGCACGACGTGGTGGGCATCGACCGGGCCGAGGTGGACATCACGGACCCGGCGAGCACCACGAACCTCGTCGACGGTTTCGACGTGCTGGTCAACGTCGCGGCCTACACCGCCGTCGACAAGGCGGAGTCGGACGAGGCCGCCGCGTTCGCCGTCAACGCGGTCGGGCCGGCCAACCTCGCCCGGGCCGCTCGTGCGGCCGGCGCCCGGATGGTCCAGATCTCCACGGACTACGTCTTCGACGGTCACGCCGACCAGCCGTACGACGAGGACGCGCCGATCGCGCCGCGGTCCGCCTACGGACGCACCAAGGCCGCGGGCGAGTGGGCGGTCCGCGCCGAGGCGCCGGACCACCTCATCGTGCGGACGGCGTGGCTCTACGGCCAGCACGGCCCGTGCTTCCCCCGGACGATCGCTCGGGTGGCCGCCGAGAAGGGCGGTCTCGACGTGGTGGACGACCAGGTGGGCCAGCCGACGTGGACGGTGGACCTGTCCGACCTGGTCGAGCGCCTGGTCGCGGCGGGTGCGCCCGCCGGCACCTACCACGGCACCTCGGCGGGGCAGACGTCGTGGTTCGGCTTCGCGCAGGCGGCGGTCGCGGCGGCCGGGATGGATCCCGGCATCGTGCGGCCCACCACGAGCGAGGGCTTCGTGCGACCGGCCCCCCGGCCCGCCTACTCGGTGCTCGGGCACGGCGCGCTGGCCGCTGCGGACGTGGTGCCCATCCGCGGCTGGGAGGCGGCCTGGTCGGAGGCGGCGGGCGCCGTCCTCGGCTGAGTGCGGGGCCTCGACGACGGAGCGGTGACGCGACGGGCCCGAGGCTCAACGCCGGGGCGCGGCGATGCGGGGCAGTAGCCTGTGGCCCGTTCCCGCTCCGGTGCCACAGAGTCGATGAGGTCTGAATGCTCACCCGTGTCAAGAGAGCGCTGGGCAGGCGCGCTCGGGCGATGGTCCGCCGGATCCTCCACCGGCCGCAGAGCGCGCACCCTGCCGGCGCGATGGATCCCGCGCTCGCGACCCTCTTCGACGCCACGTTCTACCGCGAGGCCTACCCGGACATCGCGGAGTCCGGTGCGGACCCGGTGCACCACTACGTCACGTACGGGCGCGCCGAGCTGCGCCAGCCCAACGCGCTGTTCGACCCCAAGTGGTACCTGGAGCAGAACCCGGACGTCGCAGCGAGCGGCATGGACCCCGTGGACCACTTCCTGCTGGCCGGAGGGGCAGAGGGACGGGACCCGATCCCGCTGGGCTTCAGCTCGGCGTGGTACCTGGACCAGCACCCCGACGTGGCGCGCGCCGGCGCCAACCCGCTGCTGCACTTCCTGACGGAGGGACTGGCGCTGGGCTACGACCCTTGCGCCGCCTTCGACGTCACGTGGTACCTCACCCACAACGCGGACGTGGCGGCGGCAGGGGTGAACCCGCTGGCGCACTACCTGCGCTTCGGTGCCTCGGAAGGTCGCCGTCCCAACGGCCGCGGGACGAACCTCTCCGGCACCACGGGCGCCGAGGTGATGGGCGGCGCCAAGGCGTCCGAGCTCTTCGAGCAGCGGCACCCCGACCTGCGGGTGCTGCGCACGATCCCCGGTCCGGACGTCCCGCGGATCAACCTGGTGACCGACTCGGTCGGCTCCGACAGCCTGTTCGGGGGGGTCGCCACAGCGATCGTGCTGGCGTCCCTCTGGGCGGACCGCACCGGACGCAGGCTGCGCATCGTCACCCGGCACAGCGCGCCCGACGGCTCCGGGCTCGACGGCCTGTTCCGCACGGTCGGCACCCGGCCGGAGCGCCAGCCGGAGCTCGCCTACATCCCGACCAGCCCCGGGGACTACCTGGAGACGGGCGACGACGACATCTTCCTCACGACGTCGTGGTGGACGACGACGTCGGTGCTCCGCACGATCCCGGCCGAGCGCGTGGTCTACATCCTCCAGGAGGACGAGCGCTGCTTCTACCCGACGGGCGCCCAGACGCTCGGCGCCGAACGGGCGATGAACCACCCGGGGCTGCAGGTGGTGGTGAACACCCAGCAGCTGCTGGACCACCTGGTCGCCACCGGCGTGTCGAACCTGACGTCGACCGCCATCGCGTTCGAGCCGTCCTTCACGCCGTTCCTGCGTCCGGGTCGCGTGCTGGGCAAGGGGGCGCGTCGCAACCTCTTCTTCTACGCCCGCCCGAACAACCCGCGGAACCTGTTCGACCTCGGGGTCGCCGCGCTGGACGCCGCTGTGGAGAGCGGGTCGCTGGACCGCACGCGCTGGCAGATCCACTTCGTCGGCCGCGGCGTGCCGAGCGTCGACTTCTCCGACGGGTCGCGGCCCGTGCAGCACGACGCGCTCGGCTGGGCGGAGTACCACGAGCTGCTCGGGCGCATCGACGTCGGCCTCTCGCTGATGGCGTCACCGCACCCGAGCTACCCGCCGCTCGACCTCGCGGCCGGTGGCTCGGTCGTGGTGACCAACCGCTGGCCCGGCAAGAAGGACCTGGCGGAGGTGTCCGACCGCGTGATCACGGCGGAGCCGACGGTGGACGACCTCGCGCGCGCGATCGGCGACGCGGTCGCCCTGGCGGAGAGCGTCGCGGCCACGCCCTTCGAGCCGGCCGACACGCCCTACTTCGCGCCGTGGGCGCAGAACCTCGAGCCGGTCGTGGACCGGCTCGCGCGGAGGTTCGGGGATGTATGACATCCCGATCCGGTCGATGACCTACCGGGACCCGTGGGAGCTCCCGTTCGTCGACCGGCTCCGGATGTTCCGCGCCGAGGCCACCAAGGTGGCGTACTACTACCGCGGTCCGGACGCCAGCACGTTCCGCTACCGGTGCTTCAACACGGCCAGGGCCCTGAACACGCACGTCCCCGGCGTGAGCGCGAGCTGGTTCTGGGAGCGGGACGGCGACCGGCTGCTGTCCGTCGCCAAGGAGGCGGACGTGCTCGTCGTCTGCCGGGTGCCGTACAGCGACCAGGTCGCTCAGCTGATGGCGGTGGCCAAGCGGTTCGGCACGCGGGTCGTGTTCGACATCGACGACTACGTGTTCGACATCGCGATGGTGCCCGAGGTGGTGCGGACGCTCGACCAGTACGAGGGCACGCTCGAGCCCGCCGAGCACATGTGGAACTGGTGGTTCGCGTCGTTCGCCCGCATGCGGCAGACGATCGAGCTGGCGGACGAGCTGGTGGTGACCAACGACTACCTGGCCGCACGGTCCCGCGAGGTCGTGTCCAAGCCGGTACGGGTGGTGCCCAACTTCATGGGCGAGGAGCAGATCGCCTACTCGGACGCGTTGGTGGCCGCCCGGTCGGCAGCGGGCAACAGTCGCGACGGCGCCCTGCACCTCGGCTACTTCAGCGGGACGCCGACGCACAACCGCGACTTCGGCCTGGTCTCGTCGGCCGTGGCGCGGGTGCTGCGTCGGGACAGCTCGGTCCGGCTGCGGCTGGTGGGCTACCTGGACCTGAAGGACTCCGCGCTGGCGGACCTTCAGGACCGGATCGACGTGGTGCCGCCCACGGACTACATGGAGCTGCAGCGGCTCATCGCCGAGACCGAGGTGAACATCGCGCCGCTGCAGGACAACAGGTTCACCAACTGCAAGTCCGAGCTCAAGTACTTCGACGCCGCGGTGGTCGGTGTGCCGACCCTCGCCTCGCCGACGTACACCATGTCCCGAGCGATCGAGCACGACCGCAACGGCTGGTTGGTGCGCGTGGACGAGTGGGACGAGTACCTGGGTCGCATCGTGGACGAGTACGCGACGAAGGGCCCCGCCATGGGCGAGGCCGCCCGCGAGCATGCGCGTACCGCCTACGCACCGCCGGCGATGGTCGGGTCCATCCTCTCCGCGCTCGCGCTGGGGGACGCCGTCCCGGCCTGAGGAGCGATCGCCCGTGGCACCTAGGCTGGCCGCGGGCGACCCGAGCGAGCGCGCTGACGCGGGAGCAGGTGGCGTGCCCAACAGATTGGAGCCCACCGTGGAGTCCCTGGCTCGGGTGAAGCCGCTCGGCTGCGATTTCGAGCTCGAGGCTCCTGCGCGCCACCGCGACCTGTACGAGGTTCGCGGGTACCAGCCGATGTCGACGGCACTGTTCCGCACCGTCTGCGCCGGTGCCGACGTGGTGCTCGACCTCGGCGCGCACGTCGGCTACTTCACGCTCGTCGCGGCGTCTGCGGCGCCGTCGGCGACCGTCGTCGCGGTGGAGGCGTCTCCGGCGGACCTGGAGGTGCTGTCGCGGAACGTCGACGGTGCCGATGCCGGCACCGTTCGGGTGGTCGCTGGGGCGCTCCAGGGGGTGACGGAAGCAGACCTCGGGCTCACCGGTGGCACGCGGCTCGTCGTCCGGCTCGACGTCGCAGGTGACGCCGTCGCGGTGCTCACGGGCCTGGAAGGCCTGCTGTCGAGGTTCGAGGACGCCCGCCTGCTGGTCACCGTGGACCCGGCTGCCCTGACCGCCGCGGGCTCCGGAGCCGAGCAGCTGGTCGAGCGGCTACGGGCGCTGGGCTTACGCCTCTTCGTCCTCGACGAGGACGTTCGGAGCTGGCGTGAGCTGGCGGACGGCCGCGCCTGGTCCGACCTGGTCGAGGGTCCGCAGCAGGCCAACCTGTACTGCGTGGCCGCCGCCCGGTGCACCACCGTCGCCGCCGTGATGCACTCCAGCAGCGTGGGGGGAGCGGAGCGCAGCCACGCGGAGATGGTGGAGAGCCTGGTCCGCCAGGGCTCGATGGTGCACACCGTCGCACCGGAGCCCGACCTGGGCCTGCGTGCCCTGCTCGAGCCCCTGGGCGGCTCGGTCAGTGCCGTCCCCCCGCTCGAGTGGTGGACCGTGTGGCCGGACGACGAGGCTCGCACGCCGGACGCGTGGACGGCGCGTGACCTGCTCCACCCACGGCTGCTCGACGTGCTCGCCGAGATCGACCCGGACGTGGTGCTCACCCAGAGCGGCGTGGTGCCCGAGGGTGCGGTCGCCGCGGCCGCGCTGCGTCGCCCGCACGTCTGGTACCTGCGCGAGTTCGGGGACCTGGATCACGGGCTGGTGCTGCCCGGCGGTCCGGAGGGCTATGGCGCCGCGGTCCGCGCGCTCGCGACGCGGGTGGTCACCAACTCCGACGCTGTGCGCCGCCACCTGTTCGGCGAGGCGGCGGCCGATGTCACCGTGCTGCACCCGGTGCCGCGCGTGCAGGGCGTCGTCGGGCCCGCGGAGGCACGAGGCGCGGTGGACGACGTGAGACGGCCGTGGTCGCTGGGGATCGTCGGGAGCCTCAACCCCGGCAAGGGGCAGCAGGACGCCGTCGACGCCGTTGCGGTGCTGCGTGGGGAGGGGACGGACGTCCACCTCGTCCTCGCAGGCCCCGCGGCACCGGGGGACTGGGAGCGGCTTCGCGACCTCGCCGTCTCGCGTGGCGTCGAGGACCTGGTCGAGCACGCCGACACGTTCACCGACCGCTCGCAGATGTACGCAGGGTTCGACGCCGTCGCCATCACCTCGCGGTCGGAGGCCTTCGGCCGCGTGCCGTTCGAGGCGACGGAGTTCGGTCTGCCCCTGATCTACGCCGAGGCGGGCGGTCCGGCCGAGTACCTGCGGCCGGGGGAGACCGGCCTCGCGTACCCGGTCGGCGACGCGGAGGCGCTCGCCGCGGCGATCCGGCGTCTTCACGACGAGCCACAGCTCGGGGCGGAGCTGGCGGCAGCCGCTCGTGTCGACCTGACGGACCCGAGGCGCCGCGCGGAGTACGACGAGGCGCTGCGGCAGCTCATCGACGAGGCGGCGGCCCGTCCCGCCCCCGGCGTGCTGCTGGACGTGCTGGGCGACGTGGCTCGCTCCGGCGCTCGGCACGCGGCGCAGGCCGCGGAGGTCCGCGCCGACCTGACGCGCGTGGTGTCCGAGCACGAGGAGCTGGTCGGTCGGTTCCGGGAGCTCGAGCAGGCGCACGCCGAGCTGGTCGAGGGCCATCGCGGCTACGTCGCGGCGCACGAGAGGGCTGCGGCGGAGCACGAGGCACTCGTGGCGGAGCGGGACGCATGCCGGGCCGAGCTGCTCGAGAGTCGCGCCGCCAACGCAGCGCTGCGCACGAAGGTGGGCGACGCGAGCGAACGGGCCGCGGCCCTGGAGCTCGAGCTGCGCGGGTCCCGAGATCGTGAGGCCGACGCCCTACGCGAGCTCAGCGCCATCGTAGGCTCGCGGACCTGGCGGACGCGGACGTGGCTCGCGCGTGGCCTCCGCCGCGGATAGCTGATGTGGTCCCCACGCGGCGTCCCCTGCGGCCGTCGCGGGCGCCTCCCGTGACGGCCGCCCTCAGCGACGCGCGTAGTACTCCGTGAGGTTCGCGTCCCCGCCCTGGGCTACGCCGTCCAGCGTCAGGGTGCCGTGCGGGTCGCAGTCGTCGCTAGACCCCCACAGCGAGAAGCTCGAGGTGGTCGGGACGCCCGCTGTTCGGAAGGTGACTGTGTACGTCGCTCCGGACGAATCCGCCGCGGGTGAGTCGAGGATCACGTAGAGCGCCGAGTTGTCGGGGACGCGCTTCAGGTCAACGTCCCGTGTGCCGAGGGTCGTGCCCGCGGCGTCCTTCACGTCGATCACGAGCGTTCCGCTCATCTCACGGCCCCAGGTGCCGACCATGACGGACACCGCGCCGAGCCGCGCTGCCTGCGCGACGAACGTCTGCTGGGCCGTCCCGCCGTCATGGAGCTGGCCGTACGGCAGCTTGTGTTCGGGGCCGCACATCGGGTGTTGCTCCATCACGTATGCGGCTGCTTGCGGCGTGAACAACTTGGCGGCAGACACCGGCATGACGAGCGCGGCGATCACTGGCACGCTCCAGAACACAAGGGGCGTCGCGGCCCTCAGGGCCCAGATCCCGGGACCCACCGTCGGGCTGTCCCCCGGTGATTCGACTGCCCGGGTGGCCTCAGCTCTTTCCAGCAACCAGAAGAGCACCGGAGACAGGAAGAACACCGTCAGCACGACGTTGAGCCACGGCGTCGCAGCCCACCGATAGAGATCCGAGAGGAAGAGGTGAGGGGGGCCCAGCAACGAACGTAGCGACCCGCGCCGGAGCATCTCCATGTCGATGTTGTGGGACCAACGGTTGACTGCCACCCAGATGTAGGCGACGAACACGCCGCTCTCCCAGAGCAGGAACCGTCCTGGCCGGCGCAGGTATCCGAGGGTCAGAGCAAAAAGCGGGGCCAGGAGTGCGAACCATGCCAGGTTCCACTTCACGGCGACGAACATGAATCCATACGCCAAGGCGCCAGCGAACACGGCGGTGGCACCTAGCGTGCTCCGGTCGACAGGCAGTCGCCAGATGAGAAACAGGCCGACGGCGATGAGGATCAAGACCAAGCTCTGCAGAGAACCCTGTTGGCCGTTGCCCTTGAGGTACTGCCCCGCGAGGAACGAGACCGTGGTGTGGAACGGTGGATTGCTCCAGTAGGCGGCACCTTCGAGCGCAGCGATCGACAGCGCCGTGAGCGAGAGCAGTACAAGGTCTCGAAGCCGCTTGTACCGCAGGAGGAGCAGTGGGGCAAACAAGACGAGGGCGAAGTACGTGAACGACACGGCGATAGCGAAGAACAACGCGAAACGCCACTTGTTCCCTCGAAGGAGATGGAGCAGGCCCAGCAGCATGAAGAGGATTGCGATAATGTCGTATCGGCCGAAAACTCCGACGGTGAAGGCCGCGAAGGGTGACAGTAGATAGGCTGCGACGACCATCCGCTGGGTCTGCTGCCGAGCGGGGAACAGCTCTCGCACGATCCGTACCATGACCAGGACCGTGGCGCCGAACACCAGCATGACGCCGAACTTCGCCCACAACATCTCCCAGGAGGAGATGTTCACGCCGTTCTGTATGCCAGGCGACACGAGGAGCTTGACCGGCGCCATCCACAAGGCGAACACGAGGTAAATCGAGGGGAAGTAGTCGTTCCGCTCAAAGGTCGGTTGGTTGTACGTGTAGAAGTCGGTCCAGTGGCCGAAGAGGTAGGCGTACGAGGAACCCGCTGTGTGGCCGACGTCCCGGTGGCCGAACGCAACGAAGCTGAAGGCCATGGACACCAGGAAGAGGACCGCGACCGGCACCGAGGTCGTGGAGATCAACGGTTCGACGTCTCTCCAGATCCTCCTCCACCAGGACGCTGGCGAATCGACCGCATCCACCCTCGACTGCGGCGCATCGTTCACGGACGCCTCAGCGGACCGGGTACCTCGAGCCAATGTCCGTACCCCTTACGGTCGCGGGTAGTACTCGGTGAGCAGGAGGTCTCCGACCTGCCGCTGGCCGCCGGCGGTCAGTGTCGCGTCGGGCGCGCAATCTTCCGCGCTGCTCCACAGTGCCAGGTCCTTGGCTACGCCCGCGGTGTGGAACGTGATGGTGAACGCGCGGCCTTCGCTGTCGGGCTCGGGTTTCGCGAAGAGCGCGTACACCTGCGAGTTGTCCGCGACGCGGGCAAGGTCGGTGGCGGACACGTCAACCGTGGTACCAGCGCCGTCGCGCACCGTGATCGTGAGAGTCCCGTGGCCGGCCTTCCCATAGGTGCCGACCAAGACCGACACGCCCGCGAGCTGGTCCCTGGTCGAGACGATGGTCTGAACGACGTCTGTCGAGTCGCTTATCGCCTGGACAGACGTCCCGTGGCCGATGCAGAGCGGCGCGGGTGCCATCACGTAGGCAGGCGCGACGGGAGTGATGGCCCTTGCGAGCCGCATCGGCATGGTCATCGATGCCATGACCGGAAGCGTGAAGACCAGAACGGGCGTCGCGGCGCGGAGGGCCCACGTCGCGCGTGCGACGGTCTGCGGGCTGGGAGTGTGATCACGCCGCCGGTCGACCTGGTCTGCGAGCCAGAACAGGACGGGGGAGACGAAGTAGGCCGTGAGCACCATCCTCAGCGCGGGAACCGCAGCCGGCGCGTAGATGTCGCTGAGATGCAGGTGCGGCGGACCGAACAGAGCGTGGAGAGCTCCGCCCGAGATCAATCCCACATTCGCCGAAGTGGTCCACACCGTGGCGGCAACCCACGTGTACGCGGCGAAGACGATGCTCTCCCAGACGATGAAGCGGCCCGGCCGGTGCAGGTACCCAATGCTCAGCGCGAAGAACGGTGCCAGGATGACGAACCACACCATGTTCCACGTCACAACCAGGAACATGAGGCCGTAGACGGTTGCCGCGGAATAGACTGCGAGCCGACCGAGAAGAGGGCCAGATGCCCGTGTTCGCCAAAGAAGTACGAGTCCCACCGCGAACACGATGATCACCAAGGCCTTCAAGGACTGGTTGTCCTGCGCCCCGACGCTGCCCTTCACCATGCCCCAGAGGGCACTCCTGAAGGCGGGATCGTGCGCGTACGCGGCCGCTTCGAGGAGGATGACGGAGAGTGCGATGGAGGAGAGCGCGATCATCTCGCGAAGCTTCTTGTAAGCCAGTACGAGCAGAGGCGCGAACACCAGCAGTGCGAAATACTTGAACGAGGCCGCGAGGGCGAAGAAGAGTGCGAACCTCCAGCGGTCGCCCCGCAGGTAGTAGAGAAATCCGAGCAGGGTGAAGAAGACGCCGATGATGTCGTACTGACCGAAGGCGCCGACGATGTAGGCGATGAACGGTGAGAGCAGGTAGGTAGCCACGACCGTACGCTGAACCGTCGCCTGTTCGGGAAAGAGCTCCCGAGCGATCCGCCGCACGAGCTCGACGGTGGCCGCGAACACGAGGACCAGGCCGAGCCTCGCCCACAGAAGTTCCTGGGCGCTCAGCACTAGCCCGTTCTGGGCTCCCGGCGACGTGAGGAGCTTGACGGGCGCCATCCAAGCGGCGAAGACGACGTAGATCGAAGGAAAGTAGTCGTTGCGGCCGAAATAGGTCTTGTTGTAGCTGTAGAAGTCCGCCCAGTGACCGGAAAGGAAGGCGTACGACGACCCGACTGTGTGATTGAGGTCGCCGTGGCCGAACACCAGCATGCTGAAGGCTATGGAGAGGACGAATAGGATCGAAACGGGGAGCGAGATCGTTGCAGTGATCTCTGCGACGTTTCGCCCGATAGCCCGCCGAAGCCGTGCGCCGCGGTCCCTCGCTGATTCGATGAGGGGCGTGCTCATGGGCGGCTTCTCTCGCGCGGCACGGGACGGCAGACTACCGGAAGGGTTCGTTCGGTTCGGCCAGTAGACTCTGAGCGCCACTGCGCGGTGCAGCGCGGTCCGGCGCGTCCAGGGGGTCGGAAGGAAGACGCACGCGATGAAGGCTGTACTGCTCGCCGGAGGACTCGGTACCCGAATGCGGGAGGAGACCGAGTTTCGGCCGAAGCCGATGGTCGAGGTGGGCGGCAAGCCGGTCCTCTGGCACCTCATGAAGATCTACGCCACCTACGGCGTCACCGACTTCGTGGTCTGCGCCGGCTACAAGGGTGAGCAGATCAAGTCGTACTTCCTGAACTACGCGAGCCAGGCGAACGACTTCACCATCCGCCTGGGGCGGGACGGCAGCGTGCAGTTCCACGGCGACCACCTCGAGCGTGACTGGACCGTCACGGTGGTGGACACGGGGCAGGCGACGCTGACCGCGGGCCGCGTCGAGCGGATCGAGCCCTACGTGCGCGGCGAGCAGTTCATGGTCACGTACGGCGACGGGCTCGCGGACATCGACATCACCGAGCTGCGCGCGTTCCACGACTCCCGGGGGCTTCTGGCGACCATCACCACAGTGCGGCCCCTCTCGCGGTTCGGGCTCGTCGACATCGACGACCAGCAGCGGGTGACGCGGTTCCGCGAGAAGCCGCAGATGGACGACTGGGTCTCGGCGGGGTTCTTCGTCTTCGAGCCCCAGGTGTTCGAGTACCTCAGGGAGAGCGACCAGATGATGCTCGAGAACGAGCCGCTGGCGAAGCTCGCCGCCGAGGGTCAGCTGGGTGCGTACCGCCATGGCGGCTTCTGGCAGCCGATGGACACCTACCGCGAGTCGCAGCTGCTCAACGAGCTGTGGGACGGTGGCCGGGCGCCCTGGAAGATGTGGTCCTGATGCGCCGCGTGCAGGTCCGGGCCGATCGCGCGGCGCGAGCGTGAGCCCGTTGATGGACCCGGCCGTGCCGGCGCAGGCGGACTCCAGGCGACAGGGCCGTCTGTCGGTCACGTCGCTCCTGCGGGGCGCGTCGGTCGGTGGACAGGCGCTCCGGTTCGCGGCCGTCGGTGTCGTCAACACGCTCTTCAGCTTCGGCGTCTTCGCGGCGATCCAGCAGCTTGCCCACGGCAGGGTCCACTACGAGGTGGTCCTGGTGGTGTCCACGCTCATCGGCGTGCTCGAGGCGTACCTGCTGCAGCGCTGGCTCGTCTACCAGGTGCGGGGTCGCTGGTGGGGTGACCTGGCCCGGTTCAGCGTCGTGTACGGCGTGGTCCTGTGCATCAACCTCGTCGTGCTGCCGCTGCTGGTCGAGGGCGGCCACCTTCCCGTCGTCCCGACGCAGGGCGCGATCATGGTGATCGTCGCCGTGGGGACCTTCCTCACCGGTCGCTACTTCACGTTCCGTCGTTCCGCGGTCGCGACGGACGACCGCACGGCGGTCGACACCTCGGTTCGAACAGAAGGGCATGGCGAGTGAGCGTGTCGGACACGGACGAGCGGCTCACCGTCGCCGCCTATCTCGCAAAGGCTCTGCCGGAGCTCGGCGTCAGCCACGTCTTCGAGCTGGTCGGCGGCATGCTGACGGTGATGCTCGACTCGATCCACCGCAATCCCGCGCTCACGGTCGTGTCGATGCACCACGAGCAGGGCGCCGGGTTCGCCGCCGAGGGCTTCGCCCGCACGTCCGGCCGTCCGGCCGTCGCGATGGCGACCAGCGGCCCGGGCGCGACGAACCTGCTGACCGCGATCGGCAGCTGCTACTTCGACTCCGTCCCGGTGGTGTTCATCACCGGCCAGGTCAACACGTACGAGCTGCACGAGGAGGGCCGCGGCCGGCAGGGCGGCTTCCAGGAGACCGACGTCGTGTCGATCGCCACGCCCATCACCAAGCTGGCGCGACTGGTGACGGACGCAGACAGCTTCCCCAAGGTGTTGGCCGAGGCCTTCGAGGTCGCTACGAGGGGGAGGCCCGGGCCCGTCCTGCTCGACATCCCGATGAACGTCCAGCGGGCTCTCGTGCCGGCGGTCCCCGACGAGGTCGTGGCACGCTCCGCGGCGTCAGACGACCGGCAGGAGGAGCGCGGGGCGTTCACGACGCGGCTCACCGCCGCGCTGCGCGACGCGAAGCGACCCTTGGTCATCGCCGGCGGCGGCGTCCAGTCGGCCGGCGTCGCCGAGGAGCTGCGCACAGCCGTCGAACGTTGGCGGATCCCCGTCGTGGGGACGCTGATGGGCGTGGACGCGCTGCCGGCGACCTCGGAGTTGCACGCGGGCGTGATCGGCAGCTACGGCAACCGCTGGGCGAACTGGGCCGTGGCCCAGTCCGACCTCCTCCTGGTGCTCGGCAGCCGGCTCGACGTGCGTCAGACCGGGTCGGACGTCGCAGGCTTCCGCGGCAGCCGCGCCATCTTCCACGTCGACGTGGACGCCACAGAGCTGAACAACCACGTGACCGGCTGTGACGTCTTGCACGACGACCTGCGGACCTTCCTGCCCTTCGCGCTCGACGCCGTCACGACCACCGGCGGCCGTGCTGAGTGGCTCGCGGCACTGGCCGAGCAGCGTGAGGCGTGGCCGGACACAGCTGAGAACGTGCCGGCCGCCGGCCTGAACCCGAACCTGGCCGTACGTCAGATCCTGCAGGCGCGCCCGGCCGCGGCGGCCGTCGTCACCGACGTCGGGCAGCACCAGATGTGGGCCGCGCAGAGCGCCGCCCTGAGTGCCGGTCAGCGGTTCCTGACCTCCGGGGGCATGGGCTCGATGGGCTTCGGGCTGCCCGCCGCGATCGGATCGGCTCTCGCCTCGCAGGGAGAGGTGGTGCTGATCGCGGGCGACGGCGGCTTCCAGTGCAACATCCAGGAGCTGCAGACCCTGGTCCGCCAGCAGCTACCGGTGCGGGTGGTCGTGTTCGACAACGGCTGCCACGGGATGGTGCGTCAGTTCCAGGAGTCGTACTTCGACAAGCGCTACTACTCGACGAAGTGGGGTTACAGCGCCCCCGACTTCTGCGCGGTCGCGCGGGCGTACGGCATCCCTGCTTTCCACGCCGAGGACCACGACCAGCTCGCCGAGGTGCTTGACGCCCTCCACTCGCAGGACGGCCCCGTCCTGCTCCATCTGAGCATCGACGCCGACCTCAACGCCTACCCGAAGATGGCGTTCGGGCGGGAGTTCGGCTCGATGGAGCCCGGCGTGAAGCCCACCGAGATGGAGGGCACGTGACCGTCGGGCGATCTGCATCGCGAAGCGTGGCATGAGCGGCTCGCGGGCAGCGATCGACGTCGTCCGTGAGGCGGTGTCCGGTCTCGTGGGTCCTGTTGCCGTGACCGGTGCGACCGGCTGGCTGGGATCCGTCGCCGTGGACCTGCTCTACGAAGCCTTCGCGCTCGAGGCGCCCACCCGTGTCGTCGCCTTCGCCAGCACGGCCCGGGACGTCTCCGTCGCGGACGGCAGAACCGCTCGGGTGCACCCCCTCGCGGCCCTGCGCACGATGGATCCCGCGCCCCAGGCGCTGCTGCACCTCGCCTTCCTGACACCGGACCGTATGGCCTCGCTCGGAGCCGACGAGTACGGCCGTCGGAACCGGTCGATCACCGAGGCGGTCGAGCTCGCCGTCCGCACCTACCGACCGGCGTGGCTGGTCGTGGCCAGCTCCGGTGCCGTCTACGGCGACGCCGGCGCACGTGGTGCGCACCCGTACGTCGAGCTCAAGCGTGACGCCGAAGCGCGTCTCCAGGCCGCGGCGGATGAGGTCGGAGCGACGTGCGTCGTTCCCCGCATCTTCAGCCTGGCCGGCCCGCGGCTGCCGCAGGACGGCCGCTACGCCCTCGGGGACCTGCTCGCCATGGCGGCCGAGGGGGGCCCGCTCACGGTCCGGGCGGGGCACCAGGTCCGCAGGACGTACTGCGGCGCGGACGAGGTGGTTGCGCTCGCGCTGTGGGCCGCGGCCTCGGGCCGCAGCCTCGTGTTCGACACAGGTGGTGAGCTGGTCGAGCTGGGCGATCTCGCTCTTGAGGTCGCGAAGCTCCACGGCCTGCACGCCGACGCAGTCAGGCGCGCTCCGTCCGACGGCTCCCCGGCCGACGTCTACGCAGGGGACGGTCGTGCGATGCAGGCCCTCGCCGATGAGGCGCGGCTCCCGCTGCGGTCCCTCGTCGAGCTGATCGGGGAATCGGTCGCCCGTCCGCCGGCGAGGTCGACCACCTGATCCCGGGTCGCCCCGGAGCGAGAGGCGCTCCGCCGCTTCAGAAGTTGATGCGCTCCCGCTCGATCATGGGAGGGCCCGGGCGCACGGACGAGTGGATGCTCACGACGTACTCGCCGATGAGGCCGAGGAAGAAGAGCTGGACACCGCCGAACAAGAACATCCCGACGATCAACGTCGGGATGCCCTGGAGCACCTTCTCGTCCCCGAAAAGGAAGACGACCCCGTCCACGATCGCCGCCACGATGCCGGCCAGCGCGCCGATGATGCCCAGCAGCATCGCCCAGCGGACCGGGGTCCGCGCCGTGGTGACGATCCCGTTGAGGCCCTGGTCGAACAGGTCGCTCATCGAGTTGCGCGACCTGCCGCCCACCCGCTCGCCCCAGGCGTACGGCACCGTGTCGGACCGAGGGTTCATCTGTGCGACGAGCCCGCGGATGTACGGGTAGGAGTCGTCCATCGCGTTGATCGCCTGGACGAACTCCTTGCGGACCAGCATGAACTCGCCGGAGTGCGGGGGAGCCGTCGTGCCGTGGCTCGCCCTCAGGAGCCGGTAGTAGGCACTCCGTGCGATCGCGATGTGGAACGGGTCCTTCCGGTGCTGGCGGATCCCGTAGACGACGTCCGTCTGCTCCGTCATCTTGGCCACCATCTGCGGCACGACCGACGGCGGGTCCTGGATGTCCGCGGGGATCATCGGGATGACGAAGTCCCCGGAGACCGCCTTCATGCCGTTCGCCACGTTGCGGAACGGGCCGATGTTCCGGGAGTTGACGATCACCTTGATGTGGGGATCGCTCGCAGCCAGGTCGCGCAGCCGGGCGACCGTGGTGTCCGTGCTGGCGTTGTCGCAGAAGATGTGCTCGTAGTCGTAGTCCGGCAGCTCGCCGCGCATGACGCGGGCGACCTCGGCGGCGCATCGGTCGACGTTCGCTTCTTCGTTGTAGCACGGGGTGATGATCGAGATCATCGGGCGACGCGGCTCCGCCGGGACGGCCTTCTCGGCGATCTCGGCTGCCATCGCCTGGATCTCTTCGGCCATTGCGTGGATCTCAGCGGCCATCCCTCGTCCTTCCCCCTGCAGCTGTCGTGACGTCGCGTGAAGTCGGGCCGGAGCTCAGCCGGCCCAGTCGGTGACCAGCGGTGTGTCCACCCCGATCACCACGCCGCCCGCACCTCCCGGATCGCCCAGCGGAGCGTTACGCCCGGGCAGCACCTCGGTGAAGAACGCCGCGTTGTCACGCGTGAACGTCTCCCACTCCTCGTTCCCGCGGGCCTTGCGCGCCGGGAAGATCGCCACCTCGGGGCAGGCGAGCTCGCACGCGCCGCAGTCGATGCACTCCGTCGGGTTGATGTAGGTCTTGCGACCACCCTCGTAGATGCAGTCGACGGGGCACACGTCGATGCAGGACTTGTCCTGCACGTCGATGCACTCCTTGCCGATGACGTACGTCACGCCTCGTCCCTCCGAGCGGCCGCCACCACGGGGATCGGGACGGAGCGGGTGGACGGCGGCGCCAGCTCCTCGTCGGTCGAGTGACCCGGCATCAGCGACAGCTCGGGGTCGATGTGGACGGCCGCGTTGTTGACGGCGGTGGCCGCCTCGCCGAAGCCCGTCGCGATGAGCGACACCTTGCCGGTGTAGGTCGAGGCGTCGCCGATCGCGAACACGCCCGGGACGGAGGTCTGCATGCGGGAGTCCACCACGGCCTTGCGCTGGTGCACGTCCAGTCCCCACTGGGGGAAGGGGGTGGGCGCCGACAGCAGCCCCAGAGCGCCGACGACGGTGTCGGCCGGCAGCTCCAGGACCTCGCCGTCGTCACGGCGCACCGTCACGGTGCGCAGCCGGTGGTCGCCCTCGACGGCCTGGATCTCGGCCTCGGTGAGCAGGCCCACGCCGTCGCGCGCCGCCCGCTCGAGCAGCGCCGCGTGGGCCCGGAACGCACGGCGCCGGTGCACGATCGTCACGGACCGGGCGACCGGCCGCAGCGCGAGCGCCCAGTCGAGCGCGGAGTCTCCGCCACCGACGACCACCACGTCGTGGTCCGTGTGTGCGGCGACGTCCGAGACGACGTACACCACGCCGCGACCGTGCCACTCGTGCCCCACGGGCAACGTGCGGGGGTGGATCCCGCCGACACCGGTGGCGAGGACCACGGTCCGCGTCCGGAGGGGCTGCCGACCGCTGGTCAGCACCGCGAAGGTGCCGTCGTCCGCGCGCTCGAGCCCCGTCACGTCGGTGTCGAACAGCAGCCGGGGCGAGTACTCCTTGACCTGCGACATCAGGCCGGCGACGAGGGCCGAGCCGGTCACGGCCGGGAAGCCGGCGACGTCGTGGATCAGCTTCCCCGGGTAGAGGGCGGTGATCTGTCCCCCCGCCTCCGACTGAGCGTCGACCAGGGTCACCGACAACCCGCGGAAGCCTGCGTAGTACGTGGCGAAGAGGCCCGCGGGTCCGGCGCCGACCACGACGACGTCGCGGACGTCGTCCGCGGCCGCGGCGCTCACGGCAGACCCGCGCCAGGCCGCTCCGAGCCCGACGCGAGGAACTCGTCGACCTGAGCCACGGTCACCGCTCGGGCGTCCTCGCCCGCCAGCACCCGCTGCGCCCAGCCGACCGTCCACGCGAGGGTCGCGTCGAAGTCCAGCCGGTCGCGCCAGCCGAGCGCCAGCTGCGCCTTGCGGGCATCGAGCGCCAGCAGGCCCGCCTCGTGCGGGGCAGGCGCGTCGTCCAGCTCGACCTTCGCGCCGGGACCCCACAAGGCCGCGACCTTGGTCGCCAGCACCCCGACCTCCACGAAGGAGTCGGTTCCCGGCCCGAAGTTGAACGCCTCGCCGGCCGCCCGGCCCGCCAGCAGCGCGTCGACCAGGGCGACGTAGCCGGAGAGGCAGTCCAGCACGTGCTGCCACGGCCGGACCGCATGCGGGTAGCGCAGCCGCACCGGACGGTCCGTGGAGAAGGCGTCCACCAGGTCGACCATCAGCCGGTCGGCCGAGACGTCGCCGCCGCCGACCACGTTCCCCGCCCGCGCGATCGCGGTCGGCACGGTGCAGCCCGACGACGCGATCCACGACTGGGTCAGGATGTCGGCGGCCGCCTTGGAGGCCGAGTAGGGGTCGTGGCCGCCCAGGGCGTCGCTCTCCCGGTAGCCCCAGATCTGGTCGACGTTCCGGTACACCTTGTCCGTCGTGACCACCAGGACCGCCTTGACGTCCGGGGTCTGCGCGACGGCGTCCAGCACGTTGAACGTGCCGTCGACGTTGGTCTGCCAGGTGGTGCGCGGGTCCCGGTAGGACTCCCGCACGATCGGCTGCGCGGCGAGGTGCATCACCACGTCCGGGCGGACCGTCTGCAGCGCGGCAAGGGTCGTGTCGGCGTCCCGGATGTCGACGCGGAGGTCGTGCACCAGGGCGTCGTGCAGGTGGGCCCGCTCGTACAGCGCCCCCGGCTTGGGGTCGAGCGACAACCCCGACACCGTGTGCCCCAGCCGCTCGAGGAGGAGCGTCAGCCACGCGCCCTTGAAGCCGGTGTGGCCGGTGACGAGGTAGTGCATCAGAACGAGCCGTCCCGTCCTTCGACGAAGTGCGTCACCGCGTCGGCGGCGTAGTCGAGCATGTCCTTGGTCAGGCCCGGGTAGACGCCCAGCCAGAACGACCGGTTCATCACGGTGTCGGAGTTCCGCAGGTCCGTGACGACGCGGTGCTCGATGCCCCGGTAGGCGGGCTGCCGCAGGAGGTTGCCCGCGAAGATCAGCCGCGTGCCGACGTGGTGCGCGTCGAGGAACCGCATCAGGTCCTCACGGTTCACGGCCAGGTCGTCCGCGAGCGTGATCGGGAAGCCGAACCACGCGGGATCGGAGCCCTCGGTCGCCTCGGGGAGGATCAGGCCCTCGACCTGGGAGAACCGCTCGTACAGGTGCGCGAAGTTCTCCTTGCGACGGGCGACGAAGCCGTCCAGCTTGGTCAGCTGGCTCAGCCCGAGCGCCGCCTGCATGTCCGTGCCCTTGAGGTTGTAGCCGATGTGGCTGTACGTGTACTTGTGGTCGTAGCCCGCTGGCAGGTCGCCGAGCTGCCAGCCGAACCGCTTGTCGCAGGTGTTGTCCTTGCCGGTCTCGCAGTAGCAGTCGCGGCCCCAGTCGCGGAAGGACTCCACCTGCCGCGTCACCAGCGGGTGCTTGCTGAACACGACGCCGCCCTCACCCGTGGTGATGTGGTGGGCCGGGTAGAAGGACACCGTCGCCGTGTCCCCGAAGCTGCCGGTCCGCCGGCCCCGGTACGTCGAGCCGAGCGCATCGCAGGAGTCCTCGACGAGCCAGAGGCCGTTGTCCTTGCACAGCTGCGTGACCAGGTCGAGGTCGAAGGGGTTGCCCAGCGTGTGGGCCATCATGATCGCGCGCGTCCGGGGCCCGATCGCCTCGCGCAGCTGGTCGCCGATGGCGTCGTAGGTACCGATCTCGACGTCGACGAAGACCGGCTTGAGACCGTTCTGGATGATCGGGTTGAGCGTCGTCGGGAACCCCGCCGCCACCGTGACGACCTCGTCCCCCGGCTGCAGCGCGCGCTTGCCGAGCTTGGGGCTGGTCAGCGCGGACAGGGCGCACAGGTTGGCCGACGAGCCGCTGTTGACGAACGACGCCGAGCGTGTGCCCACGTACTGCGCGAGGGTGTCCTGGAACTCGGTGGTGAACCGGCCGGCGGTCAGCCAGCCGTCCAGCGATGCGTCGACGAGCGCGGCGAGGTCCTCCCCGTCGAGCACCTTGCCGGAGACCGGGACCGACGACTCGCCCCGCTCGAACTCGCGCGCCGCGAGGGAGAGCTGGGCGTACTCGCGGACCTGCTCCAGGATGGCGGCGCGGCGGGCGGACAGGGCGTCGTTCACGTAACTCCTCGATCTGGCGGGGCCGCAAGAATATCGCGCGGTCCATTTCGCCCCGGCCACCTGAGGCGTTCCCGGCCGCGTTCTCCGGGGTGAATGCCGTGAATGCGGTGCTATGAGAGCAGCCCCAGCAGGTAGGCCCCGTACCCGGACTTCACCAGCTTCTCGGCCCGGTCCCGCAGCTCGTCGTCGCTGAGGAAGCCCAGCCGCCAGGCGACCTCCTCGGGTGCGCCGATCTTCAGCCCCTGCCGCGACTCGATGGTCCGGACGAAGTCGGACGCCTCCAGCAGCGAGTCGAACGTGCCCGTGTCGAGCCAGGCGGTGCCGCGGGGGAGCACCTCGACGCGCAGCCGTCCCTGCTCGAGGTAGTGACGGTTGACGTCGGTGATCTCGTACTCGCCGCGGGCGGACGGCTTCAGGTCGCGTGCGATCGCCACGACGTCGTTGTCGTAGAAGTACAGGCCCGGGACCGCGTAGTTGCTCTTGGGCTCGGCAGGCTTCTCCTCCAGGGAGAGGGCGCGTCCGTCGGCGTCGAACTCGACGACGCCGTACGAGCTCGGGTCCGCGACGCGGTAGGCGAACACCGCGGCGCCCTCGAGGTCACGGAACCGGTGCAGCTGGGAGCCGAGGCCGGGGCCGTAGAAGATGTTGTCGCCGAGCACCAGCGCAGCGGAGTCGCCGCCGATGAAGTCGGCGCCGAGGACGAACGCCTGCGCCAGACCGTTGGGGACCTGCTGCTGCGTGTAGCTGATCGACACGCCGAACTGCGAGCCGTCACCCAGCAGCCGCTCGAACTGCGCGGCGTCGTGCGGGGTGGTGATCACCAGGATGTCCCGGATGCCCGCCCCGATCAGCGTCGAGAGCGGGTAGTAGATCATCGGCTTGTCGTAGACCGGGACCAGCTGCTTGCTGACGCCGAGGGTGATGGGGTGCAGGCGAGTCCCGGAGCCCCCTGCAAGGATGATGCCGCGCATGAGCAGCCAGTGTGCCGCATCGGCGACCCGCCCCGGACCCGCACCGGTCTGAGCCGGCGGGCGTCCGGCTCGTTCAGCCGACGGCCGCCGGTGCCCGTTCCGCCGACGGAGTGAGCTCCTCCTGGGCAAGCCGCGACCACGTCGACCGCCAGGCCAGGGCGCCGACCAGCAGCACGAGCACGGTGTACAGGGCCAGCCCGGGCATGTAGCCGAGGGGTGACGACCAGTGCGGCGACCGGGTGATCAGCTGACCGCTCAGCCCCTCGGCGTACCGGCGCGCGGCCCACCAGTAGGCGCCGACCTGGGCCACGGCGACGGCGGGGACCACCCATCGGGTGAGCCGGGCGACCAGGTCCAGCACCGGAGCAGGGAGCTCGGCGACCGCGGCAGCCGCCACCAGCGGGACGCCCACCGCGACCGGGAGCACGTACCGGCCCTGCCAGATGATGCCGGTGTCGCCGGCGGTCGGGACCTGCAGGACGAACGGGACGCCCACCACGGCGAGGGCGGCGAGGGCGAGCGCGAGGCGCCCGCGCTGCCGCGAGGCCGCGGCCAGACCGAGCAGCAGGAGTGCGCCCGCGACGACGAGGTACACCTCGGTGCTCACCGGCGGGCTCGGCGCGTCGAGCCAGCCGAAGTTGCCCACCAGCTGGAGCAGGTACTGGTTGCTCAGCCCCAGGACCTCGCGGGTCGCGACGACCGGGCTGGCGAACTGCGGGTAGAGGCCGTGCTCGGTCACGACGCCGCCGTGCAGGGCTACCCACGCGGCCGCCAGGACGCCGGAGACGAGGCCGACTCCCAGCAGCCAGCGCACCGCCGCAGCGCGCCAGAGGACCTTCAGACGTCCGGGCGGCGCGAGCACCAGGGCGACGACCACCGCGACGACGGCCCACACCGGGCCGGACGACCGGGAGTTGAGCAGCACCGCGCCGGCGACGCCGGCCTGCACCACCGTCGCCCGGACCGGTCGGCCGGGGGAGCGCACGAGAGCCAGGCACGCCGACCAGAACGCGAACGCCGAGGAGATTTCGAGCGCCTGCGGGTTGACCGTCGCCCCGAGGAACAACGTCATCGGCGTCAGAGCCGCAAGTGTCGCCCACGTGGCCGCCGCGGGTGCGGCCGCACGCCGTATCCCGGCGACGCCCCACAGCAGGAAGACGCTGGACACGAGCCCGGACACCAGCCGCATCGCGTAGGTGCTCGCCTCCGCGTGCAGGAACAGCGACGGCCAGCCGACGAGCGCGTAGTACAGGGGCGGGTACTGGCCCGCGAACGTCTCCACCGGCACCGTGGCTCCGGTCGGCGGGTGCAGCACCTGCTGGCAGGACGCCGGCTGCTCCGAGTGGAACGCGAAGCAGTTGGGCAGCGTGAGCGCCTCGGCGTAGTCGCTGGGCAGCTGCACGATCGTGCCGGCGCCCGGGCGGCTGCCGTCGGTCGGCGCCGGTCCCAGGTCGCCGCTCCACTGACCGCGGGCGACGGCGGCTGCGCGGACGACGTGCGACGGCTCGTCCGGTGCACCCATCAGAGGGATGGTCACCGACCACACGGCATGGAGCGCGACGAGGAGGACGCCCAGCACGAGCCAGTGGAACGCTCGCGGGCGGCCGACGAGGCGATGGGCTGTGGGCATGGCCGCCGTTCTGGTCCGTCGAGGCTGGTCCTGCGCCGTGCTGCGCGGGCGCACGCGAGTCTAGGGCGACCGCTGGCGTGCAGCGCCGATCCGGTGCAGGCAGGCCGGTACCCTGTGCGCCGTGCCTCAGGTCATCGCGCAGCGCGTCCTCGTGGTGCTGCCGGCGTGGAACGAGGCGCTCGCGCTGCCCTCGGTGCTCGCCGAGGTACGTGCAGCGCTGCCCGACGTCGGGGTCCTGGTGGTGAACGACGGCTCGTCGGACACCACCAGCGCTGTCGCTCGCTCCTGCGGTGTCGACGTGCTGGACATCCCGTTCAACGTCGGTGTCGGCGGCGCGATGCGAGCCGGGTTCCGGTTCGCGCTCGCGAACGGGTTCGACGTGGTGGTCCAGGTCGACGCGGACGGCCAGCACAACCCCCAGGACGTGCCGCGCCTGGTCGCAGCTCTCGAGGACGCCGACGTCGTCATCGGCGCGCGGTTCGCGGACCGGCCGGGCTACCGGGTGCGCGGACCTCGACGATGGGCGATGCGGCTCCTGGCCGCCACCCTGAGCCGCGTCGCGGGGGAGCCGCTCACGGATACGACGTCCGGTTTCAAGGCCTCCGGCCCGCGCGCCGTGCGGCTCTTCGCCGTGCACTACCCGGCCGAGTACCTGGGCGACACGGTGGAGTCCCTCGTCATCGCGGCGCGCGCCGGGCTCCGCGTCACGCAAGTGGGGGTGGAGATGAGGCAACGGTCCGCCGGGCAGCCGTCCCACCGGCCGTGGAAGGCGGGCGTCTACCTGATGCGGGCGTTCCTCGCCCTGCTGATCGCGCTCACGCGCCGCCGGGTGACCGTCCCGCCGATCGGAGTGAGCGTGTGAGCGGCTACGTCCTGGCCGTGCTGGGCGCGTGCCTGATCCTCGGCTTCATGGTGGAGCTGCTCCGCCGTCGGCGCCTGCGGGAGAAGTACGCCGCGCTGTGGATCGTCGTCTCGGTGGTCGTGCTGGCCACCGTCGCGATGCCGGACACGCTGCGACGGCTGGCGGACCTGCTGGGTGTCGCGGTGCCCCTCAACCTGGTGTTCTTCGGATCCCTCGTGCTGCTGCTGGCGGTCGCGATCCAGCTGAGCGCCGAGATCACGTCCCTCGAGCGGGAGGTGCAGACGCTGGCCGAGGAGGTCGCCCTGCTGCGCCACCGGTTCGAGGCCCTCGAGCGGTCGGGTGGACCACGGGACGAGCGACCGGGTCCGGTGCCGCAGGACGCGGAGCGCGGGCCGGCCGGGCCAGCGGCGTCGTGACGGTGACCGAAGACGAGGGCACGGCCTCGCGCACGCGCGGCGCCTCGGGCCTGCTGTCCGTCGCGGCCGGCCTCGCCGTCTACGGTCTGGCGACCTACGGCTTCCTGGCCGCGGCCGGCCGTGGCCTGCCGGCCGAGGAGTTCACCCCGCTCTCCGTGATGTGGACGGTGCTCAACGCCGCCGGCATCGGCCTGTTCGTGCCGTTCGAGCAGGAGCTGTCCCGCCGCACCGCGATCGCCCGCGCGACGGGGACGGCCAACCGGGCCGCCGCGGCCCATGCGCTCCGCGGTGCCGGTGTCCTGCTCGCCGCCGTCGCCGTCGCGGCGGCGGCGTTCTCGCGCCCGATCGCGCAGCACCTCTTCGCCGGCCGCACCTCGCTCGTCGCGCTCCTCGTCGCGGCGATGGCGGGGATGGCGATGTCCTACGTGGCGCGGGGGCTGCTGTCCGGCAACGGGCGGTTCGGCCGCTACGGCGCGCAGCTCGCGGTCGACGGTGTGCTGCGGGTCGCGGCAGCCGGGACGCTCGCGGCCGTCGGCGTCCGGGGGTCGGCCCTCTACGCGCTCGTCCTGTTCCTGTCGCCGGTGGTGGCCGTGCTGCTCACCACCCCGGCACCACGCCGCCTGCTCACCGCGGGCCCGGTGGTGCCGCGAGCCGGCGCCACCGCTGCCCTCGCGACGCTCGTCGCGGCGTCGGCTCTGTCGCAGACGCTCGCCAACGCGGGCCCCGTCATCGTGCAGCTGCTCGCCGGTCCGGGCGAGTCGACGGCGGCCGGCCTGTTCACCGCCGCACTCGTGATCGCCCGGGTGCCGCTGTTCGCCTTCGCGGCCGTCCAGGCCGTGCTGCTGCCGGGTCTCGCCGGCTTCGTCGGCACCCGCGACGCGACCGGCCTCCGTGCGCGCGGCCGGCTCGTGGCGGTGTGGACCGGCTCGCTGGGCGCAGTGGGCACGGTGGCGGTGTGGCTGCTGGGGCCGTGGTTGGTGCGGCTGCTCTTCGGCCCGACGTTCACCACCGGCCGGGGAGTGATCACGGCGATCGCCGCGTCCGGTGCCGCGTTCATGCTCGCGCAGGTGGCCGCCCAGGTGCTCCTGGCGCTCGGCGACGAGCGCGTGGTCGTCCTGGGGTGGGGTGTCGGTCTCGTCGCTCTGGTGGCGACCTGCGCGTGGCAGGCGCCGATCGACCAGCGCGCTGCCGCGGCGCTCGTGGTCGGCGCGGTGGTCGCCCTGCTGGCGCTCGGCGGGGTGGCGGTGCTCCGGGTCCGTCGGTGGGCGGGCAACGTGGGGTCCGGCCTGGGTTCCGGCCCGGTGGTCGCACATGAGTGACGGCTCGACGCCGCGGGTCGGCGTCGTGATGCTCGCGTACGGGCCTGAGCCGGTGATCGACCGCGCGATCGCCGCCGTCGCCGCCTCGGTGGGCGTGGACGTCGTGCTCGTCGTCGTCGACAACGGCTGCACGCGGGCCGACCTGGCGGCCCTGTGCGAGGCACACGGCGCGACGCTGGTGACCCCGACGCGCAACCTCGGCTTCGCGGGTGGCGTCAACGTCGGTGCACAGCACCTGGACGCGCCGTTCCTCGGCCTGGTCAACAGCGACGCGATCGTGGAGGTCGACGCTCTCCGCAGGCTGGTGGGCACGGCCGCGGAACCGGGCGTGGGCATCGCGTCCGGGAGCATCCGGCTCGCCGAGGACGAGTCGCGGATCAACTCGGCCGGCAACCCGGTGCACGTGCTGGGGCTGTGCTGGGCGGGCGGTCTGGGCGACCTCGCGGCCGACCACGCGCTGGCCGGTCCGGTGCCGTCGGCCAGCGGCGCCGGGCTCGTCGTGCGCCGCGAGCTGTGGGACCGCCTCGGTGGCTTCCCGGACGAGTTCTTCGCCTACCAGGAGGACCTGGAGCTCAGCTGGCGCACGTGGCAGCTGGGCTACTCCGTCCGGTACGTGCCGGACGCCGTCGTGGTGCACCACTACGAGTTCAGCCGCAACTCCCGCAAGATGTTCCTGCTCGAGCGGAACCGGCTCCTCTTCGTGCTGACGTGCTACGGGAGCCGGACGTTGGCGCTGCTCGCGCCGGCCCTGCTGGGCTTCGAGGCCGCGATGGCGGTCGTGGCCGCCGGGCAGGGCTGGGGGCGCGAGAAGCTGCAGGGCTGGAGCTGGGTGCTGCGGCACCTGGACTGGGTCCGACGGCGGCGCCGCGACGTGCAGGGTGCGCGGACGGTGCCCGACCGTGGGCTGGTCCCGCTCTGGATCGACCACTTCGATGCGACCGCGATGCCCCTCCCGACGTGGGCGCAGCCGCTCCAGGGGGTCCTCGCCGCCTACTGGCGAGTGGTCCGCAGGTTCGTCTAGGAACCGTGCCGCGGAGCCGTCCGGCGGAGCTCGGCGCTCACCAGCCGACGATGCGTTGACCGCGCGCCGTGGTGCCGGCCGCCTGCTGCGCCGTCGAGAGCTGGGCCGGGTCGACCAGCACGACCGCGTCCGGCGCCTCGTCGAGGAGGGCGCCGACGACCGCGCTGTCTGCGCCCGGCGTGAGGAGCACGCGCGAGGCCGTCTCGTTGGCCTGCTTCGTCCAGCGGCCGGTCACGGCCAGGTACCACTGCTGCGCGTTGAGTCGGCTCGCCGCGGTGACGGGCAGCAGCAGGGTCGGCTGCGAGGACTCGAGCGGGTGCGCCGCGGCGGTGAGGATGGAGCCCATCGGCTCGGGGGCCTGCGCCGGGGCGGTGAACTGCCGATGGCCGTCGATGGTGAGGCCGGTCAGCTGAGCGGCCGCCACGGCGGCGACGACGCCGGCCAGCACGTGGAGCACGAACCGTCGGGTGGATCGCTCCGGGCCCCGTCCGGGGAGGGTCAGGGCACCGGCGGTCAGGCCGGACAGCCCGACGGCGATCACCGCCAGGCTGACGAGGCCGACGCCCAGCAGCAGCTTGTAGAAGTAGTACGACAGCGCGCCTGCGGAGTGCAGCTGCCATGCGCCGACGGCGAGCGCCGCGAGCAGTCCCACGACCGGCGTGATCCCGTGCCAGGCGAGCCCGCGTCCACGGGCGGACGCCGAGGTCCACAGGCAGAGCGCCACCGCGCCGAGGGCGACCGCGACGATGAACCCCGGCTCCGGTGCGTCGATCCCACCCCGGATCGTCAGCACGCTGCCTGCCGACAGGCCGGAGATCACGTGGAGCGGTCCCAAGGTCCCCACCGCCACCACCGCGAGCACGAGGCCGGTGGCCGTCCACCGCCGCCGGCTGGCTCGCCAACGGGCCCTGGTCACCGGGACGGCCAGCACGGCGGCGGCCGGGAGAGCCACGGCGAGCAGGAGGATCCACGCGTTCGCCACGCCGACGACGAGGCCGCCGAGCGCGGCGACCTGCAGCGGCATCGCGACCCGCGGCATGCCCGCGACCAGGAGCGGGACGCACGCGGCGAGCGCAGCCGCGTAGACGAAGTTCGGGAAGCCGCCGACGAACGCCGACCCGCCGGGGCCCGTGACGAACCCCGCGACCAGGAGCGTGGCGGCAGGCAGCGCGAGCATCGGTCGTCGCCGCAGGCTCGGCAACGAGCAGACGGCCGCAGCGAGCAGACCGCCGAGCAGGACGAGCATCCAGGCCTCGGCGTGCAGGTAGGCCACGAGGACGGCGGCCGGGTCGTCCGTCGCTCGCGTCCCGCCGACCTGGAGCAGCGTCGCCACCACGGCGTGGTACCCCTGCGGATAGTCGGAGAACTGCCACACGGTACCCGCCGGGGCTGCCAGCCGGTCCACCGTGACGCCGTTGCGCAGCAGCATCTGGACCATGTCCAGGTGCGCGGAGTTGTCCCAGCCGGGCAGCAGGGCGCCGAGGGCGGCGGAGCCGGACCGCACGCGGAGCCAGCCCGACACCACCCAGGCGGTGGCGAGGGCGGCCAGGAGCGGGATCGCGTCGACCGGCCGCACGGTCGGCAGCATCGCGCGGGCGCGGCGGCGGACGTCACGCCGACCACCGGAGACGAGCCACGCCGCGAGGCCGCCGACGAGCAGCGAGCCGATGAGCCCGGCGCGCCCGAGGCGACCGAGGGGCAGGTCCGCCCACCACAGCAGCGGGGTGGCCCCGAAGAGGAGAGCGCCCGTCAGGAGGATCCGGCGCGAGAGGAACCGTGACGTGGGGACGGCGAGCACCAGGACGGTGCCGAGAGCCACCGCGGTGAGCCCCATCGGCGGCAGGACCAGCCGGACGGCGGCTGCCCCGAGCGCCGCGGTCAGGGCGACGACGAGCACCGCGACGGTTCGGCGGGCGGAGCGCCCGGGGACGTCGGAACCGGTCGGCGCACCAGAGGTCGGCTCGAGGCCGGGCGGCTGTCGCCTCAGCAGCCCCGTGGTGGTCATGCCGTCACCGTGACAGGCGGGGCGGAGGGGGCCGTGCGGGGCCGCCGGAGACGACGAGCCGGACGGGGGAGGGGAGGCGACGGCGCCGCACCGCTGAGCACGGCGGAAGTGTCCCACCGCGGGGGGCCTCCTAGCACAGACCTCGTGCTCTGGCACGCCGAGTCGTGGCACGTGGCGGAACCGCAGTTCAGGAGGTCCTGTGAGGAGGTCGGGTGCACGACCCTCCGCGGTCTCCTCGCGCAGGGGGTGTCGATACCATCGAACGGCTCCTGGTTCCCGATCCGAGGTTGACGTGCTCCGAATCACCCAGGCGACCCAGGCCTATGCCTGGGGCTCGTCGAACGCACTGCAGGACACGCTGGCGCTGACGCACGACGGAGTGCTCGCCGAGGCGTGGATGGGCGCGCACCCGTCCGCCCCGTCCCTGGTGCTGGACGACGGGCTCGACGACCTCGTCGAGCTGCTGCGGCAGACGCCCCGTGAGGCGCTGGGCCTCGACGTGGTCAACCGCTTCGGCCCGCAGCTGCCGTACCTGCTCAAGGTGATCGCCGCCGAGCACCCGCTCTCGCTGCAGGTGCACCCGCACATCGACGCCGCCCGCGCCGGCTACGACGCGGAGGACGCCGCCGGCGTCCCGATCGACGCGCCGCACCGCAACTACAAGGACCGCAACCACAAGCCCGAGCTGGTCTACGCGCTGACCCAGTTCGAGGCGATGTGCGGGTTCCGCGCCCCGCGCCGGGCAGCGGAGATGTTCGCCGACCTCGACTGCCCGCTCGCCAAGGAGCTGCACGGCATCCTGGTGGAGAAGCCGTCCACCGAGGGCATCCGCGAGGCGTTCACCCGCCTGCTCGACCCGGCGACCCGGCCCGGTCCGGAGGAGGTGGCCCGGCTGGCCGAGGCAGTCGCGGCCCGGCTCGCCGACGGGTCGCCGTCACCCCGCACCGACCGCACCGTCGGGCTGCTGCAGCGGGAGTACCCGGGCGACCCGGGGGTGGTGACGTCGATGCTGCTCAACCCCGTGACGTTGCAGCCCGGCGAGGCGATGTTCGTGCCGGCGGGCGGCGTGCACGCGTACCTGCACGGTGTCGGCGTGGAGATCATGGCGAGCTCGGACAACGTGCTGCGCGCGGGGCTCACCCCCAAGCACGTGGACGTGCCGGAGCTGCTGCGCAACGTCGACTACGTCGCGGCGCCTCCGATCCGGATCGCCCCGGAGGTGTTCCACGGCGCGACCAAGGTGTTCTACGCCCCGGTGGACGACTTCGAGCTGTCCGTCACCGAGCTGGCCGACGACGACGACCACCCGCTCCCCGGCCGGGGTCCGCGGATCCTGCTGGCGCTCGCGGGGGAGCTGACGGTGGCGACGTCGAACGACGGCACCGTGACGCTGACCCAGGGCCAGGCCGCCTTCGTGCCGGCGAGCGACGGCCGCCTGACCGTCCGGGGTCGGGGACGACTCGTCCAGGCGGACGTGCCGTAGCAGACCGGCCGACGTCTACAGCCGGTCGGACGTGACGCGCTCCGAGGTGGTGAGCGCGGTGGTGCGTGCGGCGTCGAGCCGCAGTGCCGATGCGAAGGCGTCGTCCACCAGGACGACGGACCCGGCTGCCGACAGGACGCCGAGCACGTCGACCAGCGTCGCCGCGAGCTCTCCGGCGGGCAGCAGCACGCGTTGGGCGTCGTCGGCCGTGGGTCCGGCGAACAGGTCCGCGTGGACGGTGGTCCCCGTCGGCGTGACGAGCGCGGGCGAGCCGGCCTGCACCGGCGGGGCCCAGGCGAGGCGGTCTGCGTACGTCATCACGGCTGCCGCCGCGTCGATCGCACCGGCCGGCAACGCTGCGTCGAAGCGCCGGGCCAGCGCCGGCAGGGCGACCGCGACGAGGTCACGGGCCCCGAGGTGGGCGGTGGGGCGGTCCGTCACCACCAGGTCCGCCGTGTCGTCGGCCGGGGACGGATCGCCTCCGGGCGTGACGACGCACGCGCCGACACGCCATGCCGCCAGGGCCCAGACCACGGACCGCCAGTGCGCGGGCAGGTCGAGCAGCACGCGGTACCCCGGCCCCGCGTCGAACTCCTCCACCAGCAGGTTGGCCGTCTTGGAGACCCAGTTGTCCAGCACCGCGCCGGAGAGCTCCACCCGCTCGCCGTCGCCCGAGTACCAGGTGAGCCGGGGTCGTCCCGGATCGGTTCGGAGCACGGTGAGAAGGTCGGAGACCGATCGGGGGGTGGGAGCCACGCGGCAAGGGTAGGCACGTGGGCCCCGGACCTCGGCGCGAGCCCGGACGGCGCAGCGCCGGCGGCCCGGATGGCACCGCTCCTCCTGCGAGTCGATGGATACGGTTCGGCCATGGATCTCAGCAGGCTCAGGTCGTGGGGCGTCGCGCACGTCAAGCCGCACGTCCCGGCGACCGTGTGGCGGCTGCTCCGGGCCACCGGCGGCGCACCGTCGTCCCGCCCGTCGATGACCGAGCTGGCGGTGCTGCACGGGACGGACAAGTGGGGCGTGCACCGCTACACCGACCACTACGAGCGCCACCTGGGGCACCTGCGGGACCAGCCGTTCGCCCTGTTCGAGATCGGGATCGGCGGGACGGCGCGGGCGGGTGCGTCGCTGCGCATGTGGCGGGACTACTTCCCGCACGCCCAGGTGATCGGGCTGGACGTCGACGACCGCCTCGCGGTCCGCTCGGACCGCATCCACCCGTACGTGGGCAGCCAGGTCGATCCCGACGTGCTGGACCGGATCTTCACCGACTTCCCCGACGTCCGCGTGGTCGTCGACGACGGCAGCCACCGTCCCGAGCACGTGCGGGAGACGTTCCGCCTCGTCTTCCCTCGGCTGCCGGACGGTGCTGTCTACATCGTCGAGGACACCCAGACGTCCTACTGGCCGGCATGGGGAGGCAGCGACGACCTCACGGCGGGGACGACGACGATGGGGCTGGCCAAGGCCCTCATCGACGGCCTGAACTGGGAGGAGTGGTCGCCGCCCGGGTACGAGCCGTCGTACACCGACGTCAACGTCACGGCCGTGCACTGCTACCACAACCTCGTGATCGTCACGAAGGGACCCAATCGCGAAGGCACGGGGCGGTCGAGCTACGAGGCGGGCGACCCCGCCGAGCACGACGCGGTCGCCGTCGCGGCACCGGCCGAGCTCGAGGCGGAGGTCGAACCGGCACCGGAGGGGCCCGATGCCTCGGCCGCCCCCGTTCCCCACGCTCGGTCGGCCGTCTCGGGCCTGACGCCGTGGTCGGACGCGCTCCTCTGGACCGGCCTCGGCGCGACGGAACCGCGCGTCAACGTCGTGCTGCCCGAGTTCCACCCGGGCGCGCTCTTCGCCGGCGTCAAGACCGCCGTGGAGGTCGGCGCGGAGCTCGGCCGGCTCTCCGGCCGGCGCCTGCGGCTCATCACGCTCAACGTCGGCCACGGCTCGCCGGAGGCCTCGCTCCAGGCCTCCACCTGGCTGACCGACCGGTTCCCGGGCACCGACTGGCAGGTGGTCAACCGCTCAGAGCTCGACGGGGCCGAACTGGGTCGGTCCGACCTTTGGCTGGCCACGCACTGGCTGACCGCGCACGCCCTCGACGTCGCCGCCCGTGCCGAGCGGTTCCCGGCAGCACGTGTGCTCTACCTGATCCAGGACTACGAGCCCGGCTTCGTCGGGTGGTCCACCGACTCGGCGATCGCCGAGTCGACGTACGAGGCCGGCTTCGGTCGCCTGGTCAACTCGCGTCCGGTCGCCGACCTGCTCGAGGCCCGTGGGCACGGGGGGGTGGACCCGGACGTGGTGTTCTCGCCGGCGTTCGACCTGGAGGAGCTGCGGGTGGCGGCGGAGCGCCGCGTCCGGAACGAGGTCCCGGTCGTCTACCTGTACGGGCGGCCGTCGAAACCCCGGAACATGTTCGGCCTGGGCGTGGCGACCCTGCGACTGGTGGCGGAACGGCTCGAGGCGCTCGGACGGCCGGCGACGTTCGTCATGGCGGGGGAGGCGGGTCCGGACGTCGACCTCGGACCGGCGACGCTCGTCAACCACGGTGTGCTCGACCGACCCGGGTACTTCGACCTGCTGTCCCGCGTGGACGTCGGGCTCTGCCTCCAGGCCAGCCCTCATCCCGGTCACGCCGCCTTCGACGTGGCGATCTCCGGTGCCCTCGCCGTCACCAACGAGCTGAACGGTGCGCGAGCGGGGTTCCATCCCCGGATCACCGCCGTCCCGGCGCACCTGGACACCCTCGCCGGTGCCGTCACGGAGCACGTGCTCGGCTGCGGCGCGGGAGCTGCGGGTGCGTACCTCCCGCCCGGCGACCAGCTGGGTGGGACCCTGCATGCCGCCGCCGAGGCGGCGTGGCGCCGACACTGGCAGGCGCTGGTCTGACCGACGGTGGACCGGCTGCCGCGCGCTGTCGGCGCGGCGGCCGACCGGCCGACAAGGTCAGACGGCGGCGGTGTGAGCGGCGTAGAACGCTGCCGCCATCTCCCGAGCTCGGGCGAGGGGAACGTTGGCCTGCAGCTCGGCGCTGGCGCGCTGCAGACGTTCGGGCCCGTGCCGAGCGTCGAGGCGCTCCGCCGAGCGCGCCAGCAGGGGGACCCGCACGGCGTCCTGGTAGCTCGCCGACTTCGCGTGGAAGATGTACGTGTTCGTCAGGATCCCCAGCCGGTAGCCGGCGTCGACGGCCCGGAAGCTGAAGTCGTTCTCCTCGCCGTAACCGTCGGCGAACGTCTCCTCGTCGAACCCGCCGAGCTGCTCGAAGGCGGCCCTCTTGACGGTGAAGCAGAACCCGTGGACCAGCGGCGCGTACGTCAGTGCGCCCCATCTGCGCCGCGCGAACATCGCGTCGAGGTCCGCCGGCGTGACGCCCGGCGGCAGGGGGTTGATCGCGGTCTGGTTCGCGACTCCGGTTCCGCTGGTGGAGGGGACCGACTGGAGGGACGCCGCGTTGGAGAGCGGACCGACGACGGCCAGTCGACGGTGCCGGTCGAGGGCGGTGGAGAGCCTGTCGAGCGCCCGTGGCGGGACGATCGTGTCGCTGTTGAGGAACATCACGTTCCGCCGCCGACCCGCTCGGGCACCGTCGTTCACGGCCTTCGTGTAGCCGGTCCGCTCGACGTGGCGGACGAGGGTCGCGCCCGTCGCCGCGGCACGCTCGTCCAGCAGGGTCCGGGTCGGCTCGTCCGACGCGTCGTCGACGAGGATCAGGGTGCCCCGGCCGCGGAGGGCCGCCTCCACGGAGTCCAGGCACGCGCGCACGTGGTCGGGGGCGTTGTGCACCGGGATGACGACGTCGAGATCGAGCATGTGCGGACTCTACTGAGCCCTACGCGCGAGCCCGGACCGCGTCACGGGGTTGGTCCGACGTCTCGTTGCCGCCGCGCGAGCGGGCCGGGCGCGGCCCGATGAGGGTCGGCACGCCGCCAGGGTAGGGCGACACGCCGAGGCTTCCAGAATTCACCCCGGACGAGGCGGACAAATACCACGGGTCCGGTTGACTCCCCAGAACGACACGCGTGTAATTCATGGCAACCGCGGTGGCGCGGGGCAGTGATCTGGCAGGCCGGTTCGACTACTCGACAGCCCGAGGACAGCCCACAGACCCAGGCAGCACCGAGCACCAGACCCGCACGGAGGCACGTATGTGGAACCTGCTCGACGACGACGACGAGAGCTTCCCGTCGGACGCGAAGGTGGTCGGGTCGGTCTCGGCGTCCAACGTGCACGCCCTGTTCGGGGAGGCCGAGGACGACGGCCTGATGGGGTGGCAGGAGCGCGCACTGTGCGCGCAGACCGACCCGGAGGCCTTCTTCCCGGAGAAGGGCGGCTCGACGCGCGAGGCCAAGAAGGTCTGCACCCAGTGCGAGGTCCGGGCCGAGTGCCTGGAGTACGCACTGGCCAACGACGAGCGGTTCGGCATCTGGGGCGGGCTCTCGGAGCGCGAGCGGCGCAAGCTCAAGCGGCGTGTCGTCTGAGGACCACCTCCGCGAGGCCCACGGCGTCGCGGGAGTGTCGCAGCCGGGGAGGCACCCGGCAGCGTCGCATGATGGCGCGAGCATGACGCAGACCGTCCAGGGCCCAGCCGCCCCCACCACCACGACGTCGTCGATCCCCGTGACGGCGCCGGTGACCGCCGTCGTCGTCACCGCGGGGCTCACCCGCTACCTGCCGACGACGCTCGCCGCCCTCGCGGCACAGGTCAGACGCCCGTTGCGGGTGCTGGTCGTGGACGTCGGCGGGCCGGACGGCGTCGCGGCGGCGCTGGACGAGGCGTTCGCGGGCTCCCCGGCCCCGGCACCGCGGCTCGCGCGCACGACGGCACCGGGGGCGAAGACCTTCGGCCAGGCGGTCACGCGAGGGCTGCTGACGGTGGCCGAGGCCCTCGGCGAGTCGCCCACGCCGTGGCTGTGGCTGCTCCACGACGACAGCGCGCCGGCGCCGACCGCCCTGCTCGAGCTGATGCGTGCGGTGAGCCACGCGCCGTCGGTGGCCGTCGCCGGCGCCAAGCAGCGGACGTGGACCGAACCGGAGCGGCTGCTCGAGGTCGGCCTGCGCACCACGCGCTGGGGCCGGCGGATGTCCGACGTCGAGGCCGGTGAGCTGGACCAGGGCCAGCACGACGGGCGTACCGACGTGCTCGGCGTCGGCCTCGCCGGTGCGCTCGTCCGGCGCGACGTCTGGGACGCGTTGCGCGGCACCGACGCCGCGCTCGGCCCGTTCGGCGACGGGCTCGACCTGTCCCGCCGCGCGCGTCTCGCAGGGCACCGCGTCGTGGTGGTCCCGGCCGCGGTCGTGCGGCACGCTCAGGCCCTCTACCAAGGACTCCGGGACGCCGACGCCGGCCCCGAGACGGACCTCGACGGTGACGGTGAGCCGGACCTCGGCGACCCGCGACGGTCGTTCGCGGCGCGCCGGCGGTCCGCGGTGCACGCCCGGCTCGTCGCAGCACCGCTGCCGCTCGTCCCCTTCGTGGCCGTCGTCGGCCTCCTCGCGGCCGTGGTGCGCGCGCTCGGTCAGCTGGCGGTCAAGCAGCCGGGGCTCGCCGTCGCCGAGGTGACCGGCTGTCTCGCGGCGCTCGGCAGACCCGGGGCCGTGCTCCGCGCGAGGCGGGTCGCCGCCCGTACCCGCGCCGTCCCGAGGCGGACCCTGTGGCCGCTGCAGGCCGGTCTGCGCGACGTGTGGACCCAGGAGCAGGATCGGCGGCTCGCTCGGCTCGAGGCGCGGAAGGTGCAGCGCGCCCCGTCCGAGCTGGAGCTCGGCGAGCTCGCCGCGATGGCGACCCGCCGGCGGTGGACCGCCGTGGGGCTGACGGCGGTGCTCCTCGTGGCGTCGCTCGCGGCCTTCGGGCGGCTGCTCGGACCGGTCGTGGGTGCGGGGGCTCGCTTGGTCGGGGGCGCTCTCGCGCTGAGCTCGTCCTCCGTCGGGCAGCTGTGGCGGGCGGCGTCCTCCGGCTGGGTGCGGGACGGTCTGGGGCAGCCCGCTCCGGCGGACCCGCTGCTCACGGTGCTCACGGTGCCGACTCTCCTGGCGGGGCACACGCAGGCCGTGGTGGACGTGCTGATGCTCGGTGCCGTGGTCCTGTCCGGCATCGGCGCCTGGGCCGCTGCCGGCGCGGCCACCCGGTCCGCGGGCGTGCGTGCGTGGGCGGCTTTGGTCTGGGCGGCCGCTCCCGCCCTCCTGCTCGGCATCGGCGGAGGTCACCTCGGCGCCGTCGTCGCCCACGCCGCGCTGCCGTGGGTGGCGCTCGGCATGGCGCGCGCCGTCGGGGTGCAGCGCGTGGACCAGGTGCTCTCCGGTCTGGTCACGGTGCGTCGGGGGGACGACGAGGACGAAGGCATCGTCGACCTCGACGAGGACGCGGAGCCGCAGGCCGCTGCGCCGAGCGCGCCGACCACGGCGATCCCGTCGCCCCGGCCGGCGCCGACCCCCGCGGGCGGCGTCGCCTCGGCGGCCGGCAGCGTCGGGGGTGCCCCGGTCGCTGCCGCCGTGCCGTCGGACGGTTCGTCGCCGGAGCACGTCGGCGAGCCGGTCCCCTCCGGGGACCTGGAGCCCGGACCTGCCCTCGTCGGGACGCCGGACCCGACCGGCTCCGTCGCCGGGGCGGCCGGTGCCGCTCTCGCGCTCGCCGTCGCGGTCGCCGGCGCACCCGTGCTGCTCGTCCCGGCCGTCGTGCTGGCGGTGGCGGCGGCCGCGACGGCACCCCGCCGGCGCGGCCGGCTGCTGCTGGTGCCGGTCCCGGCCGTCGTGCTGGCGGGTCCGTTGCTGGCCGAGGTGGTCCGCCGCGGGGTGCCGGGGCTGCGGCTGCTGCTCGCCGAGCCCGGTCTGCCCGCGCAGTCCGTCCCCAGCGGACCTCTGCTGCGGCTGCTCGGCGTACCGACCGATCCCGGCGCCCTCGTGCCGGCCGGGCTGCACGGCATGGTGGCCACCGGCTGGCCGCTGGCACTCGTCGGCACCGTGCTGCTGCTGGCCGTGCTGGCGCTGCTGCGCGGCGCTGCGGTGGCCCGCGGCGTGCGTGTCGGATGGCTCGTGGCCGTCGTCGGACTGGCGGCCGCCACCGTGCAGGCGCAGCTGCCCGCCGTGCACGACGCCGACGGGGTCGGTCGGGCCTGGGTCGGCGCGTCGTTGTCGTTGGCGCTGCTCGGTCTGCTGACCGCGGCGACCCTCGGCACCGACCGGCTGCAGGCGAGGTTGACGCGGTCGACGTTCGGCTGGCGCCAGCCGCTCGCGGTGCTCGGGAGCGTGGTCGTGGTCGCTGTCGCGGTCGGCTCGCTCGCCTCGTGGGTCTGGACGGCGCCCGGAGCGACGTCGCTGCGGTCGCTCGGACGTCCGGTGGTGCCGGCTGTCGCGCAGCAGGCCCAGCAGGGTGCCGACGCATCGCGGGTCCTCGCGCTCAGCGCGACGACCGACGGCGTGTCGTGGGAGCTGCTGCGGGGCGACGGTCTGGACCTGGTCGACCAGGCTGCTGCGGTCCAGACGGGGTCGCTGGGCGGCGGGCTGCGCTCCGCGACCGTCGTCGCCGCCGACCCGGCGACCACGGAGCTCCGCACGCTGGTGGCCCGGCTGACGAGCACGGCGCCCGGCGACGTCGCCGGCCCGCTCGGCGGCCTGGCGGTCGCCCACGTGGTCGTCCCACCGCTGCCGGTCGGCACCTCGGACACCGACCCTGTGGCCGGCGCGCGGGCGCAGCTGGTCGGCCGGCTCGACGCGACTCCGGGACTGGAACGCGTCACCGAGAACGCGTCCGGGACGTTGTGGCGGGTGCGTCCTGCCGTCGGCGCGGACGGGTCGCCGGCGCCGACGGTGGTGACGTCGTGGGCGCGGCTGGCGAAGGCGGCCGGTGACGTGACCGATCCGGCGACGGCCGTGACAGCGGTCGCGGCGACCGACGCGAACGTCGACACGACCGTCCCGGCGGGTGCACCCACGCGGGTCCTCGTCCTGGCCGAGCGCGCCGACCCCGGCTGGCACGCCTGGCTCGACGGACGACCGCTGCGGTCGGTGCAGCTCGGCTGGCGCCAGACGTTCGAGGTCGGTGCTGCAGCAGGTCACCTGGTGGTCCGCTACGACTCGCCGACCCGGTCCGGGTGGTTGGCGCTGCTCGCCGTGACCGGGGTGGTCACCGGGCTGCTCGCGCTGCCGATCCGCCGGCGCCGGGCAGGTCGCTCGTGAGCGCCCGTCCCGCCGTGCAGCGGGGGCTGCGTGTGCTGTCCGGTGTGGCGGTCCTGGCGCTCGCGACGGCCACGGTGGTCGGTGCGAGCCGGCTGCCGGCGCCGAGGAGCGCCGCGGACGGTCCGGCCCTGGTCGCCGTCCCCGCCTCCGCCGCCACCGCGGTGTGCCCGGGCCCGCTGATCATGCCGAAGGCGTCCTCCAACGCGAGGTTCAACCCGGCGCCCGTCCCGCCCGCCACCTCGGTGTCCGTGCTCTCGGCGCCCGACGAGGGCACGTCCGGGGCCGGCACGGTGCGTGCCCTCAGCAGCTCCGCGGTGCTCGCACCGCTGTCCTCGGACGTGCCTTCCGCAGCGCTGACGGGCACCACGGGACCCGTCGTCGTGCGCGCCGAGCCGGGCAGCACCGGTGGTGCACGCGTCGCAGCGACCGCGGTCGGCCTGGTGACCGACGGTGACCTGCGAGGCCTCTCGGCCGAGACGTGCACGGCACCGACCTCGGACGCGTGGCTCGTCGGCGGCTCGACCGACCTGGGCCGCACGGCCGTGCTGGTGCTGGTCAACCCCGGCAGCACGGCGGCCGAGGTCGGGGTCGAGGCGTGGGGGCCCAACGGACGACTCGACCTGGCCGGTGGCTCGCAGGTGGTGCCGCCGCACGGCAGCCGGTCGGTCACCCTCGAGGCGGTCGCGGCGGCGCAGCGGTCGATCGCGGTGCACGTGCGGGCCACCGGTGGACAGGTGTCCGCCTGGGTGCAGGACGGCGCCGTCCGGGGCTTCACGCCCGCCGGTGCGGACCTCGTGGTGCCTGGCAGCGCGCCGGCCCAGCGCGTCACCGTCCCCGGGCTGCTCGTGGAGGCCTCCACGGTGGACAGCCCGGACGCGCCGGTGCTGCGACTGCTCGCACCGGGCGCCAGCGGCACCAGGGCGACGGTGAGCCTTCTCGGGTCCGACGGTCCGGTCACGCTGCCGGGTGCGGGCACCGTGGACCTGGCGGCCGGTTCCGTGACCGACCTCCCGCTCGGCGGGCTCCCCGCCGGGCAGTACACGGTCGTCGTCGAGGCGGATCAGCCTGTGGTCGCCGCCGCGGAGTACTCGCGGGTGGGGACGCCCGGTGCGCTGGACACCCAGCCGCGGGTCGAGCGGGCCTGGGCCGCCGCCGCGCCACCTGCTGCCGGGCTGGTGGTGCCTGCGCCCGGGACGGTCGACACGCTCGTGGTGGGCGCGGTACCGCGGTCCGGCGACCCCACGGCCCAGGGGTCCGGCGCGGCCGCCTCCGTCACCGGGACGCTGCGCCTGCTCCGGTCCGACGGCAGCGTGCTCGACGAGCACCAGGTCAGCGTCGACGCCGGGACGACGGCAGCGTGGCCGCTCGCGAAGCTGGTCGCCGATCCCACGCAGGTCGCCGGGGTGTCGCTGATCACCACGGACGGCCCCGTCGACGCGTCCTGGGCGCTGGTTGCGGAGCGCGCACAGGCCGACGGCACGCTGGTGTCCCTGCTGCTGCCGGCTCCCGAGCCCGCGGCTGCCGGCAGGATCGCCGTCCGCCAGGACCCGCACGTGGGACTGGGCTGACCGCCTCAGCGGGCCGCGCGGAGCTCCACCTGCTCGCGCAGCCACAGCCCGCTGCGCAGCACCAGGCGCACCGGTGCCAGCCGCCAGCCGGTGTACCGGCGGGACAGGTACCGCCAGGCGCTGGCGTGGTGCGCGCGGATCATCGGGGCCGGTCGCGACCGCCACGACGTGCCGCCGATGTGCGTGACGGCCACCTGCGGGACGTAGAGGTTCACCCAGCCAGCGGCACCGAGCCGCTCACCGAGGTCCACGTCCTCGAAGAACATGAAGTAGTCCTCGTCGAAGCCGCCGACCTGCTCGAACGCCCGCCGTCGCAGCACCAGGCACGCGCCGGACAGCCAGCCGGCCGCACGCTGCGCGCCGACCGTCTCCTGACGTGCCTGGTACGCGCGCGTCCACGGGTTGCCCGGCCACACCCGGCCCAGCACCGCGTGGCCGACGCCCTGGGTGAGCGACGGCAGCTCGCGTGCCGAGGGGTACACGCTGCCGTCGGTGTTGAGCAGGGCGGGTCCGACGGCGCCGGCCTCGGGGTGTGCGGCGGCCGCGTCGAGCAGCCGGTCGAGCGAGCCTGCGGGCCATTCCAGGTCGGAGTTGGCCACCACGAGCCACTCGGCCGTCGCGTCCATCGCACCGACGTTCGCCGCGGCCCCGTAGCCGAGGTTGCGACCGGGCACGACCAGGCGCGCACCGTGCTCGTCGGCAACCGCCCGCGACACGGTCTGGTCGTCGCCGTTGTCGACCAGCACCAGCTCGAAGGGTCGCGAGCTCGCCGTCCGCAGACCGGCGGCGAACCGCGCCAGCTCCGGTCCGGGGTGGTAGACGACGCAGACGACGCGGACGGCCGGGATCGGGGTGCTCATCGTCCGGACAGGCTATCGGCCCTCGCCGTAGCGGGGGTCCACGTCCTCCGGTGACCGGCCGAGCAGGTGCGCCACCTGCTCCACGACCACGTCGTGCACCAGCTCGGCAAGGTCCGCGCGGTCCTCGGCACGCGCCTCGAGCGGCCGCCGGTAGACGACGATCCGGGCCGGCAGCCCCGCGTCGGACGGAAAGCACCGGCCCAGCGGCACCCCGCCGCGCTCCCAGGGTGCCGGGTTGGACGGCGGGACGTCCTCGACGGCGAACTCCGTACCGTCGAGCTGCCGCGCCCACGTCCGCTCGAGCTCCTCGACCGCGTCGAGCACCAGGTCGTCGAACAGCTCCGCACGGGTCCGGTAGGCCGGCAGCGTGCTGGGCAGCAGAGGGCCGCGGGGACCGCGACCGCGACGGTCACGACGACGGACGGGCGCGGCCGGGGACCCCGCGTGGGCGGCCGGGGCCCGCGACGACGAGGTCGGCTCCGGGAGTCGGTCACCGGTGCTCTCCGCGTCCGCCGGGCGACGTCCCCGACCGGGCAGCTGCCCGGGGAACGAGACCCGGCGAGAACCTCGTGACCTCACCACCGGAACTCTAGTCGCCGCCGCCGGGCGCACCCGAGGCCGGGGCACCGTCCGGGGGTGTCCCGGCCGAGGTGTCGCACCTGCGTTGTAGCGTCAGCGCGTGCGATCCGTTCGGCAGTGCTCCCGCTCGGCGTGCGCGCGCCCGGCGGTGGCGACGCTCACCTACGTCTACGCGGACTCGACCGCGGTGCTCGGCCCCCTCGCCCAGCTGGCGGAGCCGCACTCCTACGACCTGTGCGCCGAGCACGCCGAGCGACTCACCGCGCCGCGCGGCTGGGAGGTGGTCCGGCTGCTGCCCGACTTCGAGCCCGCGGCCCCGAGCCACGACGACCTGCTCGCCCTGGCGGACGCCGTCCGTGAGGCCGGTCGACCCGCCGTCGCGGTGCTCGAGCCGGAGCCGGTGGCGCAGCCCGTCACGCCGGACGGTCGCCGTCGCGGACACCTCCGCGTGGTGCACGGCGAGGAGAGCGTGCGGTGACGCGGCGGCGCGAGTCCCGTCGCGTCGCCGAGGGGCCCGTCCCGTTGGGGTCGGTCAGCCAGGGCAGCGGGCCGCTGCTCGAGGGGACGCGCGAGTGCCAGCGTTGCGGCTCCACCGACCTGGTCCGCATCCGGATGAGCACGCCGACCGGGCGCGCGGCTGTGTTCGTCTCCTGCCCTGCGTGCGAGCACCGTGCGTGGTTCGCGCTCGACGGGGACGGGACGCCGCTCAGCGACGAGGACGTGACGGGCCGCCCCGCGGGTGGTCCCGGGGCCGGCCGGTAGGCTCGTCGGCGCCCTCGACGCCAAGGAGCCTGACCCGTGACGGAAGCTGACGACCCGGACCGCCTGCTGGCGGTGCTGCGGGACGCCGTCGACCTCCGGAATGCCCGCACCCTGCACGTGGTGGTGCACGCCGGCACCCAGGGCCATGCCGAGGTGCTCCAGCAGCTGCTGGCGGACGGCCCGGTCCGGCTGACGCTCGTCAGTGGCCCCGGAGCGGACCTGTCCGACCTGCGCAGCGTGGTGCTCGAGCACGGCGCCGACGCGGGCGCGGTGCTCGCCGGTGGCCGGGTGCACCTCCTCGACGAGCGAGGTGAGCCCGTGCCGCCGTCGACGGTGCTCACCGTCGTCGGCCTGCGGCTGACGGCGGCGGAGCTGGCGGCGGGACGCGTCCCCCTCGTGCTGCACGACGACCTGACCTCGCGGGCGGTGCCGGACCTGCTCGCCGCTGCTGGTGCGGCCACGGCACGCGTGCACCGTGCCGAGCTGGCGGAGCAGCTGGTCGTCCAGGACGCCGTGCTGGGCGGCGGCGCCGACGGCGCGCTCGTCGCCCGGGACGCCGGTCCGGCGACCGCCGGCCTGCTCGCGCTGGTGCACGTGCTCGCCGAGCTCGGTCGTCAGCCGCACACGCTGTCGGTGCTGGCCGAGCTGTACCAGCCCTACGTCACGGCGGGGCCGATCGCCGTCGAGGTCGCGGACGCCGACGGCGCGGTGGCGCGGGTGGTCGAGGCCTACGTGACCCGACCGGGCGGCGGACCGGTCGAGTCCGAGGAGGGCGACGGGCTGCTGGTGTCCCACTGGGACGCCCCACCTCCGTGGTGGTTCGCGGTGCGGCCCGCGGTCGACGGTGTGGAGCTGACGGTCGAGGCGGCCGACGAGGACGTGCTGGACAAGGTGCGCGACGACGTCCTGTCGTTGCTGCGGACGGGGGAGGACCGATGAACGAGCCGGCGACGAGCCTGGAGCCCTGGGCACGAGAGCTGCTGCGGTGCCCGGTGACCGGGGCGACGCTGACCGACGAGGTGGGCCCGGACGGGCAGCCCGAGCTGGTGTCGACCGACCCCGACCGGCCGCTGGCGTACCCCGTCCGCGACGGCATCCCCGTCCTCCTCGCCGACGAGGCGCGGCCGGTCACCCGCGGCTGAGCCGCCGTCGGTGCGTGGTCGCCTAGGCTGACCTGCGTCGACGCAGGCCGCACGACCGGGGGAGACGGGTATGGCGCACGAGGGCGGCACCAGGGCGATCATGGCGGCGCTCGCCGCGAACCTCGGGATCGCCGTCACCAAGTTCGTCGCGTTCCTGCTCACCTCCTCCAGCTCGATGCTCGCGGAGTCGGTGCACTCCGTCGCCGACTCCGGCAACCAGCTGCTGCTGCTGCTCGGCGGCCGCCGCGCCCGGCGCGTGCCCGACGAGACGCACCCCTTCGGCTACGGCCGCGAGCGGTACGTCTACGCCTTCATCGTCTCCATCGTGCTGTTCACGCTCGGTGGCCTGTTCGCGCTGTACGAGGCGTGGCACAAGTGGGCCGACCCGCACCCCCTCGAGGGTCGCTGGTGGTGGGTCCCGCTCGTCGTGCTGGCCATCGCATTCGTGATGGAGGCGTCGTCGTTGCGCACCGCCGTGCGGGAGTCGGACGCCGCACGGGCCGGTCAGTCCTGGCCGTCCTTCATCCGCACCGCCAAGGCGCCCGAGCTGCCGGTGGTCCTGCTGGAGGACTCCGGGGCACTGATCGGTCTGCTGCTCGCCGGGCTCGGTGTCGGCCTGACGCTGCTGACCGGCGACGGCCGGTGGGACGCCGCGGGGACCGCCGGCATCGGGGTGCTGCTGGTGCTCATCGCCGCGGTCCTCGCGGTGGAGACGACCTCGCTGCTGCTCGGTGAGGCGGCGTCCGCGGCGGACGTCGCGGCTGTCCGCTCGGCGCTGGTCGGCGACGGGGTGGCCTCCGTCATCCACCTGCGGACGCTGCACCTCGGGCCCGAGGAGCTGCTGGTGGCGGCCAAGATCGAGGTCACCGCGGACGACAGCGCCGCGGACATCGCCGCCGCGATCGACGCTGCGGAGGTCCGGGTGCGCTCGGCGGTGCCGATCGCGCGCGTGATCTACCTCGAGCCGGACCTGCGTCGGACGGCGCCGTCGTCCTGAGGCCGCACCACCGCGAGGACCGGCGCCGGGGCCGCTCAGTCCACCGGGTCCGGGATGGCGTGCGGCAGCCGCGTGAGCGCCGCCGCCTCGACCGACTCGCGGACGGCCCGGCGCTGCTCGGCGGCGAGCTCACGCTCCCTGCGCTCGGCGAGCACCGCCGCGAGGAAGTCCTCCGGGTGGGTGCCGGGCGGGGGCAGGGGACGGACGTACTGCTGCACCTGCGCGGTCAGACGGCCGCCGAGCTCCATCCGTGAGGCCGGGTGCAGCGCCCGCGCCCGGGCCAGGAACTGCCGCACGGCGAGCGCGAGGCCGTCCGGCAGCCGTGCGACGTCGGCGTGCGCCGCCCAGCGGGCGAGGTACGGCGGCATCGGCACGGGCGTGCGCACCGGCGCCTTGCCCCTGACCCGTGCCGCGTAGGTCCCCGCCAGCACGTCGCCGAGCCGCTTGCCCTGCGGGTGCGCGACGCTGACCAGGAGCGCCACGACACCGGACGTCAGCCACAGCTCGAACACGCCCGTCAGGGCGCGCACCAGCGCCTGCCGGAACAGCACCGGGCCACCGTCGTCCCGCACGATGCGGATGCCCATCGCCAGCTTGCCGAGCGACCGCCCCCGGCTGAGCGTCTCCACCGTCGCCGGCATCAGCACGGTCACCGTGGCCAGCGCCACCACGCCGACCGCCCGAGCCGCCTTCTCGTCCGGCACCAGGTTCAGCGCGCCGAACAGCAGCCAGGCGAGCACGCCGATCACCACGGCGAGGGCCAGGAGGTCGAGCACGGCGCCGAGCGCGCGAGAGGCGAACGAGGCCGGCCTGGTGTCCAGCAGCACGGCCTCGCCGGTGAGGATGCCCTCGTCCACGGTGCCTCCCTCAGGTCCGGGTGCAGGCTATCGGGCCCGACGGCCCCGGCGCCGGGCGTCGCGATGGCAGGCTGTGCGGCATGGACCTGGACGCCCTGGTGGTCGCGCGGACGCCGGAGTGGGACCGCCTGGACCGGCTGGTGCGCCGCCGCCGACTGTCGGGCGCCGAGTCGGACGAGCTGGTGCGGCTCTACCGCGCCACCGCCACGGACCTGTCGACGCTGCGGTCCGCCGCTCCCGACCCGGAGACGGTGACCCGGCTCTCGCAGCTGCTCGGCCGGGCGCGCGCCCGGATCGCCGGTACGCACGAGCCGGCGTGGCGGGACGTCGCCCGGTTCCTCACCGTGCTGCTGCCGGCCGCGCTGTACCGGATCCGGTGGTGGACGGTCGGCGTGATGGTGGTGTTTCTCGCGGTCGGCGTCGTCACCGGCGTGTGGGTCGCCACGCATCCGGAGGCGCTGGCCGCGATGGGGACGCCGGCCAGCCGCAAGGAGTACGTCGACCAGCTGTTCGCTGCGTACTACGACCCCGGCGTGACGTTCGCCGCCATGGTCTGGACCAACAACGCGTGGATCTCGGCGCTCTGCGTCGCCACCGGGATCACGGGCGTGGTGCCGGTGTACTTCCTGCTCAGCAACGCCGTGAACGTGGGTGCGGCCGGTGGGCTGATGGCGGCGTACGGCCGGCTGGACATGTTCCTGCAGCTGATCAGCCCCCATGGCGTGCTCGAGCTGACCGCGGTGTTCGTCTCCGGTGCGGCCGGTCTGCGCCTGTTCTGGACGCTGGTCGACCCGGGCCCCCGTCCGCGTGGGCGGGCGCTGGCGGAGGAGGGCCGGGCGCTGTTCACCGTGGCGCTGGGGCTGGTGGGGGTCCTGGCGGTGTCGGGCCTGATCGAGGGTTTCGTCACCGGGTCCCAGCTGCCGTGGGCGGCGAAGATCGCCATCGGGCTCGCGTCGCTCGCGGCGTTCTGGGTGTACGTGCTGCTGCTCGGTCGGCGGGCGGCACGTGCGGGCGAGACGGGTGACCTGGAGCTGGACCGCGCCGGCTACGCGGTGGCGACGGCGGGCTGACGGCACGGCGCCGGCAGGGGCACCAGCGCCGCCGCCGCATGCGGCCGCCACGTGGATCCGCCCGTCACGACGCGGCGGCGACCTCGACCCGACGGTCCTCGACGTCGCCGGCGAGCAGGGCGAGCACCCCGTGGGCCTCCGCGTCCAGCTCGTCCCGCTGCTGGTGCGACAGAGCCACGAACGGCTCGACGAGCAGGGTCACCGACCCGGGTGCGCGGATACCGGCCGTGCCGCGCTCCCGACGCAGCCGCCAGACACCGCCGACCTGCCCGTCCACCAGCACGGTCCCAGGACCGCTTCCGTTCGGCGTGACCAGCCGGCGGCGGACGTCCTCGGGCACGATGCGGGTGCGGTCGGCATGGGACAGCACCACGTTGTCGAAGTCGGGCAGGAGTCGCACCGGCGCCGGGGTGTCCTCGTCGGGCCGCGGGGCGTCCGGCACGTCCAGGAGCACCGTCCGGTTCCGTCCCGCCGACGCCGTCAGCGGGCGCAGGTGCACCACCCGGTCACCCAGTGCCTGCACCACCGGGGCGAGACGCGTCAACCCGGACCACGCCTGCACGTCCGCGACCGACGCCGGCCCGAAGGCGGCGAGGTAGCGCAGCACCAGGTCGCCCACCACCTCCGCCCGCACGTCGGGGTCCTGCACGTCGGGAGCCGCCGCGACCGTCTCCGGGGCGAACCACGACTCGGTCGTCGTCCACGTGGTGGCCATGCTGGCGCCCCACTGCCCCCGCGGTGTGACCTGCACCAGGGACAGCAGGCAGCGAGCGGCGTAGGCGAGGTTGTTCGGCGGGACGTGCGGCAGCTCGGGTGCGAGCGCAGGACCGAGCTGGTTGGGCCGCATCGGCGTGCGCTCGAGCAGCTCCCGGGCGCGGACGGCGATCCGGTCCAGCTCCGCCGCAGACAGGCCGCGCGTCTCGCGCGAGAGGGTCCGGGCGGTCAGCACCGGGAGGGCCAGCGCGTCCCGGGCGGTGAGCAGGTGGACGGTGCTGCGCATGGCGGCGACGCGGGCCGTGCGGCGGTCTGCCAGGGTCGCGGCCAGGTGCGCCGGTGCGAAGCCCTCGAGGCGGCTCCAGAGCGCGAGGTACGGCGACGTGGGGTTCTGGGCCTGCAGCCCGACGAGGTGACCGACGAGCCGCTCCGCGGCAGCCGCTCCGTCGCTCTCCGCCGGTGCGCGCGCCAGCAGGTGCTGACGGGCCAGCAGCGCGCGACCCAGCGCACGGGGGGAGAGCTGGTCGTCGGGCACGCGGCGACGGTAACGCCGGCCGCCGACACCGGGGGCGCTCAGAGCCGGCCGGCGGCCTTGAGCGCGAGGTACGTGTCCGCGAGACGCGGGGCGAGCTCGTCCGGGAGCGCGTCCAGCACCTCCACGCCGAGACGTCGCAGGCGCTGCGCCACCGCCTCCCGCTCCAGCACGGTGCGCTCGGCCGCCGCGGCGTCGAACACCTCGGCCGCGCTGCGGCGACCGTGCCGCAGGTCGTCCACCTCCGGGTCCGCGACCGAGGCGAGCACCACCACGTGCCGGTCCGTGAGCCCGGCGGCCACGCCGAGGACGCCCCGCTCGACGGCGGCGGGGTCCACGGTGGTGAGCAGCACCACCAGCGACCGCCGGCTCAGCCGGCTGCGCACCTGACCCACCAGGCCGGCCCAGTCGGCCTCGACCAGCGCAGGCTCGACACCGGCCAGCGACTCCGCGACGGCCGGCAGCACCCGGCTGCCCGTCCGCCCGGCGGTGCTCGCTCGGACCCGGCGGTCCCAGGCGAGCAGCTCGACGCGGTCACCGGCCCGCGTGGCGAGCGCGGTGAGCAGCAGTGCCGCCTCGATCGACGCCTCCAGCCGCGGGGCGTCCAGGACCCGCACGGCGCTGGTGCGGGAGGTGTCGACGACCACCAGCACCCGCCGGTCCCGCTCGGGCCGCCAGGTGCGCACCACCACGTCGGCACGACGGGCGGTCGCGCGCCAGTCGATGGACCGGACGTCGTCTCCGACGACGTACTCGCGCAGCGAGTCGAACTCCGTCCCGGCACCGCGCACCTGCACCGCAGCGCGGCCGTCCAGCTCGCGCAACCGGGCGAGCCGGCTCGGCAGGTGCCGCCGCGAGGCGAACTCGGGAAGCACACGCAGCCGCCCGGGAACCTGGAGCGAGGCCTGGCGTCCGGCCAGTCCGAGCGGACCGACGGTGCGCACCGTCACGGCACCCGCCGGGATGTCGCCCCGCCGGGTGGGCCGCAGCGCGCTGACCACGCGGGCCGCCTCGCCCACCGGGATGTCCAGGGCGTGGCGAGGTGACCGTCGGCCGAGCGCGGCAGGTGCGCCCGGTTCGACCGGTCCCGAGGCCGACAGCGCCGACGGCGGCCACGCGTCCCGGACCAGGCCTCGCAGCCTGCGTCGGTCGAGGTTGGTGATCGTCAGCGTCGAGCTCGTCGGCTCCGTCCTGCGGACGGACGCCGGCACCGACCGGGACACCGCCAGCCGTCGTGGGGACGCCGCGAGGGCGACGTCCACCGCGCACAGCGCCGCGACCAGCGCCACCCAGGCGAGCACCGTGCCGGGGACCGGCAGCAGCAGCACCGGGACGGCGCCGAGCGCGGTCAGCGCCACGGCACGCCACGTGATCGCCATCGGGCCGCCTCAGCGGGGGACCGGCACCGAGGCGAGCACGGTGTCCAGCACCGACTCCGCGGTGACGCCCTCCAGCTCGGCCTCGGCACGCAGCTGGACCCGGTGGCGCAGCGTGGGGTGCGCGAGCGCCTTGACGTCGTCCGGTGTCACGTAGGGCCGTCCGCTCAACCACGCCCACGCGCGCGAGGTCGCGAGCAGCGCCGTCGCACCTCGAGGCGAGACGCCCAGCGACAGCGACGGCGACTCACGCGTCGCCCGGCACAGGTCGACCACGTAGCCGAGCACCTCGGGGGCCACCTGCACCCGGGCCACCTCGGCGCGGGCCGCCGCGAGCTCCGCGGGGCCCGCGACGGGCCGCAGGCCAGCGGCGGCCAGGTCCCGCGGGTCGAAGCCGGCGGCGTGCCGGGCGAGCACCTGCACCTCGTCGGCGCGCTCGGGCAGCGGCAGCAGCAGCTTGAGCAGGAACCGGTCCAGCTGGGCCTCGGGCAGCGGGTACGTGCCCTCGTACTCCACCGGGTTCTGCGTGGCGATCACGAGGAACGGGTCGGGCAGCCGCCGCGCGGCGCCGTCCACCGAGACCTGCCGCTCCTCCATCGCCTCGAGAAGCGAGGCCTGGGTCTTCGGCGGTGTCCGGTTGATCTCGTCGGCGAGCAGGAGGTTGGTGAACACCGGCCCGGCCCGGAACGAGAACTCCGCGGTCCGCGCGTCGTACACCAGGGATCCGGTCACGTCGCCCGGCATCAGGTCCGGCGTGAACTGCACGCGCTTGGTGTCCAGCGCCAGGGCCGCCGACAGGCTGCGGACCAGCAGCGTCTTGGCGACACCCGGCACGCCCTCCAGCAGCACGTGGCCCCGGCACAGCAGCGCGATGACCAGGCCGGTCACCGCGGCGTCCTGACCGACCACCGCCTTGGCGACCTCGGCCCGCACCGCGGCCAGCATGCCGCGCAGGTCGACGGAGGGGCTCGGGGCGGCGGCGTGGGACCCGGTCAGCCCCGTCGCCGGGCCGGGTGGGTACGCCCCGACCGCCGGTGCCGCCCCGTGCTGCGGGGCGGTGGCAGGTCGGGGCACGGTGGCACCCTCACCACCGGCGGTCGCTGCCGGGTACGGCGCGGCCGAGGGCGGCACGGGGGACGGCGGCAGGACGTCGCTCACGATCGGTGAACCTCGCTCTCCAGGTGGTCCAGCTCACGGGCCAGCATGGCCAGTGCTCGGTCGTCGGTGGGTGACGAGCCGTACAGCAGGTGCTCCACGTCCGCGGCCGGCCGGCCGGTGGCACGGGAGATGGCGGCCACGGTGGCCGGTCGGTCGGCGGAACGGGGCAGGCCGAGGCGGGCCGCCGAGCGGGACGCCGCACCTGCCCGCAGGGCGGCGGCGGCGTGCGCGTGCGCGCCCGCGCGTCGGTACAGACGGCCGCGCCCGCGGGTCGTCTCGCCGGCGCGCACGACGACGGGCAGCCGCTCGCTGACCACGGGTCCGAGCCGACGGCCACGCCACACCGCCGCCACTGCGACCGTCGCCACGGCGAGCAGCCCCAGCTGCACCAGCCACGGTGGCATCAGGTCGGTGAGGCTGGTGCCGCCCTGCGAGCTCCGCTCGATGCCGAGGTCGTCGGAGGACGGGAGGTACCAGACGAGGTCGGGGTGCACCCCCAGGAGGCGCAGGGCCAGCGCCGCGTTCCCCTGGTCGGCGAGGGACCGGTTCGTCAGAGGGCCGGCGTCGGTCAGGACGCTGACGCGTCGCGCGCCGGCGACGACCGCGAGCGCACCGCCCTCACCCGCACCGGCGCCCGACTCGGGGAAGCACACCGTGACGCCCGGGCCGTGGCCGCGGACCGCCCCGGCGGCCGTGATCGTCCCCGCCGCGACGGCGTCCGGGTCGTCGCAGGCGGCGCCGCGCACGTCGGCGGTCGAGCCCCCGAAGCTCGGGGTGACGCCCGGGGCCAGCCTGTCGAGCACGTCCGGCGTCTCGACGAGGACGAGGTCCGCCGCGCTGCGGCCGATCCGGCCGACCATGTCCGGCGTCAGGTAGAGGTCACCGAGCACCAGGAGCGTGCTGCCGGCCGTCGCAGCCTTCTCCGCGGCTGCGATGGTGCGGACGTAGTGCACGTGCACGCCGTGGCGCGTGAGGATCTGAGCCAGCGCGCGAGCGCCGGTGTCCCCGGGGTTGTCCGGCGCCAGGGGGGCGGTGGAGGTGCGCGGGGCGGGCAGCACCGCGAGCAGGCCGCCGACGAGCAGCAGGGCGAGCACCACCAGGGGCGCCCGGGCCCTGCGCCAGCGTCGGGCTGCGCGGCTTCGTGGCGTCGTCCCGTCGCCGGTGGCGGGGACCAGGGTCGTGGTCACGGGCGCGGTCACGGGGCGTCCTCGGCTGCGTGGCCGACCGACACCGTCCGGCGGGCGGCGCGGACCGCGTCGTCGGTCGCCCGCAGCTCGTCGTCGTCGGCGCGTCGGGCCGCGCGACCGCCGTACACGACGTCGTCGAACAGGCGCCCCGCCCGGACCAGGTCCGTCGCCACCGCGCTCAGCACCTCGCCGGCGTCGCGCGCGACCTCGTCGGCCGTGCGGCCGGGCCGCTCGTCGAGCACCGCGCGCTCCTCGAGACCGCGGGCCAGGGAGCGGAACCGCTCGGCGACGGCCGTCGAGAAGTCGCCTGCAGCGGCTGCGGCATCGGCCGCCGCCCGGAGCTCGGCCGCCGTGCGCCCGTCCGCGGCGGCCAGGACGGCCTCCGGCCGGGTCCGTCGGGACCGCCGCACCGGGCCGGTCACCCACAGGCCGGCGACGACGAGCACCGCCAGCCCGACTGCCGCCGCGACCAGGGCGCCGCGCGGCGGCAGGGCGGCACCGTGCATCCCGCTGAACAGGTGCCCCAACCAGGTCAGGAACCGGCTGAGCAGGCTCTGCTGCTGGTGGTAGACGGGATCGAGCAGCTCCTCCCGCGCCCATCGCTGGGCCGTGGGCCCGTCCGGACGGACCGGCGGCTCCGCGGCACCGACGAGGGCGGCGACGACGGCCACCGCCCGTGCACCGGTCACGCCGGGGAGTCGGTCGAGGCCGCGCGTGCCAGCTCGACGTCCAGCGCCTCGCGCCGCATCCGCACGTCGATGTACAGCAGCGCGATGACTGCTGCCTGGTACGTGGTCGCCGCGGTCAGCGTGATCACCTTGCCGACCGAGATGATCACGACCGCCCAGAACGACGTCACCCCGCCGGTCACGCCCTCGGCGACCAGGGTGAACGGCACCGAGATGATCTGGGTCAGGACGGAGACGAGCACCGCGACCAGCAGGGCGATCCCGAACAGCCGCCAGAAGCTGCCCCGGGTCAGCCGCCACGCCCGCGCGATGGTGCGCCAGAACGGCTTGCCCTCGAGCATCAGCGCCGGCGTCACCAGCAGCGTGCGGGTGTTCACCCACACGGCGGCGACCGCGAACGCCAGACCGCCCACCAGGGCCCCGAACGCGAGCCACCCCCACTGCTGGCTCCGACCGGCCCACACCATCACCGCTGCCAGCACGCCGCCGACGACGAGCACGGCCAGGGACATCAGCAGGGTGAACCCGATCACCCACCACACCCGCCACGACCGCGCGACCTCGCCGACGGTCGCACGCCGCCCGAGCACCGAGCGGCTGACCGACACCACGAGGAGGCCGTCGAGGATCGTCGTGGCCAGCGCGGTGACGGGAAGGGCGGCGAACGTCGCGAACGCGGTGCCGAGCTGGCTCGAGATCGCACCGAGGTCGGTGGTGCTCGCGTCGGGGAGGCCCGAGAGCTGACGCGAGAAGGAGTCGAGCGGACCGGCCAGGAGGCCGCCGACGTACGCGGTGACGATCGCCGAGAGCACCACGCCGACCGTGACCACCACGGCGGCGAGGCCGAACATGACCGCGGGGTTGGCACGGATCGCCCGGACCCCGCCGTCGAGCAGCTCTCCGAGGCTGAGCGGCCGCAGCGGGATGATCCCGGGCTGCAGCGCGGGGGGACGCCAGGCGCCGGCGCCCGGAGGGCCGTACGGGGTCGGTCCCCAACCGGCCTGCCCGTACGCCGGTGGCTGCTGCCCGTACGCCGGTGGCTGCTGCCCGTACGCCGGTGGCTGCTGCCCGTACGCCGGTGGCTGCTGCCCGTACGCCGGTGGCTGCTGGCCGTAGGCGGGCGGCTGCTGGCCGTACGCCGGTGGGTGCTGGCCGTACGCCGGTGGCTGCTGGCCGTAGGCGGGCGGCTGCTGCCCGTACCCGGGTGGCTGCGGCGCGTGGCCGGGCGGAGGATCCGCCGGGACCCAGCTGTCCGGCCGGTCGTCGGCCGGCTTCCCGGCGGACGCACCGGGCGCCGCCCAGCCGCTCGGCCGGGACGGGTCCTGCGGTTCGCTCATGTGCTGGGGCTCCCCTGGTGGCGGCGCAGCTGGTGGTGCGGCCGGCTGCTCGGGTGAGGCTCGGCTGAGATCGGTCCCGGCGCAGCACGTGGACACGTCGACGGTCGGGCCGCCGACGCCTCATCGTGCCACGGGGACCTGCCGTAGGGGGCCGTCCGGACGGGTGGACTGCCAGGTGCGGACCACCCGGTCGGCTCTGGGGGATCGGAGCAGGTCAGGTGCGACAATGACCGCCATGAAGGGACGCGTCCTGGTGGTCGACGACGACACCGCCCTCGCGGAGATGATCGGCATCGTGCTGCGGTCCGAGGGCTTCGAGCCCGCGTTCTGCGAGGACGGCGACGAGGCGCTCGGCATCTTCCGTGCGACGCAGCCGGACCTGGTGCTGCTCGACCTGATGCTCCCCGGCCGTGACGGCTACGAGGTGTGCCGCCAGATCCGTGCGGAGTCGGGCGTGCCGATCGTCATGCTCACCGCCAAGAGCGACACCGTGGACGTGGTGCTCGGCCTCGAGGCAGGGGCCGACGACTACATCTCCAAGCCGTTCAAGCCCAAGGAGCTGGTCGCCCGGGTGCGCGCGCGGCTGCGCCGCAGCGACGAGCCAGCCCCCGAGCACCTGACGATCGGCGACCTGACGATCGACGTCCCCGGGCACCGGGTCGCGCGCGACGGCACGCCGATCTCGCTCACGCCGCTCGAGTTCGACCTCCTCGTCGCCCTGGCGCGCAAGCCGTGGCAGGTGTTCACCCGCGAGGTCCTGCTGGAGAAGGTGTGGGGCTACCACCATGCGGCGGACACGCGGCTGGTCAACGTCCACGTGCAGCGGCTGCGGTCGAAGATCGAGCACGACCCGGAGCGCCCGGACATCGTCGTGACCGTGCGGGGCGTCGGCTACAAGGCGGGGGCTGGCTCGTCGTGAGCCGGGCCGGGGGTGCACCGTGCCCCGGATGACGAGCGTCTGGCGGCTGGTCCGCGCCCGGTGGGGCCGTCGGCTCCGGTCGGCGCTGCGCTGGTGGCGCGGCTCGCTGCAGGTCCGCGTGCTGACGTCCACGCTCACGATCGGCCTGGTGGCGCTCGCCCTCGTGTTCGCGTACGTCGGCCAGCGCACGGCGGACGGGCTGTTCCGCGCCCGGCTGCAGCAGGTGCTGGAGGAGAGCGCCCGCAGCACGCAGCAGGCCCAGAACACGTTCGACTCCGCGACGGCGACCACGGGCGCCGAGGTGCAGCAGCTGCTCTCCGACGTGACGAGCGCGCAGCACAACGCGGGCTCCGGCGGCCGCGAGGTGTTCCTGCTGCGCGCGCCCGGCCAGGCGGTGTCGGTCCAGGCGGGTGCGACCGCCACCAACGCGGCGTACGTCGACCTGATCAGCGCCGACCTGAAGACCGCCACGTCGTCGGGTGGCCAGCACTGGCAGTCCGTCGCCCTGCGGGCGGGGGGCCGGCTCGAGCCGGCTGTCGTCGTCGGCCAGCAGGTCACCGTGCCCGTGGTCGGCACCTACCAGCTGTTCTTCCTCTACCCGCTGCAGGCGGAGCAGGACCGGCTCGACTTCCTGCTGCGCACGCTCGCGCTCGGTGCCGGGGCCCTCGTGCTGCTGCTCGGCTCCACCACCTGGCTGGTCACCCGCCAGACCGTGCTGCCCGTGCGCCGGGCCGCGCAGGTGGCCGAGCGGCTGGCCAACGGGCAGCTCACCGAGCGGATGAGCGTCCAGGGCGAGGACGAGATGGCGACGCTCGCCCAGTCGTTCAACGAGATGGCGGAGAGCCTGCAGGACCAGATCCGCAGGCTCGAGGAGCTCTCCACGCTGCAGCGCCGGTTCGTGTCCGACGTCTCCCACGAGCTGCGCACCCCGCTGACGACCGTCCGGATGGCGGGTGAGGTCATCCACGCCGCGCGGCACGACTTCGAGCCGTCCGTGAAGCGCTCGGCTGAGCTGCTGTCCACCCAGCTCGACCGTTTCGAGGACCTGCTGGCCGACCTCCTCGAGATCAGCCGGTTCGACGCGGGTGCCGCGGTGCTCGACGCCGAGAGCCGCGACGTCCGCGACGTGGTGGTGCGCACGGTCGACGCCTCGGTGCCGCTCGCAGAGCGCAAGGGCTCGTGGATCTCCGTGGTGCTGCCGGAGCAGCGCGTCGTGGCGGACATCGACCCGCGCCGGGTGGAACGCATCCTGCGCAACCTGGTCGTCAACGCGATCGAGCACGCGGACGGCACGCCCGTGGAGGTGACGGTCGCCGCCGACCAGCACGCCGTCGCCGTCACGGTGCGCGACAAGGGCGTCGGGATGACCGCAGGGGAGGCACAGCACGTGTTCGACCGGTTCTGGCGCGCGGACCCCGCCAGGGCGCGGACGACCGGTGGCACGGGCCTGGGGCTGGCCATCTCGCTGGAGGACGCACGGCTGCACGGTGGCTGGCTCGAGGCGTGGGGACGCCCCGGGCGCGGAGCGTCGTTCCGGCTCACCCTGCCGCGGCGGGCGGGCATCCGGCTCCAGTCGTCGCCGCTCTCGCTGGTGCCGGACGAGACGCAGGAGCAGGCCGCGCCGGTGGCCGCGACGAGGCCGCGCTCGGATCCGGCGGCCCTGCCGGACTGGTCCGACGCCGACCAGCCGGTCCAGGAGGTCCGATGAGCATGCCGCAGCGGCTGCGCGCCGCCCTGGCGGCGGCGGCCGTGCTGGTGGTCGCCGCGTGCAGCGCCATCCCGACGCAGGGTGCGGTGCAGAAGGGTGATGCGCGCGTCCCGGAGGGGGACCCCGTCGTCGTGGTGGCCGAGGGTCCGGCTCCCAACGCGGACCCCGTCTCCATCGTGGAGGGCTTCCTGCTCGCCGGCTCCGCCGGGCTGTCCGGGGACTTCGTCGACTTCGTCGCCGCACGGGAGTTCCTGACCCCGGACGCCCGCTCCAGCTGGGACCCGCTCGGCAGCGTCGTCGTCGCCTCCGCCACGCAGGTGCAGCGCACGTCGGACACCCAGGTGACCGTCGAGGTGCAGGTGGCCGGCAAGGTGGACGCCGACGGGCGCTACACGGAGGCCTCCGCCGACGGTCGTGAGTCGGTGACGTTCGACATGGTGCAGGACAGCCGGCAGCAGTGGCGGATCGGCGGGACGCCCAAGGGGCTGATCCTGTCCCAGGGCGCCTTCACCTCCCGGTTCCGTGCCGCCCAGCTGTACTTCCTGTCGCCCGACTCGCAGGTGCTCGTCCCGGAGACCCGGTGGTACCCGTCGCGGAACCTGCCGACCTCGGTGGTCAAGGGCCTGCTCGCCGGCCCCTCACCTTGGCTGCGGGACGCGGTCCGCACCGCCGTGCCGGACGGCGTCCAGCTCAAGCCGGAGGCGGTCACGGTGGACGCCGACGGCGTCGCGGAGGTCGACCTCGAGCCGGCCCGGACGGTGCAGGCCGCCGACCGCGGGTTGCTGCTGGCGCAGCTGCAGCAGTCGCTGCAGCTGCCGCAGGTGCGGTCCGTCGTCGTGCGGGCCGGCGCCGCGGGCGTGCCGCTCGACGGCGCCACGTCCCTGCCCACGTCGGCGGTCGGCGACCCGGTGATGATCCAGGGTGATGCCCTGGTCAGCCTGGTGAACGGGGCGCTCCAGCCGGTGGCCGGCGTCGGCTCGCTCGCGGGTCTCGACGCTCGCAGCCCGGCACGCAGCGCCGACGGGTCGGTGCAGGTGCTGCTCTCGGGGACGGACCGGCTGGTGCTGGCGCCGACCGCGACCGCGCCCGCCCGGGTGCTGATGTCGGGCGCAGGCCTCGCGGCACCGTCCGTGGACCGCCGGGGCTGGATCTGGACCGCGACGGGCGGCAGCGTGCTCGCCGTGACGCCGGCCGGCTCGCAGGTGACGCTGACGGCGCCCTGGTTGGTCGGGCGATCCGTCAAGGCGCTCGCGGTCGCGCGCGACGGCACCCGGGTCGCCGTGGTGTCGGACGGTCCCGACGGGGTCGCGATCGACGTCGCGGGCGTCGTCCGCGACGCGTCCGGGGCGCCGCAGCAGCTGAGCACCCCCGTCCGGGCGGGAGCCTCCGTCGCCGATGCCCGCCAGGTGGTCTGGGCGGATGCGGTGACGCTCGGGGTGCTCGGCGGCGGCGGCGGCCCGTCCACGCTCCGCCTCGTGCCGGTCGGCGGCCAGTCGGAGCCCTTGCCGGACGTGGCAGATGCCGCGTCGATCGCCTCGGGGGTGGGGGAGCGCAGCATGCTCGTCGCCACGCACGCGGGCGAGCTGCTCCGGTACGACGGGCGCACCTGGGTCCCGGTGCAGGGCGCCACAGGAGTGCACGACCCGGCGTACCCGGGCTGACCCGGGGCGGCCCGTGAGCCGCCCTCAGGTCCGCCGGCCGCTGAACCGTTCTCGGCCGACGGCGCTCCACGGGCCGGGCCGCAGCGCCCGGTACCACGCTGTCGGTGTGCCGACCGATGCGCCGACCTGGTTGCGCCGCGCCGCCGTCGAGCTGCTCGGCCTCGTCCTGCCCGTCGCGTGCGCCGGTTGCGGTCTCGACGACCAGTCCTGGTGCGGCGACTGCGCCGCGCTGCTGCGACGGCCGGCCTGGCGGTGCGAGGACCGCGCCGGCCGGCTGGACCGGCTCGACGGCAGGACGCCGCCGTGGTGGGCCGTCGCCGACTTCACCGGACCGGTGCGCCGCGCCGTCACCGCCTGGAAGGACCACGGCCGCACCGACCTGACCCAACCGTTCACCGCAGCTCTTCGGAACGCCGCCCGGGCCGCCGTGCCGGTGCTGGCCGGCGCGGCCCCGGTGCTGGTCGTGCCCCTGCCGTCCACCGCCGCAGCCCGGCGCACCCGCGGATGGGTCCCCGCCGGCGTGCTCGCCGCAGCGGTGGCGGACGAGCTGGCGTGCCGCGGCGTCCGCGCGACGGCGGCCGGCGTCCTGCGTCGGTCGCCCGGCGCGGACCAGTCGGGGCTGTCGGCGCGCGCGCGATCACGCAACCTCGCAGGTCACGTGCACGTTCGAGCTCGCGCGCAGGTCGCGGGCGCGCGCGTGCTGCTGGTAGACGACGTGCTGACCACGGGCGCGACCGCGGCCGCTGCGGCTGACGTGCTCGGTGCAGCGGGGGCGCGGGTCGTGGCCGGCGTCGTCCTCGCCTCGACACCCCCGCCCGGTCGCTTGGTGGCCGGAGCGGAGGCGCGTTAGCGTGGAGGTTCCAGCCGACGCAACCGGCCGGCCCCCGCCAGGGGACCGCCCCGCGCAGGCCGAGGAGGTGGTGCCGCACCTGCCCCCACCAGGGGCACAGACAGCACGTCACCGGGCGAGCCCTGCAGGCTCTGCCCCTCACCTCCCAGGAGGCCCGCATGGAGATCGTGGTTGCCGGTCGGCACACCGAGGTGTCACCCAGGTTCCGGGCGCATCTCGACAGCAAGCTGACCAAGGTCGAACAGCTGGCGCCTCGCGCGCAGCGCATCGACGTCCTCGTGTCGCACGAGCCGAACCCCCGCCAGTCCGACAGCAGTGAGCGCGTCGAGCTCACCGTCGTGGACAAGGGACCGGTCATCCGCGCCGAGGCGTGCGCCGACGACGCGTACGCGGCCCTCGACCTGGCGATGGCCAAGCTGCTGGAGCGCCTGCGCCGCACCCGCGACCGCCGCAAGGACCACCGTGGGGCCGCCCCGGTCAGCACGACGGAGCCTGTCGCCCCGGTCGTCCCCGAGGCAGAACCGCCGCGGGCGCCTCGCACCGTCTCCGACGGAGCGGTGGAGATCCCCCTCGGCGACTCGCCGGTGATCATCCGGGAGAAGGTGCACCACGCCGCCCCGATGACCGTCGACGACGCCCTGTACGAGATGGAGCTGGTGGGCCACGACTTCTACCTCTTCGTCGACGCCGAGACGGCGCAACCCGCCGTCGCCTACCGCCGCCACGGCTGGAGCTACGGCGTGATCAAGCTGGACACGCCGGTCGCCGGACCGGTGGTGGTGGCGGACGCCCTCGCCGGCTGAGCACCCCGCCCGGGAGCCGTCCCGGCGACGCACCACCAGCACGACCCTCGGCCCGGACGCCCGCCGTGGCGCCCGGGCCGAGCGCCGTCCGCATGTGGGTGCCCGGCGGCAGGATGTGCGGGTGTCTGACACCACCACCGTCGCGGGCGCCCGCAAGTCCGTCGCGGGTGCCCGGGAGTCCGTCGCGGGTGAACGACTGACCCTGGGCCAGGCGCGTCGTCTCGCGCTCGCTGCCCAGGGGCTGCACCGGGAGCGTCCCGAGCGTCCTGCCGCCGTCACCGCGCGGCACCTCCAGCAGGTGGTCGACCGCCTCGGCGTGCTGCAGATCGACTCGGTGAACGTGTTCGCCCGGGCGCACCTGATGCCCCTGTACTCCCGGCTGGGGCCCTACGACCCGGCCGTGCTCGACAGGGCGGCGGGCAGAGCGCCACGACGGCTCGTGGAGAGCTGGGCCCACCAGGCCTCGTTCATCCGCACGGAGGACTACCGGCTGTTCGACTGGCGTCGACGCGACTACGAGTCGCAGGCGTGGGGTGCCATCCGCGAGGTTCCGCGCACCCACGGCCCGGTGGTGGACGACGTCCTCGTGATGCTGGCGGACGAGGGGCCGCTGACGGGCGCCCAGGTGCACGAGCGGCTGCAGCACGAGCATCCCGGTCGGGGGGTGAACTGGGGCTGGAACTGGACCGTCGCCAAGCGTGTCCTCGAGTACCTGTTCTTCACGGGCCAGGTGACCTCCGCAGGTCGCAACGGAGCGTTCGAGCGCCGGTACGACCTGGTGGAGCGGGTGCTGCCCGCCCCGGTGCTCGCAGCTCCGGAACCACCGCGGGCGGATGCGGTCCGGGCCCTCGTCGCCGCCTCCGTACGGGCGCTCGGCATCGGCACGCTGCGTGACGTCGCGGACTACTACCGACTCGGCACGTCCGAGACGGCGGTGGCGCTGGCGCAGCTCGTGGAGGACGGTGAGGCCGTCGCCGTGGACGTGCCCGGGTGGGGTGACGGCCGCGCGTGGCGGCACCGCGACGCCCCGCCCGTGCCGCGGCACGCGCGCGGACGAGCGCTGCTCAGCCCGTTCGACCCCCTGGTGTGGGAGCGCCGTCGCGTCGAGTCGCTGTTCGGGCTCCGCTACCGCATCGAGATCTACGTCCCCGAGCCGCAGCGCGTCTGGGGGTACTACGTGCTGCCCTTCCTCCTCGGCGAGCACCTGGCGGCTCTCGTCGACCTGAAGGCCGATCGCCAGTCGGGTGTGCTGCGGGTGCACGCGGCCCACACGGCGCCTCCGTCCGGTGTGACGGCGGGGGGCGTCCCACCGGCCGACGTCGTCGCGCGGGAGCTCGCGTCGGAGCTCCGCCTCGCGGCGCGCTGGACCGGGCTGGGGGACGTGCTCGTCGGTGACCGGTCCGGTGAGCCTCGCGGCGACCTGGCCGTGGAGCTGGGCCGGGCGCTCGCGGACTCGTCCTGCTGAGGCCGACGGCTCCCTCGCGCGACGTCAGGCCGGCGGCCCACCGCCGGTGCCTGCGGCTCGCCTACGATGGACCGGCCCGGCCGTGCGGTCGGTGCAGCCCCCACCCCGTACGGGGTGCGATCACGTCGGGAGTCATGCGTGCCAGCGATGCTCGAGAAGGTCCTGCGCCTCGGTGAGGGCCGGATCCTCAAGAAGCTGTCCGGTATCGCCAGCCAGATCAACGCGCTGGAGGACAGCTTCACGGCGTTGTCCGACGCGGAGCTGCGCGAGGAGACGGACCGGTTCAAGGCGCGGCTGGCCGACGGCGAGACGCTCGACGAGCTCCTCGCGGAGGCGTTCGCGGCGGTGCGCGAGGCGTCACGGCGCACGCTCGGTCAGCGGCACTTCGACGTCCAGCTGATGGGTGGCGCCGCGCTGCACCTCGGCAACATCGCCGAGATGAAGACCGGTGAGGGCAAGACGCTCGTCGCCACCGCGCCGGCCTACCTCAACGCCCTGACGGGCAAGGGCGTGCACGTCGTCACGGTCAACGACTACCTGGCCGGCTACCAGTCGGACCTGATGGGTCGCGTCTACCGGTTCCTCGGGCTGACCACCGGCACGATCCTGTCCAACCAGACGCCGGCGCAGCGCCGCGAGCAGTACGCCGCGGACATCACCTACGGCACCAACAACGAGTTCGGCTTCGACTACCTGCGCGACAACATGGCGTGGAGCACCGAGGAGCTGGTGCAGCGCGGCCACAACTTCGCGATCGTCGACGAGGTCGACTCGATCCTGATCGACGAGGCCCGTACCCCGCTGATCATCTCCGGACCCGCCTCCGGTGACGCCAACCGCTGGTACGCCGAGTTCGCCAAGGTGGTGCGCCGCCTCGAGCCCGAGCGCGACTACGAGGTCGACGAGAAGAAGCGGACCGTCGGCGTCCTCGAGCCCGGCATCGGTCGGGTGGAGGACTACCTCGGCATCGACAACCTGTACGAGTCCCTCAACACCCCGTTGATCGGCTTCCTCAACAACGCGATCCGCGCCAAGGAGCTGTTCAAGCGCGACAAGGACTACGTCGTCCTCAACGGCGAGGTGCTCATCGTCGACGAGCACACCGGCCGCATCCTGCCGGGCCGTCGCTACAACGAGGGCATGCACCAGGCGATCGAGGCCAAGGAGGGGGTGGTGATCAAGGCCGAGAACCAGACCCTCGCCACCATCACCCTGCAGAACTACTTCCGGCTGTACTCCAAGCTCTCCGGCATGACCGGCACCGCCGAGACGGAGGCCGCGGAGTTCCAGGGCACCTACAAGCTCGGCGTCGTGCCGATCCCGACGAACCGGCCGATGATCCGGATCGACCAGAAGGACTTCGTCTACAAGAGCGAGGAGGGCAAGTTCGACGCGGTCGTCGCGGACATCGTCGAGCGGCACGCCAAGGGCCAGCCCGTCCTCGTCGGCACCGTCAGCGTGGAGAAGAGCGAGTACCTCTCCCAGAAGCTGAAGAAGCAGGGCGTCCCGCACGAGGTGCTGAACGCCAAGCAGCACGCACGCGAGGCGACCGTGGTCGCGCAGGCCGGTCGCAAGGGTGCGGTGACGGTCGCGACGAACATGGCCGGCCGTGGCACCGACATCATGCTCGGCGGCAACGCCGAGTTCATGGCCGTCGCCGAGCTGGCGGCCCGCGGCCTCGACCCGGCCGAGAACGCCGAGGAGTACGAGGCCGCCTGGCCGGACGCGCTGGCGAAGGCCAAGGAGGCCGTGGCGGCCGAGCACGAGGAGGTCGTCGAGCTCGGCGGCCTGTACGTGCTGGGCACCGAGCGCCACGAGTCCCGTCGCATCGACAACCAGCTGCGGGGCCGCTCCGGTCGTCAGGGCGACCCGGGGGAGTCGCGGTTCTATCTGTCGATGCAGGACGACCTCATGCGCCTGTTCAACTCGAGCCTGGCCGAGTCGATGATGACCCGTGCCGGCTTCCCGGAGGACATGCCGCTCGAGAGCAAGATCGTCACCCGCGGCATCCAGTCGGCGCAGTCCCAGGTCGAGGCGCGCAACTTCGAGATCCGCAAGAACGTCCTGAAGTACGACGACGTCATGTCGCGCCAGCGCGAGGTGATCTACGAGCAGCGTCGCCGGGTCCTGGAGGGTGAGGACCTCGAAGAGCAGATCGCGCACTTCCGCCACGACGTGCTGAGCGCGTACATCGAGTCCGCGACCGCCGAGGGACGCCCCGAGGACTGGGATCTCGACACCCTGTGGACCGCCCTTCGGGGCGTGTACCCGATCTCGATCACCCCCGAGGAGGTCGTCGAGGCGGCGGGTGGGCCGACGCGCCTGACCCACGAGGTGCTGGAGCGAGAGGTCCTCTCCGACGTCGACGTGGCGTACGCCGACCGCGAGGAGCAGATCGGCTCGGAGAACATGCGCCAGCTGGAGCGGCGGGTCACGCTCGCGGTGCTCGACCGCCGGTGGCGCGAGCACCTCTACGAGATGGACTACCTCAAGGAGGGCATCGGGCTGCGCGCCATGGCTCAGCGCGACCCGTTGGTGGAGTACCAGCGGGAGGGCTTCCAGCTGTTCGGCGCCATGACGGACGCGATCAAGGAAGAGACGGTCCAGTACCTGTTCAACCTCGAGGTGCAGGTCGCCCCGAGCGAGGAGCAGCAGGCGGCAGCCGCGGACGGAACCCCGGTGATCACGGCTGAGTCGGCCGCGCGGACGGCGACGGGACCCGGTACGGGGACCGCGGCTCCAGCCCGGCTCGTCGCGAAGGGCCTCGACGGCCCGGACGCCCGGGTGCCGCTCCAGTACTCGGCCCCGTCGACCGACGGTGACGGCGGTGTGGTGACCGAGGCGGAGGACACGGCGGGTCGTCGCAGCCCGGCCTCGGGTGGCGGCGCGGGTGACGGGTCCAACCGGGAGGCGCGGCGCAAGGCGGCCAAGCAGGGGAAGCGCCGACGCTGACCGCCTCCCAGGTGGTGTGAGCACCGCGCTCGACGTCACTCAGCCGACGTCGAGCGCGGTCGCCCGCCACATCCCGCGGTGGGTCTCCAGGCGCACGGCCACGGCCCTGACCCTGCAACCGTCGTCGACGACGACCGCGGCCTCGACCACGCGCTCCTCGACCCGGCACACGTGGGTGCTCCGGACCACCGGCGGCCGTGACCCGACAGTCGCCCGTCCCGCGGCGGACGTCGCCCGGCGATGCAGGTCGGCTCGCATCCGGACGGCCTGCAGCACCCCGGGGGTCAGCCACCGGGCCAGCTGCGCGGCCGGCCGGAGGCCGGCGATGACCTCGACCGCGGCCAGCGCGAGCCGGCGCACGACCACCGCGGGCTCGGCGATCGGCAGGTCCCCCCGCTCCTCGTCCGCGCACTCGAGCACCAGGGCCCGGTCCGAGGAGCGCATCACGGTGATGCGCTGCTGGACGTGGACTGCCGTCCCGTGCGCGGGACCCTCGGCCTGCGCCGGCGACGCACCGCCGCGGGCCGGCAGGAGGCGTGCGCGGAGCTCGGTCGGCCGGCCGGACGGTGCGCGCCTGGGCGGAGCGGAGGTTCCGCGTTCGGCCGACCGGGGACGCGACCCGGCGAGCGACAGCGTGGCCGCCCGAGAGCCGGCCCGAGGCAGGGGCGCGGTCGCGCACGCGATCACGTCCTCCACGCTCGTCGTGCCCACCGGCTGGTCGCTGAGCGCGGCGGTCATGACGCCGAGCCCTGGAGGTCGGCCGGCACGCTGAGGACCAGGCCGGGACGGATGAGGTCCGGGTCGGTGCCGATGCGGGTCGCGTTGGCCGCGTACCAGACCGGCCAGGTTGCCGCGATCTGCGCGTCGTCGGCGCCGGCCGGAAGGTGCCTCGCGGCGATCGCCCACAGCGTGTCGCCGGGTGCGACCGTGACGGTCCCCGGCGCTACGCCGGTACCCGCGCTCGGTGAGTTCGATGACATCGCGTGCGCGCCGCTCGGTGACTCCGCAGCGACGGTCCGGGCCGCACCCCCGGCCGTTCCGGCGCTCGCCGGTGTGCCGAGGGGATAGGCGCTCGGCAGCGATGCGTCCGGCCTGGTGTCGGGCTCCCCGAGCACCGTCGGTGCGGGTGCGCCGGACGGGACCGCCGAGGTGCCGGGCTCGGTCGGCACCCAGCCCAGGTCCCGTCCGGCGTCCGGTGCCGCCGTCGCGCTGACGGTGGGCACCGGCGATCCCGTCGGCACCGCATCGGCCGCTGACGCTCCCGTCGCCGCGGAGAGGCCGATCCCGGCTCCGACGGCGATCACGACCGCTCGCCGCACGACCGCAGGCGCCCAGCGCTGCACCCACGCCTCACCGCGCCGCCATCCGGCGCCGGTCGCGCGCGCCGTCAGGCATGCGGCGGCGACCGCGCAGCTCAGCGTCAGCCACGCCAGCACGGCAGCCCCGACCGCGACGACGCCGAGCTCGACGAACCCGTCGACCCGCGAGGGACCCGCCGAACCGACCAGCCCGAGCAGGCGAAGGGTGAGTCCCGTGCCGAGCGCTCCGGCCGTCAGCGCTGCCAGCCACAGGCCGCCTGCGCCGCGGAGCGCGTGGCCGCGGGCGACCGGGGGATCGGGGTAGCGGGTCATGTGTCGTCCGTTCGTGCGTCGGGGTCGATTTGATGTCGTTTGATGTCGTTTGATGACGTAGGTGTAGAGCATCCCAGCCCGAGTTGTCCAGTACGTCCCCCTCTGGCACCGGCCGGAGTGTCCGATCCCCTACGGTTCGGCCGTGCGCTGGGACGAGCTGTTCGACGACCTGGAGGCGCAGCTGCAGGCCGCGCGTGCCGACGAGGCCCGGGGCGAGCTCGGTGAGCTCGTCCGTGCCGAGCGGGCGACCGTGCAGCTCGGCGACCGCCTCCGTGCGACACGTGGTCATGAGCTGCGCGTGCACGTGGGCGATCTCGCAGGGGAGCGTGACGCGGTCGTCGCCGGCGAGCTGGTCGAGGTCGGTCCGGACTGGATGCTGGTCGTCGAGCCGGGTACGCGGCACGCGCTCGTGCCGCTGGGTGCCGTCCAGGCCCTCGTCGGCGTCGTCGCCCACATCAGCCCGACAGGAGCCGAGGTGGAACGCCGCCTCCGGCTCGGGTCCACCCTGCGTGCGCTGGGCCGTGACCGTGCCGAGGTGCAGGTGCACACGTCAGGTCGCACGCTCGTCGGTCGGATCGACCGGGTGGGTGCCGACCACGTCGACGTGGGGACGGGCCGGGGCGGGCCCGTGTGGACCGTGCCCGTCGCTGCGCTACGAGTGGTGCGTTCTCGCTGACCGATCGCCTCCTGGCGAGACGTCAGTCCTCAGGCAGGGGCTCCGCAGCACCTCGTCCGGCACGTGCCCGGGTCTGCGCGTACATCCGCTGGATGTACTTCTCCAGCTCGGTCGCCTCGACGCGCCAGACGTGCCGCCCGCCGACCTGGATGGCGGGCAGGTCGCCCGAGACGACCAGCGCGCGAGCCTGCTGCGGGGAGACGTTGAGGATCTCCGTCACGTCGGTCAGCGTCAGGAACCGCGGTGCCATGTCGGCAGTGTGGCATGGGCGGGGATCGTCCCCGATTCGTCCACAGAACCGGCCCGCGGGCGTCGACGACCCGGCCAAGATAGGCGGGCACGACGTCGATATGAGGGGGATTGGGTGGATTCCGCGTCCAACGAGCTACCACTGCCGGTCGCTGCCCGGCTGCGACGCCCGGGCTGGCGAGACCCGCGGCTGCTGGCCGGCATCGCGATGGTGGCCGCTTCGGTGGCACTCGGCTCCTGGGTGGTCCGCGCGGCGCAGCACTCGGTCCCGGTCTACGTCGCCCGTACCACGACGGTGCCCGGGCAGCGTCTCGGTGCCAGCGGCCTGACGGTTGCCGACGTCCGGCTCTCGGGAGCCGATCTGGCGCGGTACCAGCGCGCGGACCAGGAGCTGCCGGCCGATGCGGTCGCGCTCCGGGTCGTGCAGGCCGGAGAGCTGCTGCCGAGGTCGGCGGTCGGCTCCGCCGCCGACCTCGCCGTGCGGCCGGTCTCGGTGCCGGTCACGGGCGTGCCGTCGGAGGCGGTGCGGGCGGGCGCGCAGGTCGACCTCTGGTTCACCGCCGCGGTGGAGCGATCGGCCACGTCGAGCGGCACCACGCCGGTGCCGGTGCAGCTGGCCTCGGGGCTCACCGTGGAGGACGTCAGCCGGCCCGCGGGTGCGTTCGCGGCGGGCGGGACGACGACGGTGCACGTCCTCGTGCCGGTCACGGATCTCGCGAAGGTGCTGGGCGCGCTGGCCACCGACGGCGCGGTCGAGGTCGTCGCCGTGCCGGGGACGGGCGGCTGAGGTGGCCGTCGGGGTGCTGTGCGCGGTCCGCGGTGCGGCGGAGAGCCTCGTCGTTCGTGCGGCCGAGGCCTCCGCCGGCCGGTTCACGGTGACCCGGCGCTGCGCGGACCTGACCGAGCTGCTCGCTGCCGCGGAGGCAGGCCTGGGCCGGGTTGCGATCGTCTCCGCGGAGCTCGACCGGCTCGACGTGGAGGCGATGCTCACGCTGCATCGCGCCGGGGTGCAGGTCGTGGCACTCGCCGATGCGGCTCGTCCGTGGCTCGTCGACCGGGTGCAGGCGTGCGGTGCCGACCTGGTCGTGCCGACACCTGACGGTCTGGCGGGTGCGCGGACCGTGCTCGAGAGCGCGACGGCGCTGCTCGAGGTGGCGGTCCCGGATCATCCGGACGTCACGGGAGCCGACGCCGTCCTCCGCGAACCGCTACGGCGGGGCCGCCTCGTCGCGGTGTGGGGACCGACCGGCGCCCCGGGTCGGACGACGGTGGCCGTGAACCTCGCCGCCGAGCTCGCGGCTCGGGGCGAGACGTCACTGCTGGTGGACGCGGACACGTACGGAGGCACGGTCGCCCAGGTCGTCGGACTGCTGGACGAGGCGCCGGGTCTCGCGGCCGTTGCCCGCGCTGCCGGTCAGGGTTCTCTCGACCTTCGGTCGCTCGCGCGACTCGCACCGGCGATCGCCGAGCGTCTGCGCGTCCTGACGGGGATCTCACGGGCGGACCGCTGGCCCGAGCTCCCCGCGTCCGCCCTCGACGTGGTCTGGGGTGTGGCACGTCAGCTCGTGTCCTGGACGGTCGTCGACACGGGCTTCTGCCTCGAGCAGGACGAGCAGCTGAGCTACGACACCCGCGCCCCGCAGCGCAACGCAGCGACGCTGAGCGCGCTCGGGGCAGCCGACGTGGTCGTGGTGGTCGGTGCGGGCGACCCGGTGGGTCTGGCCCGTCTGGTCCGCGCTCTCTCGGAGCTGGCAGACCTGCGCCTCGACGTCCCCCAGGTCGTCGTGGTCAACCGGTTGCGGTCCTCCGCCTCAGGTGCTCGGCCGGAGGCTGCCGTGCACGACGCCCTCGCCCGCTATGCGGGTGTCCACCGAGTGCTCACGCTCCCTGAGGACCGTGCGGCCGCGGACGGCGCGCTGCTCGCCGGACGGGTGCTGCGCGAGTGCGCCCCCGGCTCGGCGCTCCGCAAGGCGCTCCTGGCCGTCGTCGAGCGGCTCGCCGCGCCGGTGGCTGTTGGCTGAGCGTGGGCCCGGCAGACTGGCCCCGTGCGCGTCTACCTGCCGGCAACCCTCGACGAGCTCGACCACCTCGCTGCCGATGGTGGTCCACGGCGCGCCCACGCCGTGACGGCGGCACTGCGCGCCGCTCTTCCGGACGAGGACGACGAGGGCTGGGAGTTCGTCGCTCAGCTCGTCGCCGCCGACGAGAGCCTGGCGCTGCTGGCGGACCGGCCCGGCGTGCCGCGACTGCGACTGGTGCTCGCGGCCGACGTGCCGGACGAGTCGGTGGTACCGGATGCGGACCCGGACGCCGACGTGACCGCGGTGACGGTCCTCTCGGGAGTGCCTGCCGACGCGGTGGTGTGCGCGCACGTGGACGAACCCTCCGCCGCGGCGGACGTCGTCGCCGCGGTCGCCGGGGACGACGCAGCCGTGCAGCGGCTCGAGGACCGCGACCTGCTCTGGTACGACGTGAGCGAGTTCGGCCGCATCCCGCGCTGACCTGGCCACCCGGCCGGAACTGCTGACCGGCGCGGTGTGGTCGGGGACCTGGCCGGGCCGCGCACGGGCCGGCTCTGCAGCGAGTTGGACCCGCCCCCGCGGCTCCGGTAGTGTTCACCGCCGGTACGGCCCCCGGGCTGCTCCTGTCGCTCTCGTCCGAGTGCGTCGGGATCGCGGAGGTCATACCCCCATGGGGTATGGTGTAATTGGCAGCACGAGTGATTCTGGTTCACTTAGTCTAGGTTCGAGTCCTGGTACCCCAGCGTGAGCACCGCTGGTCCGCTGTCCGGCTGAGTCCGGGCATCGGGTAGAGTGTTCATCCGCACGCGCGGCTCCGGCCGCGAAGGCGTAGGCCCCCGTTGTGTAGCGGCCTAGCACGCCGCCCTCTCACGGCGGTAGCGCCGGTTCGAATCCGGTCGGGGGTACGCACAAGGCCCGGTCACCGAGGTGACCGGGCCTTCGTCGTGCTGTCGCCGCGTCGTGGACGTCGACCTCGAGGTCAGTCGCCGGTGCGGCGCAGCACCTCGGTCAGGCGGTTCGCGGCGGACACGACCGCGGCGGCGTGAAGCCGGCCGGGCTGTCGGGAGAGCCGTTCGAGCGGACCGGACACGGAGACGGCCGCGACGACCCGCCCGGACGGTCCGCGCACGGGCGCCGAGACGGACGCGACACCGACCTCGCGCTCGGAGACCGACTGCGCCCAGCCCCGTCGGCGCACCCCGGACAGGATCGTGGCGGTGAACTTCGCGCCCTGGAGCCCGCGGTGGAGCCGGTCAGGCTCCTCCCAGGCGAGCAGGATCTGGGCGGCCGAGCCGGCGAGCATCGTCAGCGTCGCGCCGACCGGGATCGAGTCGCGCAGGCCGACCGGACGCTCCGCGGCGGCGACGCAGATGCGCATGTCGCCCTGGCGGCGGTAGAGCTGCGCGCTCTCACCCGTGTGGTCCCGCAGGGCGGCGAGCACGGGGCCGGCGGTCGCGAGGAGGCGGTCCTCGCCCGCGGCGGTCGACAGCTCGGACAGCCGAGGTCCGAGCACGAAGCGTCCCTGCAGGTCACGGGCGACGAGGCGGTGGTGCTCGAGCGCGACGGCCAGGCGGTGCGCCGTGGGACGGGCAAGATGGGTGGCGGTGACCAGCTGCGCGAGCGTCGCCGGGCCGGCCTCGAGGGCGCTGAGGACGGAGGCGGCCTTGTCGAGGACGCCGACTCCGCTAGAGTTGTCCATAGGTCGATATTGGCGTCTCGAACCCTGAGATGCAAGCCGCGGGTTCGGCGGGTCGCGCAGCGACTCGTACCGAGGCTGACGCCGACGACGAGGACACGGGACAGCACGACGAGACGGGACTCACCTATGACCGGCACGCTGGCGGAGAAGGTCTGGGACGCACATGTGGTGCGTCGCGGCACGAACGGGGCTCCCGACCTGCTCTACATCGACCTGCACCTGGTGCACGAGGTCACCAGTCCCCAGGCGTTCGAGGGCCTGCGGCTGGCGGGTCGGGGGGTGCGTCGTCCCGACCTGACGCTCGCGACCGAGGACCACAACACCCCGACGCTCGACATCGACCTGCCGATCGCGGACCCGACCAGCCGAACCCAGATCGAGACGCTGCGGCGCAACGCGGCCGAGTTCGGCGTGCGGATCCACTCGCTCGGCGACGCCGACCAGGGGATCGTGCACCAGGTCGGTCCGCAGCTCGGCCTCACGCAGCCGGGCCTGACGGTGGTGTGCGGCGACTCGCACACGTCCACCCACGGGGCGTTCGGCGCGCTCGCGTTCGGCATCGGCACCAGCGAGGTGGAGCACGTCCTCGCCACGCAGACGCTGCCGCTCGCACCGTTCAAGACCATGGCGATCACGGTGAACGGTCAGCTGCCGCAGGGGGCCGGCGCCAAGGACATCATCCTGGCGATCATCGCCAAGATCGGCACCGGCGGCGGTCAGGGCTACGTGCTGGAGTACCGCGGGGAGGCGATCCGGTCCCTGACGATGGAGGGCCGGATGACCGTCTGCAACATGTCGATCGAGGCCGGCGCCCGCGCCGGCATGATCGCGCCGGACGAGACGACCTTCGAGTACCTCAAGGGCCGTCCGCACGCTCCCGAGGGGGCCGACTGGGACGCGGCCGTGGAGTACTGGCGCACGCTGCGGTCGGACGACGACGCGCAGTTCGACGCCGAGGTGGTGCTGGAGGCGGCCGACCTCGAGCCGTTCGTCACGTGGGGCACCAACCCGGGCCAGGGGCTCCCGCTGTCCGGCAACGTGCCGGTGCCCGAGCAGATCGCGGACGCCAACGAGCGCGTCGCGGCCGAGCGGGCGATCGAGTACATGGGCCTGACGCCGGGGCAGCCTCTGCGGGAGATCGCGGTGGACACCGTCTTCATCGGCTCGTGCACCAACGGACGGATCGAGGACCTGCGCGCCGTCGCGAAGCTCGTCAAGGGCCGGCAGAAGGCCGAGAGCGTCCGCGTGCTCGTGGTGCCGTCGTCGGCACGCGTCCGCCTCCAGGCGGAGGCGGAGGGCCTGGACAAGATCTTCCTGGACTTCGGTGCGGAGTGGCGCAACGCCGGCTGCTCGATGTGTCTCGGCATGAACCCGGACCAGCTGGCGCCGGGCGAGCGGTCGGCCTCGACGTCCAACCGCAACTTCGAGGGCCGGCAGGGCAAGGGCGGTCGCACGCACCTCGTGTCGCCCCTCGTGGCGGCCGCGACCGCGATCCGCGGGACGCTGTCGTCCGTGTCCGACCTCGGGCCGGACGTCGTCTCCCCGGACGGCTCGCCCCTCACCCCCGACCTGCTGACCGCCTGAGACGAGGACGACGACGATGGAGAAGTTCACCCAGCACACCGGCGTCGGGGTCCCGCTGCGCCGCAGCAACGTCGACACCGACCAGATCATCCCGGCGGTCTACCTCAAGCGGGTCACCCGCACGGGCTTCGAGGACGCGCTGTTCGCCGCCTGGCGCGGTGACCCGGCCTTCGTGCTCAACCAGGACGCCTACCGCAGCGGCTCGGTGCTGGTCGCCGGTCCCGACTTCGGCACCGGCTCGTCGCGCGAGCACGCCGTCTGGGCGCTGAAGGACTACGGGTTCCGCGTGGTGATCTCGGCGCGGTTCGCCGACATCTTCCGCGGCAACTCCGGCAAGCAGGGGCTGCTCGCCGCGCAGGTCGCCCAGGAGGACGTCGAGCTGCTGTGGAAGGTCCTCGAGACGCACCCGGGCACCGAGGTGACCGTGGACCTGGAGTCGAAGACGGTCACGTGCGACGACGTCGTGGTGCCGTTCGCGGTGGACGACTACACCCGCTGGCGGCTGCTGGAGGGCCTCGACGACATCGGCCTGACGCTGCAGCACGAGGCCGAGATCACGGAGTTCGAGGCCCGTCGTGAGGCGTGGCGGCCCGCCACCTTGCCGGCCAAGCACCTGCCGCCGGTCGCCATCGTCGCGGCCCGGCCCGTGGTGCACGTCGAGCTGGGCGCCTCCCGCCCCAGCTGAACGCTCGGTGCGGGACCAGACGTCGTTCGCGATCTGGTCCCGCGTGCCGGCCTCGGGCGCGGCGTGCACCACCTAGCGTGGGAGCACGTCCGACACCGAGGAGGATCCGATGGTCAGCAGGTCCGAGCTCGCGACACGTCTGGCACGCGACGGAGCGAGCCACGCGCAGGCGGCGCACGCGGTCGACGCGGTGCTGCACGAGATCACGGCGGCGCTCGTCGCGGGCGAACGCGTCGCCCTGACGGGCTTCGGGACGTTCGAGCCGGTCGCTCGGTCCGCGCGCACCGCCCGGAACCCGCGGACCGGGGCGGCGGTCGAGGTGGCCGCGACGACCGTGGCCCGCTTCCGGCCGGGCGTCCAGCTGCGCGAGGCGTTGGTCAGCGGGGACGCCGGCGCCGCGCCGGCGGGACGGCTCCCCGCGGCGGCTCACCCGGCTGCACCGGCGGCGGTCCCCACCGACGCCGAACCGCTGCCGCGAGCGACGGACGAGGCGGCCTCGGTCGGGACGTCGGGCACGGCGTCGACCGGCTGGCAGAAGGTCGAGCCGAAGTCGCAGCGCAAGTCCACGTCCAAGGGCAAGCCCACGGGCTCCAAGCACGCCGACAGCGCGAAGCCCGCGAAGGGGAAGAAGGGCAAGAAGCTCGCGACGACGAAGGCGTCGTCCGGTTCGGCGAAGGCACGCGGGGCGAAGAAGTCGTCCAAGGGGAAGCACTGAGGCACGCACCGCGTTCGTGACCAGGACGGAACGGCGCACGGCTCCCTGTGTGCCACCGGAGGACCTCCCGGGTGGCTTGTGAGGGTTTCGGGTGGGATCCTCGCCGCACCCGGGACCGCGGTCCGGGGCTCGTGAACCCATGAGAGACGATGGTGCGATGGCCGACCTGCTGTACGTCGACGGTGGCAACCCGCTGAACGGTGAGATCACCGTCCGCGGCGCCAAGAACTTCGTGTCCAAGGCGATGGTCGCCGCCCTGCTGGGCGAGACGCCCAGCGTCCTGCGCAACGTCCCCGAGATCCGGGACGTGCAGGTGGTGACGGGGCTCCTCGACCTGCACGGCGCCCGGGTGGACGTCGACGCCGATGCCGGCACGGTCCGCATCGACCCGACCGACGTGGAGTCCGCGCACGTCGCGGACATCGATGCGCACGCCGGGTCCAGCCGGATCCCGATCCTGTTCTGCGGCCCGTTGCTGCACCGCCTCGGTGAGGCGTTCATCCCGGACCTGGGCGGCTGCCGCATCGGCGACCGTCCGATCAACTACCACCTCGACATCCTTCGGCAGTTCGGCGCGGTGGTGGACAAGCGGCCCAACGGCATCCACATCGTCGCCCCGCAGCGGCTCCAGGGCACCAAGATCGCGCTGCCGTACCCCAGCGTGGGCGCCACCGAGCAGCTGCTGCTGACGGCCGTGCGCGCCGAGGGCATCACCGAGCTGGCGAACGCGGCGATCGAGCCCGAGATCATGGACCTGATCAACGTCCTGCAGAAGATGGGCGCGATCATCTCCGTCGACACCGACCGGGTGATCCGGATCGAGGGCGTCGAGCGGCTCGTCGGCTTCAGCCACACCGCGCTGGCGGACCGGATCGAGGCGGCCTCGTGGGCCTCGGCGGCGCTGGCGACCGGGGGCGACGTGTTCGTCCGTGGCGCCACGCAGCCGGAGATGACCACCTTCCTCAACACGTTCCGCAAGGTCGGCGGCGAGTTCGCCGTCGAGGAGGACGGCATCCGGTTCTTCCACCCGGGCGGCGACCTCAACTCGATCCAGCTCGAGACCGACGTCCACCCCGGGTTCATGACGGACTGGCAGCAGCCGCTGGTCGTGGCGCTGACCCAGGCCAAGGGCCTGTCGATCGTGCACGAGACGGTGTACGAGAACCGCTTCGGGTTCGTGGACGCGCTCGTCGGGATGGGCGCGACCATCCAGGTGTACAAGGAGTGCCTCGGCAGCCGGCCGTGCCGGTTCGGGCAGCGGAACTTCTACCACTCCGCCGTGATCTCCGGACCGACCCCCCTGTCGGCCGCGGACATCGAGGTGCCCGACCTGCGCGGCGGGTTCAGCCACCTGATCGCGGCGCTGACCGCCAAGGGCACGTCGGCCGTGCGGGGCATCAGCCTGATCGACCGTGGGTACGAGCGGTTCACCGACAAGCTCGAGGCGCTGGGTGCGCAGTTCAGCCGGGAGGAGCCGCGCTGACGCTGCGGCTAGCATCGTCGCCGTGCCGACCCCCGCGCGAGCGAACCGCGCCTACCGCCGTGTGGCCGCCGTCGTGCGCCCCGTCCTCTTCGCCACGACGCGGCGGGACTGGCAGGGGGTGGAGAACCTGCCCAGGGAGGGCGGGTTCATCGTCGCGGCGAACCACGTCACGCAGGCCGACCCGCTGACCCTGGCGCACTTCCTCTGGGACAACGGGGTGGTGCCGCGGATCCTGGCGAAGGCGTCCCTGTTCACGGCACCCGTGATCGGCGCCGCGCTGCGCGGGACCGGCCAGATCCCGGTGCAGCGCAACAGCAGCGCCGCGGGTCAGTCGTTGGACGCGGGCGCCCAGGCCGTCCGGGACGGTGAGTGCGTGGTCGTGTTCCCCGAGGGGACGCTGACGCGCGAGCCGGACATGTGGCCGATGCAGGGCAAGACCGGTGTGGCCCGTCTCGCGCTGACCACCCGGGCCCCGGTGATCCCGGTCGCCCAGTGGGGGGCGCACCACCTGCTCGCGCGCTACGGCAAGGTGCCGCACCTGTTCCCCCGGGCGCACGTCGAGGTTCTCGCCGGGCCCCCCGTGGTGCTCGACGACCTGTACGACCGACCGATGGACTCCGCGACGCTGCGCGAGGCGACGGAGCGTGTGATGGAGGCGATCACGCGGCTGCTCGAGGGCATCCGCGGCGAGCAGGCCCCCGCCGTGCGGTTCGTGCCGCCTCCGGGTGGTCGTGGCGGGGCGACCAGCACTCCGTCGGCGTCGTGACGGACGACGCGACCTCGGGCGCGCGCCCGTCGGGCACGGCCACCCGCGCAGCCGTGCTGGGGGCGGGCAGCTGGGGCACCACGTTCGCGATGGTGCTGGCCGACGCCGGCTGTGACGTGACCGTCTGGGGCCGCGACCCGCAGGTGTGCCGGCAGATCCGCGACGAGCACCGCAACGAGGCCTACCTGCCCGGGGTGGCGCTGCCACCGACCGTCACCGCCGAGGCCGATGTCGTCGAGGCGGTACGGGGAGCCGACCTGGTCGCCGTCGCCGTGCCGTCGCAGGGTGCGCGGGCGCTGCTCGAACCCCTCCGGTCGGCCATCGGTCCGGACACCGTCGTCGTGTCCCTGATGAAGGGCGTCGAGCTGTCCTCCGACCGGCGGATGAGCCAGGTGGTCGCCGAGGCGCTCGACGTGCCGGCGGGGCGGGTCGCGGTCATCTCCGGACCGAACCTCGCGCACGAGATCGCCCAGCGGCAGCCGACGGCCACGGTCGTCGCCAGCACGGACCCGGACACCGCCGCCTTCGTCGCGCGCTCCGTGCGGTCGTCGTACTTCCGGCCCTACACCAACCCCGACGTGGTCGGCGTCGAGCTGTGCGGTGCCGTGAAGAACGTCATCGCGATCGCGGTGGGCATCTCGCAGGGCCGCGGCCTCGGGTTCAACACGATGGCCACGGTGATCACGCGGGGCCTGGTGGAGATCACCCGGCTCGGTCTGGCCCTGGGCGCCGATGCCGACACGTTCGGCGGTCTGGCCGGCATGGGTGACCTGATGGCGACGTGCGCGTCGCCCGACTCCCGCAACCACCGCCTCGGTGTGCACCTCGGCGCGGGGATGTCGCTGGCGGAGGCGATCACGGCGACGGGCGGCACCGCCGAAGGCGTCAAGACGTGCCGACCCGTGCTGGACCTCGCCCGCTCCCGCGGCGTCGAGATGCCCATCACGGAGGCCGTGGTGCGCGTCCTCTACGAGGACCTGCCGGTGGACGAGCTCGCCCCGCTGCTGCTGGGTCGGCCGACGAAGGCCGAGGGCATCTAGCTAGCGGTGCGTCGCGACCCTCAGCGCCGCGTCGAGGTCGGACCAGAGGTCCTCCACGTCCTCGATGCCGACGGAGAGCCGGAGCAGGTCGTCCGGGACGGTGGGTGACTCGGTGCTGTATCGCCGACGGCGCTCGAGCGACGACTCCACCCCGCCCAGGCTGGTCGCGGGGACCCACAGCCGGACGGCGCCGACCACCGCGTCCGCGACGGCCGGTCCGCCCGTGGGCCGGACGCAGAGGATCGAGCCGAAGCCTTCCATCAGGCGTGCGGCGCGCCGGTGCCCCGGGTCACCCGGCAGGCTCGGGTGCCGCACCTCGGCGACGCCGGGGTGGTCCGCCAGGCGGCGCGCGAGCTCGGCGGACGTGGCCTGTGACCGCTCGACCCGCAGGGCCAGCGTGCGCAGCCCGCGGAGCGCCAGCCACGCCTCGAAGGGCCCCGCGATGGCGCCGTGGACCGTCCGGTGCGCCAGGAGGCGAGCATGGAGGGTCTCGTCGTCCGCCAGCGCTGCGCCCAGGACGACGTCGCTGTGGCCCGCGAGGTACTTGGTCACCGAGTGCACGACGACGTCGGCGCCGAGCGTCAGGGGCCGCTGACCGAGCGGGGTCGCGAACGTGTTGTCGACCGCCACGAGAGCGCCGACGCCGTGCGCCGCCGCCACGAGCGCCGGCAGGTCGGCGACCTCGAGCATCGGGTTGGTCGGCGTCTCCACCCAGAGCATCGCCGCCCCGGTGAGGGCTCCGACCACCGCGTCGGTGTCGGCGATGTCGACCCGCGTCACGGTGAGGGCTCCTCGTGCCTCGAGCTCGTCGAGCAGGCCCAGGCTGACCTGGTAGGCGTGCCGCGGCACGACGACCGTGCCGCCGGTGGGCACCAGCGAGAGCGCCGCTGCCACCGCCGCCATGCCGGAGCCGAACAGCAGGGCGGGACGGGCGGACCCCTCGAGCTGTCCGAGCGCCTCCTCGAACGGGCGCCACGTCTCGGTGCCGCTGCGCGTGTACACGAGCTCGCCCGGGCCCGGCACGCCCTGGGACACGTACGTCGAGGAGAGCACGATCGGGGGGTTCACCGGAGCGCCCTGCGCCCGTGGCGGCCTGCCTGCGGTGACTGCCAGCGTGGCGGGGGACAGGCCGATCGGGTGCTCCGACGTGTCGTTCACCCGCGCAGGTTAGCCCGCTGCTCGGGGTAGGGTCGGCGCGATGTCCGACACTCCCGCCCCGCGCCGCCCCAGGGTCATGGTGCTGTTCGGCGGCCGGTCCGGCGAGCACCCCATCAGCTGCGTCACCGCAGGGGGAGTGCTCCGCGCGATCGACCGCGACCGCTACGACGTGCTCGCCGTCGGCATCACCCGTGACGGTCGGTGGGTGCTGGTGGACGACGACCCGGACCGCTGGGCCATCACCGGCGGCAGGCTGCCGGAGGTGACGGACGCCCCGGCGCGCGTGCTGCTGCCGCAGGCGGTCGACGACCGCGAGCTGCAGGTGCTGCGCGGAGGGGTCGCCGAGGCGCTGGGCACCGTGGACGTCGTGTTCCCGCTGCTGCACGGCCCGTTCGGTGAGGACGGCACGCTGCAGGGGATGCTCGAGCTGGCCGACGTCCGGTACGTCGGGGCCGGCGTGCTCGCCTCCGCGGTCGGCATGGACAAGCAGATGATGAAGCTGGTCTTCGCCGGTCAGGGGCTGGCTGTCGGGCCGTACCGCGTGGTGCGTCCCGGCGAGCTGGACCGGGACCCCGCGGGTGTGGTCGCGCGCGTGCAGGAGCTCGGCCTGCCGGTGTTCGTCAAGCCCGCGCGAGCCGGGTCCAGCCTCGGCATCAGCCGCGTGGACGACTGGGCGGACCTGGAGACGGCGATCCGCGCGGCGGCAGAGCACGACCCCAAGGTCGTCGTCGAGGCGGCGATCGTCGGGCGCGAGATCGAGTGCGGCGTGCTGGGCGGCGTGGACGGCCGGCCGGCACGGGCGTCGCTCCCGGGGGAGATCGTCGTCACCGATCACCGGCACGCCTTCTACGACTTCGAGGCCAAGTACCTCGACGAGGCGAGCGTGCGCCTCGAGTGCCCGGCCGACCTGCCCGCGGACGTCATCGAGCGGGTCCGGGCGATCGCGGTGCAGGCGTTCGACGCCGTCGGCTGCGAGGGTCTGGCCCGCGTCGACGTGTTCGTCACGCCCGACGGCGACGTGGTGGTCAACGAGATCAACACGATGCCGGGGTTCACGCCGTTCTCGATGTACCCGCGGATGTGGGCCGCGACGGGTACCGACTACCCGACGCTTGTCGACGAGCTCCTGCGCCTCGCGCTCGAACGGCCCACCGGCCTGCGCTGAGCACCGCCACGCCCAGGGCGGTCGCCCGTCGGGACGGTCAGACGCAGGAACGCTCCTTCGCCGTCCGCGCGATCGCCGGCCCCAGCGCGTCGAGGAACGACGTCGAGCGCTGTGCGGCCACCTCGGCCGGCACGTGCACCTCGACCGCCGGCACGCGTCCGTAGGTGACGAACGTCCAGTCGGTCGGCGCGCCCGTGCTCGAGGCGGCAGCATCGGCCGGGATCACCAGCCAGTCGATGCTGGGGCCGTTGGGTGTCTGGATCGTCTCGCACCGCTCGGTGGTCGGCCCCGGCGGCTCGACCCCGCACCGCAGGACGACGGGTGCCTGCTCGGTCCCCCAGGCCGTGGTGGCCTGCGCGGAGGTCGCGAGCCGGTGCAGCCCCGGACTGAGCACGTCCGGCGTGCTGAGCACGACCTCGGCGCACACCGGGTCCGTCGCGTGCGTCGCCACGGCGACGGGCACGGTGCTCGCACAGCCTGCGAGAGGACCGGCGGCCACGGCGGCGCTCAGCAGAGCGGAGGTCCGCAGGACGGCACGGCGCCGCCAGGCGGGCATCGGGAGGGGCACACGCCACCGTAGCGCTAGCGTGGGCCGCCGTGGCTGACCTGCTCGTCCGTGACCTCTCCGAGGAGGCGCTGCTCCGTCGCATCGTCCCGGTGCTCCCGCGGGGCCGGCTGACGCTGGTCGCCGCCGGCGACGACGCCGCTGTGGTGAACGCCCCGGACGGCCGGGTGGTGGTCACCACCGACGTGCTGGTGGAGAACCAGCACTTCCGTCGGGAGTGGTCGTCGGGGATGGACGTCGGCCGGCGGGCTGCCGTCCAGAACCTCGCGGACGTCGCCGCGATGGGCGCCCGGCCGACGGCCCTGGTGGTCGCGCTCGTGATGCCGGGCGACCTGCCGGTCGACTGGGCGGTCGGCGTCGCCGAGGGGCTCGCCGCGGTGTGCGGTCCGCTCGGGGTCGGCGTCGTGGGCGGCGACCTGTCCGGTGGTCCGCTCGTCGTGGTCAGCGTGACGGCGCACGGTGACCTCGAGGGTGCGGCGCCGGTGCGCCGGTCCGGTGCCCGGGCGGGCGACGTGGTGGCGCACGCCGGCGTCCGCGGCTGGTCGGCGGCGGGCCTCGACCTGCTGCTCGCCGGCCGGGGACACCTGGACGACGAGCTGGTGGCGGCCTACCTGCGCCCGACGTCCCCGCTGGACGCCGGGCCGGCGGCGGCTCGCGCCGGCGCCACCGCCATGATCGACGTGTCGGACGGCCTGCTGCGCGATGCCGGTCGGGTGGGACGCGCGAGCGGCGTGGTGATCGACCTCGACCGCGCGGAGGACGCCTTCGGAGACGACCTGGACCGCCTGGCCGATGCCGCCGGCGCGCTCGGGAAGCTCGCCCGCAGCTGGGTGCTGGGTGGCGGCGAGGACCACGGTCTGCTCGCGACGTTCCCGCCCGGCGCCGTGCTCCCGGAGCCGTTCCGGGTGGTCGGTCACGTGCGCCCGGTGCCGCACGGCGGCCGTCCCGGGGTGCTCGTCGCCGGGGCCGTGCCCGACGTCGCGCCGGGGTGGGACCACTTCGGCGGCTGACCCGTCAGCCTCGGCGGTAGCGCACCTCGAGCAGCTCGGCACCGCCGACGTCCTCGTACTTCTCGATGCCGTCCGGCTGGAACCCGTGGCGGCGCCAGAAGTGCTGTGCTCGCTCGTTGTCCGCCATGACCCAGAGGACGAGGCGCCGGCCGGCGCCGGCCTCCGCGATCACCGTGCGCATCAGCTCCCGCGCGACCCCGCGGCCCCACTGCTCGGGGGACAGGTACATGGAGTAGATCTCGCGGTCCGCCCTGAGGCTGTCCTCGTCGCGGCCGGGCCCGAGCGATGCGAAGCCCACGATGCGGTCGCCGACCACGGCGACCCAGGTCCGCACCTCGTCGGCGGGGCCCCTGCTCAGCAGGTCCGCCCAGACCGGGGTGCGCTCGTGGGGGTCGAGGTCCGCCAGGTACGAGTCGGGGACGATGCCGGCGTAGGCCTCCTGCCACGACCGGACGTGCACCTCGGCGATTCCGGACGCGTCGTGGACGTCGGCCAGGCGGACGACCACCTCGTCGGGCTGCTCCATGGGCTCACGATGCCACAGCGTCCTGTGGCGGTGGCAGCGTCGGCGGTGCGAGGGTCCACCGGCACGAGGACGGCTGGTCGACGCCCCCGGGCAGCACGAAGGCCCGCGGGCTGAGCCCACGGGCCTTCGGTGACGCTCGACCGGTCGGTCAGACCGCGCGCTGCACCTTCCCGGCCTTGAGGCACGAGGTGCACACGTTCAGCCGCTTCGGCGTCCCGGCCACGACCACGCGCACGCGCTGGATGTTCGGGTTCCAGCGCCGCTTCGAGCGGATGTGCGAGTGCGAGACGGAGTGCCCGAAGCTCGGGCCCTTGGCGCAGACGTCGCAGTTGGCAGCCACGATCTTCTCCTGGTCTTCAGTGGTGCATGGTTCGAGGGCCGGACGGGCCGGAGATCGAGCTCCGTCCGCCAGGTGGGGCGCTCCGCACGGCCGCCGGCACCGTCGCGAGACGATGGGAGCCGAGCCGGGCACCACCAGTGGTCCGGACCGGCCGGACAACCGGACAAGACTAGCCCACGGTCCGGTGGGGTCCAAAATGGCGCGGGCGGTCGCGATGTCGGCGGTCCCGGGCAGGGTAGGCCGCGACGAGGGGGAGGTCGATGGAGGAGCTGGACGGCGCCGTCGTGCGGGCCTGGGCCGTGGCCGCCGCCGACGCGATGGCGTGGTCGGCCGCCCGGATCGACGCGGTGAACGTGTTCCCCGTGCGGGACGCGGACACGGGCACCAACGTCCGGCTGACGGTGGCCGGGGGTGCGGCGGCGGCAGCGCGGGTGCCGCGGTCCGCGGACGCCGAGCAGGTCGCGCGCGCGTTCGCCCTGGGATGCGTGCGGTCGGCGCGCGGCAACTCCGGCGTCATCCTCAGCCAGTACCTCGAGGGGTTCGCCGCCGGGCTCGGCGACGTCTCCCACGTCGTCCCCGGCCGCGCGGCGGGCACGGACGGCGAGCTGCTGGCACGGGCGCTGGTGCGGGCCGCCGCCGAGAGCGCCCGCGCGGTCGCGCTGCCGCAGGAGGGGACTGTGCTCACCGTCGCGCGGCAGGTCGGCGAGCACGCGAGCCGTTCGGCCCGCGCCGGCCGGCCGGCGCACCAGGTGCTCGGTGCGGCCGTTCGGGAGGCGCGAGCGGAGCTGCGCCAGGTCAGCGCGGGGAACCCCGTCCTGCGGCAGGCCGGCGTCGTCGACGCGGGCGCCTGCGCCCTGCTGGTGCTGCTCGAGGCGCTCGAGCGCGCGCTGCTGGCGCCCACCGGCCGGCAACCGGCTCCGCTGACCGGCGCCCCGGACTGGCTCCCGGTGGGCGGCCCACGGACGGGTGGTCGGAACGCACCCGGGTTCGGCGGCACCTTCGAGGTGATGATGCTGGTCCGCCCCTCCGCGCCGGACGCCGCGGTGGGGGACCGGTTGCGGACTGCGCTCGCCGAGGTCGGCGACTCGGTCGCCGTCGTCGGTGCGGACGACCTGTGGCACCTGCACGTGCACACCGACCTGCCGGCGGCCGCCATCGAGGCGGGCGGGGCCGCCGGGTCGCGCGAGCAGGTGGTGGTGCGGCTCGTCGAGGGGGCGGCCGCCCAGGTGGCCGCGGGCGACGACCTCGGGGTGGTGATCGGGACGGCGTCGCCCGCGACCGCCGGCTGGTTCGCCACCGGTGGTGCGGTCGTGGTCGTGCAGTGCCCGGAGGCGCCCGTGGACGCGGCACACCTGGTTCGCGCGGCTGCGGACACCGGTTCCGACCATGTGGTGGTGCTCCCCGGAACCGAGGAGGCCGCCGCAGCCGCCCGGCTCCTGGTCGACCCGGACGGTGTCGGCGGTGAGCTGCCCGGGGTGCGGGTGGAGGCCGTGGACACGGCGGTGGGCGTGCTGCGGACGGCCGTCGCGTCCCTCGCACTGCTCGGCACGCACGGTGGCGCCGCGGCCGGACGGGCCGAACAGGCGCGCGCCGCACTGCTCCGGCTGCGCAGCTGTGACGTCGAGGCGGCGGACGCAGTCGGCGACGTGGTGCGCGCCGTGGACCGGCTGGTCGCGGAGCTGCCGTCCGCGCAGGCCGTCACCCTCCAGCACGCGCACCCGTTGCGGGACGGCGCCGCCGTGCTCGGCGCGCTCGCGGACCGGTTCCCGGACCTCGACGCGGTGCCGGTCGGTCCGGTCGGCTCCGGACCGGCGTGGCGGATCGGGGTGGACTGAGGTGGCCGACCGTTCGAGCGCGGCATCGCGTGCCAGTACGTCGGCCGTGCGCTCCGACCGCCCTCTGGACCGCCCGCTGACGGCCGTGGTGTCGAAGGGAGCGGCCAAGGCGCTGGGGGGACTCGGCCTGCACACGGTGGGGGACCTGCTGCGGCACTACCCGCGCCGCTACGCCGAGCCCGGGCAGCTGACGGACCTGGCGGGCCTCCGGGAGGGCGAGCACGTCACGGTCGTCGCCCAGGTGGTCCAGGTGACCCTACGGACCACCCGACAGGGCCGGGGGCTGCTGGAGGCGGTGGTCACCGACGGGCGCGGTCGCCTCGACCTCGGGTTCTTCGCCGCCAGGACGGGCGTCCTGAAGTACCACGAGGGCGTGCTGCTGCCGGGTCGCCGGGCGATGTTCACCGGAACGGTGAGCCGATACGGCCCCAAGCTGCAGCTGCTGCACCCGGCGTTCACGCTCCTCGGCGACGACCTGGACGAGGAGCGGCACCGCGCGGAGGCGGCGTGGCCGATCCCGATCTACCCGGCGTCGAAGAGCATCGAGTCGTGGAAGATCCGGGAGGCGATCCGTGGGCTGCTCGCTGGTCTGGACGAGGACGACGTGCTCGATCCGCTGCCGCCCCGGGTGCGGGCCGACCAGGGCCTGGGGACCCTGCGCTCGGCTCTGACGGACGTGCACGAGCCGCACGTGGACGCCGACTGGCGTCGTGGGCAGGACCGGCTCCGGTACGAGGAGGCGTTCGTCCTCCAGGCCGAGCTGGCCCGCCGGCGGGTGCAGGCGGCGCAGCAGGCTGCCGTGCGACGCCCCGGCCGCGCGGAGGGTCTGCTGGACGCCTTCGACGCCCGGCTGCCGTTCACCCTGACCGCGGGCCAGCGTGAGGTCGGGCAGGTGCTGTCGCATGAGCTGGCCGGCGACCACCCGATGCAGCGGCTGCTGCAGGGCGAGGTCGGATCGGGCAAGACGGTGGTGGCCCTCCGCGCGATGCTCCAGGTGGTCGACTCCGGCGGGCAGGCCGCCCTGCTGGCCCCGACCGAGGTGCTGGCGGTCCAGCACGCCCGGACCCTCCGGGCCCTCCTCGGCGATCTGGCGGAGGGAGGGTTCCTCGGCGGGGCCGACGTGGCGACCCGGGTCACGCTGGTGACGGGCTCCCAGCCGGCGGCGGTCCGACGGGAGGCGCTCGCCGATGCGGCGGGAGGACGGGCCGGGATCGTCGTCGGGACGCACGCGCTGCTCTCCTCGACCGTGCAGTTCGCCGACCTCGGGCTGGTCGTGGTGGACGAGCAGCACCGCTTCGGCGTCGAGCAGCGCGACCTGCTGCGCGCCAAGGCGCAGGCGACTCCGCACCTGCTGGTGATGACCGCGACGCCGATCCCCAGGACCGTCGCCATGACGGTGTTCGGGGACCTCGAGACGTCGGTCCTGTCCGAGGTGCCGGCCGGACGCAGCGGCGTACGCACCTTCATGGCGGCGGCGGACCGACCCGCCTACATGGCCCGGACGTGGGCCCTGGTGCGCGAGCAGGTGGATGCCGGGGGCAGGGTGTTCGTCGTCTGCCCACGGATCGATCCCGACGACGCGTCGGCCCTCTCGCCGGAGGCTGAGCTGGACGGCGCCGACCTGCTCGACGACGAGGGCGCGGCCGGTCCGCGCCGACCGCTGCGCGCCGTGCTCGAGGTGGCGGAGGACCTCGGCAACCGCCCGGAGCTCGCCGGCGTGCGCATCGGCCTGCTGCACGGCCGGTTGCCGGCGGAGGCCCGGGACCAGGTGCTGGCCGACTTCGCCGCCGGGACGGTGCCCGTGCTGGTCACCACGACGGTCATCGAGGTCGGCGTCGACGTCCCGGCCGCCACGGTGATGGTGGTCCTCGACGCCGACCGGTTCGGCCTGTCCCAGCTGCACCAGCTGCGTGGTCGGGTGGGCCGCGGCACCGCGCCCGGCACCTGCCTGCTCGTCTCGCACGCGACGGAGGGGACACCGGCCTGGGACCGGCTGACGACGCTGACCACCACGTCCGACGGGTTCGCCCTCGCGGCCGCCGACCTCGAGCTGCGCCGCGAGGGAGACGTCCTCGGAGCGGCGCAGTCCGGCGGGACGAGCTCCTTGCGGCTGCTCCGCGTCGCCCGCGACGTGGAGGTGATCGAACGCGCCCGCGCAGATGCGACGCGGTTCGTGGCGGACGACCCGGAGCTGCGGAGCTGGCCACCGCTCGACGCCGCGATCGCCGACCGGCTGACCGGTGACCGCGAGGAGTTCCTCGAGCGGGTCTGAGGCCGCCCACCGGGATGGCACCGCGACGCCCTGCACCCAGGCACCCCGACCGGCCCACGGGACGGTCGCCCGCTCGGTCTACCCTGACCGTCGTGCCGAAACCCCTGCCCGCCGTCCGCGCCCAGGACCTGCTCGTCGGCTACGGCGGCGCCCCGGTGTGCGCACCCGTCACCTTCACCCTGCAGCCCGGCCGCGCCCTTGCGCTCGTGGGCGCGAACGGCGCAGGCAAGTCCACCGTGCTGCGTGCCGTGATCGGGCTCCTGGAGCCGATGAAGGGGCGGCTGGAGGTCTTCGGCTCCGAGGTGGACGAGCGCGAGATCGGCTTCCGCACGCAGGTCTCGAGCGTGCTCGACGACGACGCCTACTTCCCGTCCCTGTCCGTCGCGGAGCACCTGTACCTGGTCGCGCGCGGTCACGGCGTGCGGGACGCGTGGGACCGGGTGGACGAGCTGCTGGAGGAGTTCGGCCTCACCGAGCACGCGCGGGCCCTGCCGGTGGCCCTCTCGTCCGGTCAGCGGCGTCGGCTGCTGCTCGCCGCGGGCTTCGCCCGTCCGCGATCCCTCCTGGTGCTGGACGAGCCGGAGCAACGGCTCGACCGGCGGATGCACGCGCGCCTGATGGAGCGTCTGCGAGCCGAGAAGGCCGCGGGAGGCGCGGTCCTGGTCGCGACCCACGACCCCGCACTGGTGCTCGGCGTGGCGGACCGGGCGCTGCACGTCGACGAGGAACGGTGCGAGCTGCTGTCGGCCGAGGACGGGGCTGCGCTGATCGCCCAGGTGCCGGCGTGACCTCGTCGGAGGCGGTCGACGGCACGCCCGCGGTCCTGCCGGGGGAGCGCGGCGAGCTGCCGTCCGCGCAGGCGGTCCGACGTTTCACCGCGGCGGCGGGCCGTACCAGGGCCGGCGCCGGCGTCGGTTCGCTGCTGTCGGACGTGTACTACGCGGTCATCATGCTGGCGATCGCCGTCGGCGTGGCGCTCGGTGTGGCGCAGCAGCTGCGCGTGGCGTTGCCGCCCGCTCCGGCCGTGGCAGCGCCGCACGGGCTGAACCTGCCGACGCTGGTGGCCGTCCTGGTCGCGGGACTCGTCGGCGTGCTGGTGTCGTTGTCGGGCCGCCTCGGCCCGGTCGCAGCCGGCGGTGCCGAGGCGTCCTGGTGGCTGAGCCTCCCGGTCCCGCGTCGCGGCCTCCTGCGGCCGGCGGCTCGGCGGCTGCCGCTCGTCGCCGCCGCTGCGGGTGCGGTCGTCGTGGCCCTGCTCGACGCCGGTCTGCTGGCCGACGGCGGTGGCCGCGTGCTGCGCGCCGCCGCGGCGGGCGCCCTCGGTTCGGTGCTGCTGGTCCTGCTCGCGGCCGTCGGCCAGTCGCTGGGTGTCGCCCGTCGGCACACCGCCCTGGTCGGCGACCTCGTGCTGGCCGCCGCGCCGCTGGTCGCGATCGGCCTGACGCTCGCGGGCACGCGCGTCGGGGCGCTGCCCGTCCCGTCGTGGCCCCTGCTCGTGGTCGCGGCGCTCGCGGTCGTCGCGCTCGCGGCCGTGGTGGACCGCCGGCTGGACCGCATGCCTGCCCGCACGCTGCGTGAGAGCGGCTCCGTGGTGACGCAGGCGGTCGGGGCCGTCGTCTCGATGGACTCCCGCGAGCTCGGCCGCGCGCTGTCCGCCGGCGGTGAGTCGCCGGCCCGGCGCCGTGTCTCGCGCCTGCGCACCGTCCGCGGCGCCACCAGCGCCCTGATCACCGCCGATCTCGTGCTGCTGCGACGCTCGTCGCGGCACGTGGTCCAGCTGGTGGTCGCCGCCTTGATCCCGCTGCTCGCCACCGTCGTGCCGCAGCTCGCGGCCCCGGCGGCCGTCCTGCTCGCGCTGCTGCTGTCCGGCATGGTGGCGCAGAGCGCGACGGCCGAAGGTGCTCGTCGCGGCGAGATGGCGCCTGTGCTCGACCGCGCGCTGCCGCTCGGGGCGAAGACGGTGCGTCGGTTGCGGATGGTGGTGCCGGGCGGGGTGATGCTCGTCTGGAACCTGGTCGTGTTCGCCGGGCTCGGGCGTTGGGCGGCGGACGTGCCCGGTTGGCTGGCGCTCGCGGTGGCCGGGACACCCGTCTGGGCCGCCGGTGCGGTGCGGGCGGCGTACCGACCGGCGCCCGACTGGAACAAGCCGCTGGTGTCCACGCCGATGGGCGCCCTGCCGACCGGGGTCGCCTCCGTGATCGCCCGTGGGCCGGACGTGCTGGTCCTCGGCCTGCTCCCGACCTGGATCGCCGTCCTGCTGCGCACCGTGAGCCCCACGCTGCTACTGGTGCAGGCCGCGCTGGCGGTCGTCGCCGTGCTGATCTCGTCCTCCCTGGCGACGGGCGGCGTCATGGACTGGATGGCCCGCCAGCAGGAGCTCCTCGAGGAGGAGAAGAAGAAGACCGGCGCTCGCACGGGACGTCCGTGACCCGGATCGTCGCGGGCTCGGCCGGCGGTCGCACCCTCCAGGTCCCTCCGCGCGGGACCCGTCCCACCAGCGAACGCGTCCGGGAGGCGCTGTTCTCCCGGCTGGAGCACCGCGACGCGGTGGCCGGTGCCCGCGTGCTCGACCTGTACGCCGGGTCCGGAGCGCTGGGCCTCGAGGCGGCGAGCAGGGGCGCGTCCACCGTGACGCTCGTCGAGGCGGCCCGTGCCGCGGCGGACGTGTGCCGCCGCAACGCGACCACGCTGGGCCTCGCCGCGCGCGTGCAGGTGGTGGCAGAGCGCGTCGAACGGTTCGTCGCGCGCCCCGCCGCAGCGCCCTGGGACCTCGTGCTGCTGGACCCGCCCTACGACGTCCCCGCCGCCGCGCTCGACGACGTCCTCGCCGCCCTGGTGCCGGCGCTGGCGCCGGGCGCCGTCGTCGTCGTGGAGCGCTCTGCCCGGGGAGCCGGGCCCACGTGGCCGGACGGTCTCGTGGCGGACGGCGAGCGCGGCTACGGCGAGACCCACGTCTGGTTCGCCACGACGTCCTGACGGCGTTCGCGCACCGGCCCGGCGTAGGTTGGCACCGTGAGCCTCGCCGTCTGCCCCGGGTCGTTCGACCCCGTGACCCTCGGCCACCTGGACGTGGTGCGGCGCGCGCGGTCGATGTTCGACGAGGTGGTCGTCGCGGTCGCGCACAACTCCGCCAAGCGCCCTCTGCTCGGCGTGGACGAGCGCGTGCGGCTGGTGCGCGAGGCCGTGGCGGACCTGCCCGGGGTGCGCGTGGCCGCCACCGACGGGCTGCTCGCCGACTTCCTGCGTGAGACGGGTGCCGACGCCGTGGTGAAGGGCCTGCGCGGCGGTGCGGACGTCGACGCCGAGCTCGCCATGGCCTTGATGAACCGGCACCTGTCCGGCGTCGAGACGGTGTTCGTCCCGGGCGACACGGCGCTGGCTCACATCGCGTCGTCACTGGTGAAGGACGTGGCCCGGCACGGCGGGCGGATCGACGACCTCGTCCCGCCGGGTGTCGCCGAGGCGGTCCTGCGGGCGGTTGCGGCGGAGGGAGCCGGTACCGGGCGCGGTGCGGGGGTCGCGACGAGCTCCGACGGCCCGAGCGTGTCGGCAGCGACGGAGGTGACGTGGTGAGCGAGATCGACGACCGCACGGGCGGTGTGCAGGGCGTGCTGGAGGCGTTGGCGGCCGCGGTGGAGCAGGCGCGCGCGATGCCCATGTCGTCGTCCGTGCTGGTGAACCGCGCGGAGCTGCTCGACCTCGTCGACCAGGCCCGTGCGGCCCTGCCGGCGCAGCTGACCAGGGCCGACGCACTGCTGGCCGACGCCGACGCGGCGCGTGCGGACGCCCGCTCCGAGGCCGAGGCGATCCTCGCTCGCGCTCGGGAGCAGGCCGACCGGCTCGTCGAGGCCGAGGCGATCACCGTCGAGGCCCGCGACCGCGCGGCACAGCTGCTCGCCGACGCGCAGGAGCAGGCCGACGCCCTGCGGCGCGATGCCGACGACTACTGCGACCGGCGACTGGCGGACTTCGAGATCGACCTGGGCAAGGTGCTGAGCCAGGTGCAGGCCGGTCGCGCGAAGCTCGCGGGGCGCCTGGGCGCCGCGGGCCTGTAGTCGCTGCGTTTTGGCGCGCCCTACCGGGTGCCGTAGAGTTGCCGGCTGGTCCTGCCGGTGGTGGTCCGGACCGAGATCGACGAGGGGACACCTGCCGTGCAGCGCCCTGGCCAGCTCGATCCCCGCTCGCCCCTGGTGCTGGACACGCACGAGCTGGGCCGGGCACCGGGGTCGATGCGACCCGAGCGCCGGACGGTGGCGGCCCCCGCCGACCTCGGCACGGCGGTCATCGGCATCCCTGAAGGATCCGAACTCGAGCTGGATCTCCGGCTCGAGGCGGTGACCGAGGGGGTCCTGGTCTCCGGAACGGTTCGCGGCCAGGCCGTCGGGGAGTGCGTGCGCTGCCTGGACCAGGTGCTCGAGGATGTCGAGGTGCACCTGGCCGAGCTGTACGTGTACCCCGAACGTGCGGCGGTCGCGATCCAGGACGGTGACGACGAGGAGGACGTGCGGGAGCTCGAGGGCGATCTGATCGACCTCGAACCCGCGCTGCGGGACGCGGTGGTGCCTGCGCTGCCGTTCCAGCCGGTGTGCCGGCCGGACTGCCCGGGCCTGTGCCCGCAGTGCGGCGCGCACCTGGCGGACGACCCGGACCACACGCATGAGACGCTTGACCCCCGATGGGCTGCCCTGGGCAGCCTGGTCGGCCAGGATGACGAGACGAAAGAGAGCTAGCCGTGGCTGTTCCGAAGCGCAAGATGTCGCGCAGCAACACCCGGGCGCGCCGCTCGCAGTGGAAGACCACTGCCACGCCGCTCACCACCTGCCCGCAGTGCAAGGCTGACAAGCAGCCGCACGTCGCGTGTCCCTCCTGCGGCACCTACAACGGCCGGCAGTACGCCCAGGCCGTGCGCAGCGAGTTCGAGGGCGTCTGACCTCGCGCGGTGATCTCGTGATGAGCACCGCGGCCGATCAGCTGCTGACGAAGCTCGGGGTCCACCTGGACCCCGAGCTTCTCGTGCTTGCCCTGACCCACCGGTCCTTCGCCCACGAGGCGGGGGGTCTGCCGACCAACGAGCGCCTCGAGTTCCTCGGCGACTCGGTGCTCGGCGTGGTCGTCACGGAGCGGCTCTACCGGGAGCACCCGGACCACCCCGAGGGTGACCTCGCCAAGATGCGTGCGGCGACGGTGTCGCAGCGCGCCCTCGCGGGAGTCGCCCGGGAGCTGGACCTCGGCCGCTTCGTGCTCCTCGGCAAGGGTGAGCTCGCCACGGGTGGTGCGGACAAGGACTCGATCCTCTCGGACACCCTCGAGGCGGTCTTCGGCGCCGTCTACCTGACCCACGGCCTGGAGACGGCGCGGCTGCTGGTGGACCGGCTGGTGGGACCGACCCTCACGCGGGCGGCGGACCTCGGAGCCGGGCTGGACTGGAAGACCTCCCTGCAGGAGCTCGCCGCCGCGCTCGGCATGGGCGCACCGGAGTACCTGGTCACGGGCGAGGGCCCCGACCACGCGCGCGTGTTCACCGCCCAGGTGGTGGTGGGCGGCGAGGTGCGCGGCACGGGTGTGGGCTCGGCGAAGAAGATCGCCGAGCAGGAGGCGGCCGAGGCGGGCTATCTCGCCCTGGGCGCGCTCCGGGACGCCCAGGACGAGGCAGAGGCGCAGGCCGTGGCTGACGGCCGCACTCTCGGCGGCTGAGACCGCTTGCCGGAGCTGCCCGAGGTCGAGACGGTACGCGACGGTCTGGCGCGGCACGTCGTCGGACGCACGGTCGCCAGGGTGCAGGTGCACCGCGACTACAGCGTCCGCCGGCACGACGGCGGACCACTCGACTTCGCCGCGCGGCTGGCCGGGCGGCCGCTGACGGCAGCGGTCCGGCGGGGCAAGTTCTTGTGGCTGCTGCTGGGTTCCGACGACGACGCCCTGATGGCGCACCTCGGGATGAGCGGACAGCTGCGGGTGCACCCGCCGGGTGACGACGAGGCCGTCGAGCACCCGCACCTGCGCGTGCGGCTGCAGCTCGACGACGGGTCGCGGCTCGACTTCGTCGACCAGCGCACCTTCGGCCACCTGTCCGTGCCCGACCTCGTCCCCACGCCCGACGGTGGTGCCGGGGGCCTCGGCTCCGCACTGCCGGCGATACCCGCGCCGGCGGCGCACATCGCCCGTGACGTGCTGGACCCCGCGCTGGACCCGGCCGCCGTGGTGCACGCGATCCGCTCCCGCCGCACGGGCCTGAAGCGGGCGCTCCTGGACCAGACGCTGGTGTCCGGCATCGGCAACATCTACGCGGACGAGGGCCTCTGGCGTGCGCGGCTGCACTACGCCCGGCCGACGGCAGGCCTGCGCCGGGCCGACGGGCTGCGGCTGCTGGAGGCAGAGGCCGAGGTGATGCGCGAGGCGCTGGCAGCGGGCGGGACCAGCTTCGACGCGCTGTACGTCGCGGTGAACGGCGCCTCGGGGTACTTCGACCGGTCGTTGGCGGTCTACGGTCAGACGGGTCGCCCGTGCCCCCGGTGCGGCACACCGGTGCGTCGGGAGGAGTTCATGAACCGCTCGTCGTACCTGTGCCCCCGCTGCCAGCCGCGACCGAGGCAGCCGCACCTCTGACGGGAGCCGCGCCGGCCGCTACCGCTGCACCACGTTGCGCAACGGGCTGCCCGACACGAACCGCACCAGGTTGTCCGCGACCAGCTCGGCGGCGCCGACGGGCCGCCCACCCGCGGCGTGCGGGCTGATCAGCACCGACGGCTCGTCCCAGAGGGGTGAGTCGGACGGCAGCGGCTCGGTCTCGAACACGTCCAGCGCGGCGCCGGCCAGGCGGCCTGCGCGCACGGCCGCGACGAGCGCCTCCTCGTCGAGCGTCGCTCCACGGCCGACGTTGACCAGCAGCGCGTGCGGCGGCAGGAGGGCCAGTGCGCCGGCGCCGATGGCGTGCCGGGTCGCGTCCGTCGCGGGCAGCAGCCCGATGAGCACGTCGGTGCCCGGCAGCACCTCGCTCAGCGCGGCACGGGTGACCACCGGGAACCCGTGCCGGACGCCGGCTGCGGTCGCGATCCCGGTGACGTGGGCCCCGAGCGCCGCGAGGGCGGGTGCGAGGCGGGCGGCGATCGACCCGAAGCCCCAGACCGTCACGTGGGCGTCCAGGAGCGTGCGCACCGAGCCCTCGGGGTGCAGCGGCTGCAACCCACCGAGCTCGGCCGCCCAGCGGTGCTGCTGCTGCGCGCGCACCAGGTCGGGCACGCGGCGGACCAGGGCCAGCGTCAGGGCGAGGGTGTGCTCCGCGACCGGAAGGTCGTGCAGGCCGCGGCCGGACGTGATCACCACCTCGGGACCGAACCCGGCGGCCAGCACGTCCTCCGGCCCGGCGGCCAGCGACTGCACCCAGCGCACCCTGGGCACGCGCGCGGCGGCCTCGGCCAGCCAGGCACGGGAGCTGCCCCAGACCACGAGCGCCTCCGCCTCGTCGGCCTCGGCGGGCAGCGGTCGGTCGGCGGCGTAGCGCACGGCCTGGACGTGTGCCGGAAGGACGGGTTCGCCGTCGAGTGTGTCCGGGAGCAGGACGATCGTCACAGGTCGCTACGATGCCACGGTGAGTTCCCCCGGGACTGCGGGCACCGACCGCCAACGCCCCATCAGCGTCATGATCGTCGACGACCACGAGGTCGTCCGCCGCGGCATAGCCGAGGTCGTCGAGCGCACGGACGGCATGACCGTCGTCGCCGAGGCCGGCTCCGTCGCCGACGGCGCTCGTCGGGCCGCGCTGGTGCGCCCGCAGGTGCTGCTCGTGGACCTGCAGCTGCCGGACGGGACGGGCATCGACCTGATGCGTGCCGTGCGCGAGACGCTGCCGGACAGCAAGGCCATCGTGCTGACGTCGTTCGACGACGACGACGCGGTGGCGCAGGCGCTCGACGCCGGCGCCGCGGCCTACCTGCTGAAGAGCGTGCGTGGCGCGGAGATCACCGACGTGATCCGCGCCGTCGCGGCCGGTCGGACGCTGCTGGACGAGCGGACCGTCACCCGCCGGCGGGCCGGTCACGAGGACCCGACGGAGAACCTGACTCCGAGCGAGCTGCGGGTGCTGGACCTGATCGGCGACGGGCTGTCCAACCGGGAGATCGCCGACCGGCTCGGCGTCGCGGAGAAGACGATCAAGAACCACATCACCTCGCTGCTGGCCAAGATGGGCCTGCAGCGGCGCACGCAGGTCGCTGCCTGGGTGGCCGCGCGCAAGCACTCCGGCTGGCGGGCCGAGCCCGGTCACTGACCGGCGGACGTCGGCCCTCCGGCCGGAGGGGCCGGCACGCCGGCGTGCCGGCGGGGCTCAGGGGAGCGGCGCCTGCCACGTCAGCAGCGTCCCGCGCCCGTCCGGCGGCGTGCTGAGGGAGAACGTCCCGCCGTGCTGACGGGCACGGGCCGCGAGGTTGCCGGTGCCGGAGGTGCGGTCGCGACGCATCGGCATGCCGATGCCGTCGTCCTGCACCTCCACCAGCACCGTGCCCTGCGGTCCGCTGCCACGCACGGACACCGACACGGTCACCGACGAGGCGTGCGCGTGCCGGGCGGCGTTGGCCAGCCCCTCACGGACGACGGCGACCACGTCGTCGGTCAGCTGCGCGTCGAGCCGCTCGTCCAGCAGGTCCTCCGCCTCGACGTCGTCCGCGCCGAGCATGGCGCCCTCGAGGGAGATGACCAGGGACGGGGCGAAACCGAGGCCGGTGCGGGCGAGCGACGCCTCGCGGCGCAGCCGCTCCACCAGGCCCGTGGCGGCGTCCGGGTCGCGCAGCTCGTGCACGATGTGGCGGATCTGCCGCACCGACTCGTCGACGTTGTCCAGGGCCTCCTCGACGATGGCGGTCAGCTCGTGCGCGTCCACACCGCGGGCCGAGCGCCGGCGCACCGTCTCCAGCTGCATGCCGGTGGCGAACAGCTGCTGGATCGCCAGGTCGTGCAGGTCCCGGGCGATCCGCTCGCGCTCGTCGAGCAGCGCCGCGACGTCCTGGGCGTGACGGGCCTCGGCGAGCACGTAGGCCAGCGCCGCCTGCGAAGCGAACGACTCGGCGGTCACCAGGTCGCCCTCGTCGAACGGCAGGGAGGCCACGCGGCGCAGCAGGATCAGGACGCCGACGCCGCGTCCGGAGGTCTGCAGCGGGGCGAACATCGCCGGCCCGAAGGCGCGCATCGCGGCGAGCGTCACCGTGCGGGAGGCGGACAGGGACGGCGTCATCAGTCCCTTGCCCTCCTTCATCACCGTCCACGCACGGCCGCCCTCCGGCATCACCTGGCCGAGCAGCTTGTCGGCGTCGTGCCCGTCGGCCAGCTCGATCAGCAGCTCACCGGCGAGCCCGGGCAGCGCGAGCGCCGCCGTGTCGGCGCCGGCCACGTCGCGTGCGGTGCGGGTGATGTGCTCGAGAGCCTCCTCCTCGTCGATGCCCTCGAGCAGCATCGTCGTGATCTCCTGACCGGCGCGCAGCCAGTGCTCCCGGCGGCCGGACTCGGCGTACAGCTGAGCGTTGGAGACGGCGACACCGGCGGCGGCGGCGAGCGCGATGACGGTGTCCTCGTCCTGCTGGGTGAAGGCGCTGCCGTCCAGCTTCTCGGACAGGTAGAGCTGGCCGAACACGCGGTCCCGCACCCGCACGGAGGCGCCGAGGAACGAGCCCATCGGCGGGTGGTTGGCCGGCCAGCCGCGGAACGCCGGGTGCTTGGTGAGGTCCGTCAGCCGCAGCGCCCCCTCGTCGGGGATCTGGCCGAGGACGCCCTGGGCGTGCGGCGGCCGCGCGAGCATCCGGGCGATCGCCGTGGGGACGCCGGTGTAGACGAACGTGGTCGAGGCCCCGCGGTTGTCGAGCACGTTGATCGCACCGAACCGCGCACCGGTCAGCTCGGCGCTGACCTGGACGAACCGCTCCAGGACGGCCGAGAGCTCCAGCTCGCCGGCCACCGAGAGGATCGCCTGCATCAGGTCGGTCAGGCCGTCGCCGGTGAGGGTCGCGGGATGCGTGCCGGCCTCCGTGAGCACACCGTGCTCGAACGGGGCGCCCACCTGACGACCGGGCGCAGGGACTGCGGTCATGCACGCTCCTGTGGCTCGGCCGCGACCCGCTCGCGGTCCACCGCCTCACGGTAGCCCGGCGTCCCCTCGAGCAGCTGCTGGTGGGTGCCACGTGCCGCCACGGTGCCGTCGGCGAGCCACAGCACCTCGTCGGCGGCGGCGAGGGGCGCCAGGCGATGGGTGACGACGACCACCCCGCGCGGGCTGCCGTCCCAGCCGGTCGGCCGGTCGAGCAGCTCGTGGACCAGGGCGTCCGCCGTCGCGGGGTCGAGGTGCTCGGCCGGCTCGTCGACCAGCAGCAGGGGGGCCGGGGCGAGCAGCGCACGGGCGAGGAGCAGCCGACGACGCTCGCCGCCGGACACGGTGCGCGCATCGGGGCCGAGGAGCGTGTCGAGCCCGTCCGGCAGTCCGGCGAGCCACGTGCCCAGACCGACACGCCGCAACGCCTCCTGGGCCTGGTCCGGCGTCACGTCGCCACGGGCGACGCGGAGGTTCTCCAGGACGGTGGTGCCGAACACGTGCGCGTCCTCCGTGGTAACGACGACGCCGGCCGCCCGGTCCGCGTCGTCGAGCATCCGCAGCGGCGTCCCGTCGAGCGTGACGGACCCGCGGCGGGGATCGAGGAGACCGGCGAGCGTCAGCAGCAGGGTCGTCTTGCCGATGCCGCTCGGTCCGACGACGGCGACGGTGCGGCCCGGCCGCAGGTCGAGATCGACGCCGGTGAGCGCGGGCGACCGGGAGGGCCAGCCGACGGCCAGGTCGCGCGCGCGCAGCACGTGCGGGCCGCCACCCGTCCCCGCCGGCGCGGCGTCGCCTGTGTCCACCACCGGGGCGTCTGCGGCGTCCAGCAGCGCGAGGATGCGCGCTGCTGCGACCCGGGACCGCTGCACCTGCACGGCCGCCGCCGGCAGCAGCGCCGTCGCCTCGAACGCCGCGAGCGGTGTCAGCACGATCACCGCCAGCTCCACGGGCGCGAGCAGACCGGCGCGTAGCGCGGGAACGCCGGTCACCAGCGCCGCCACCGCTGCCAGGACCGTCGCGGCGGTGCCGATCCCAGCCGCCAGGGCGGTCGGTCGGGCACCGGTGTCGACGGCCGCGGCCACGCGGGCGTCCGCCTCGCGCACCGCCCTGAGGCGGCGGTCGAGGCGGCCGGAGACCAGCAGGGGACCGGCGTCGTCCAGGACCGACAGCGCCGCGGCGGACGAGTCGGCCCTGGCCTGCGCCGCCCGCCGCTCGGTGGCGCGTGCGCCCCGGACCGTCAGCGCCGGGGCGACCACGCCGGCCAGCAGCAGGCACAGGGCCAGCGCCAGGGCGGCCGGCGGCCAGAAGAACGCCATGGCGGTGACGGTGCCGACGCCGAGCGTCAGTGCCACGCCGGCGGGCAGCAGGCCGCGCACCACCACGTCGCCGACGGCGTCGACGTCGGCACCGACCCGGGCGAGCAGGTCGCCGCGACGCAGGCCGAGGGTGGCGTCGGCGCGTCCCGCCGCGAGGCGGTCGTACAGCGTGGTGCGCAGCGTCGTCATGCCGCGCAGCGCCACGTCGTGCGAGACCAGCCGGTCGCAGTACCGCAGCACCCCGCGGCCGATGCCGAAGGTCCGCACCGCGACCGTGGCGACGGACAGCAGCAGCACCGGCGGCATCTGCGACGCACGCGCGATTAGCCAGGCCGAGACCGCCGCCAGCGCGACGGCGCAGCCCAGGGCCAGCGTGCCGACCAGCACCGCGAGCAGGGCGCGGCCGCGCGGCACCTCCAGCAGCCGGAGGGCGCGACGGAGGGTGCCGCGGGGCGGGCGGTCGGCCCCGACGCCGTCAACGGGTACCGGGATCGCAGGGAGCCCCTGGTCCGTGCTCACGCCACCACCTCGGCGGCGCGCTCGGCGTGCACCGTGACGACGTGGTCGGCCCCGGCCACCAGCGAGGGCCTGTGGGCGACGAGCAGCACCGTGCGGCCGGCCGCGCGCAGTGCGGCGACGGTCGCCAGGACCACCTGCTCGCCGGCCGCGTCGAGGTGCGCCGTCGGCTCGTCGAGCACCACCAGCGGCGCGTCCGCGAGCAGCGCGGCGGTCAGCGCGACGCGCTGCCGCTGGCCGACCGACAGGCCGGCACCGCCCGTCCCGAGCGGTTGGTCCCAGCCGTGGGGGAGGCCCGCCACGACGGCGTCGAGGCCGGTCAGTGCCGCGGCGTGCGCCCGGGCGTCGTCGTCGCGACCGCCGACCAGCTGCCGCACGGTGCCGGGTTCGAGGACCGGCCGTTGCGGCAGCCAGCTCACCTGGTCCCAGTAGCTGCGCCCGTCGACGTCGGACAGGTCCAGCCAGCCGCCGTCGGAGGTCTGCACGCGCGCGGTGCCGTGGTCGGGCGCCAGCAGGCCGAGCAGCACCTCGACGGTGCTCGTCTTGCCCACGCCGGAGGGCCCGACGAGGGCCGCCACGGTGCCGGGGACCAGCTCGAGATCGAGGCCGGCCGGTGTCAGACCCCCGGCGGACCGCACTCCCACACCCGAGAGCCGCAGCGCCGAGCGGGACAGGTCCGGGCAGGCCTGGGTGTCCCGGGCGGGCACCGGGGTGTCGAGGACACCGAACGCCGCCTCGGCCGCGGCCACGCCGTCCGCGGCTGCGTGGAACTGTGCCCCGACCTGCCGCAGCGGCCAGAACACCTCAGGCGCGAGCATCAGCACCGCCAGGCCCGTCACCAGGTCCAGCCGGCCGCTGACCAGGCGCAGCCCGATCGCCACCGCGACGAGCGCGACGGACAGGGTGGTCAGCAGCTCGAGCACCATCCCGGACAGGAAGGCGATCTGCAGCGTCGCCATGGTCGACCGCCGGTGCGCGTCGCCCAGTGCCCGCACGCGTGCGGCCGGGCCGCGCTGCCGCCCGAACGCGCGCAGCGTCGGCAGGCCCGCGAGCAGGTCGAGCACCTGGGCGCCGAGGCGCTGCATCGCCTCCAGGCCCCTGGCGGAGCGGCCCTGCGTCAGCTGACCGATCAGCACCATGAACAGCGGGATCAGCGGCAGCGTGCCGACCAGGATCGCCGCCGACACCCAGTCCAGGCCGAGCACCACCAGCAGCGTGCCCGGCGTCAGCGTCGCCGCGAGCACCAGCTGGGGCAGGTACCGGACGAAGTAGGGCTCGAGCCCGTCCAGACCACGCGTCGCGAGGGTCACCACCGCAGGGCCCTGACCCGATGCGAGCCACCGCGGTCCGAGGTCTGCGGCCCGCCCCACGACGCCGCTGCGCAGCTCGGCCACGGCGCGCGTGGCCGCACGGTGCGCGAACCGCTCCTGCACCGCGGTGACGAGGCCGCGACCGACCACGACGCCGACCAGGCCCACGACGGTGCCGGAGAGCGATGCGAGCGTGGCGCCGTGCTCCACCGCACCACCGAGCGCGTGCGCCAGCAGCAGCGCCTGCGCGACCACCAGGGCGCCCATCACGAGGCCGAGGCCGACGGTCAGGGCGACGTAGCCTCGCGCGGAGCGGGCGTAGCGCAGCAGCCGCGGGTCGAGCGGCCTCACGCGGCCGTCACCGCAGCGACGGGGCGTTCTCGAAGGTCACGTCCACCTGCTCGGGGATGTGGTGCACGCCGATGCGCTTGCGGAACACCCAGTACGTCCACGCCTGGTACGCCAGCACCAGCGGCGTCAGGATCAGAGCGACCCACGACATCATGGTGAGCGTGTAGGCGCTGGACGAGGCGTTGTGGATGGTCAGCGAGTACGCCGGGTCGATGCTGGACGGCATCACGTCGGGGAACATCGCGCCGAAGATCAGCACCACGGCCGCCACGATCGCCACCGCCGAGGCGGCGAACGCCCGCCCGTGGGCGCCGACCCACGCGAACCAGGCCGCGGCGGCGAGGGCGAGGGCTGCGAGCACGAGCGCCGCCCACGTCCAGGCGTTGCGCGAGAAGGCGAGCTGCAGCCAGACCGCCCACACCGCCCCGACGCCGAGCGCGCCGAGGGACAGCCGCTTCGCCAGCACGGCGGCCCGCGACTGGAGGTCTCCCGCGGTCTTCAGCGACAGGAAGAGCGCGCCGTGGGCCAGGAATACGGTGGCCGTCAGCACACCGGTGAGCAGGGCGAACCCGTGCCCGGCGGTCAGCAGGTCGAAGAACCCGCCGGTGTACTGCAGCGTGGTCCGGGTGATGTCCTGGGCGGCGCCCGGGTTGCTCACCGTGCTGGTCATGGGCGAGATCTTCAGACCGGCGACCAGGTTGCCGAACGCGACGCCCCACAGCACCGCGGGGACCCACGAGCCGAGCACCAGGCCCCAGTAGAAGCTGCGCTGCCACCTCGGGGTGCTGATCTTGCCGCGCCACTCGAAGGACACGACGCGCGCGATCAGGGCGAGCAGGATCAGCAGCAGGGGCAGGTACGCGCCCGAGAACAGGGTGGCGTACCACTCCGGGAAGGCGGCGAACGTCGCGCCGCCCGCGGTGAGCAGCCACACCTCGTTGCCGTCCCAGACGGGGCCGACGGTGTTGATCATCACGCGGCGTTCACGCTCGTCGCGCGGCAGGAAGGGCAGGAGCATCCCGACGCCGAAGTCGAACCCCTCGAGGACCAGGTACCCGGTCCAGAGGACGGCGATGAGGACGAACCAAAGGATCTGCAGGGTCTCGTGGCTCATGGTCTGAAGGCTCCGGCGGTCTCAGTACGCGAAGGACAACGGGCGGTCGACGTCGGTGGCCGTTCCCTCGCCACCGTCCGCGGGGGTCTCGGCGCCGAGGCCGGCGTCGTCGACGCCGCCCGCGACGTACCGGCGCATCAGCCGGTACCACGCGACGGCGAGCACCCCGTACAGCAGGGTGAACAGCACCAGGGAGGTCACCACGGAGCCGGCGCTCACCTGCGTCGAGACGCCGCGCATCGTCAGCTGCCACACCATGTCCGCACCCTCGGGGTTGGGGTTCGGCGCGACGACCCAGGGCTGGCGGCCCATCTCCGTGAAGATCCAGCCGGCGCTCGACGCCAGGAAGATCGTGGGCAGCGCCGCCATGGCGACGGGACGCAACCAGACGTTGTCACTGACCCGGCCCTTGCGGGTCAGCCACAGCGTCATCAGGGCCAGCAGCGCCGCGAAGGCGGCGAACGCCATCATCAGCCGGAAGGACCAGTAGGTCACCGCGAGGTTGGGGATGTAGTCCACGCCGGTGCCGTACTTCTGCTCGTACTGCTTCTGCAGGTCCGCGACGCCCTTCAGCGTGGAGTTGCAGGTGTTGTCGGCGAGGATCGACGTCAGGCAGGGGATCTGCACCAGGTGCTGCACGCTGGCCGGGTCGTTGTTCAGGCTGCCGACCGTCAGCAGGGACAGCGGGACGCGGGTCTCCGTGTTGACCAGGCCCTCCGCCGCGGCCATCTTCATCGGCTGCTGGCGGAACATCAGCTGCGCCTGCCAGTGCCCGGAGCCGGCCACGACGATGCCCGAGATGACGATGGCCACCAGGCCGAGGCGCAGCCCCGGACGGTAGACCGCGCGTGCCCGGTCGGCGTCGCCCCGGCGTACCAGCCGGACCATCCACAACGTGCAGACCGCCGCGACGAAGGTGCCGGCGGTCAGGAACGCCGCCGCGATCGTGTGCGGGAAGGCCGCCAGCACCGTCGGGTTGGTCACCACGGCGCCGAGGTCGTGCATCTCCGCACGGCCCGTCGCGGGGTTGAAGGTCGCCCCGACCGGGTGCTGCATCCAGGAGTTCGCCGAGAGGATGAAGAAGGCCGAAAGCGTGGTGGACCCGGCCACGAGCCAGATCGTCGCGAGGTGCACCCGCTTCGGCAGCTTGTCCCAGCCGAAGATCCACAGGCCGAGGAACGTCGACTCGATGAAGAAGGCCGCCAGGGCTTCCATCGCCAGCGGCGCACCGAAGATGTCGCCGACGAACCGGGAGTACTCGCTCCAGTTCATGCCGAACTGGAACTCCTGGACGATGCCGGTGGCCACGCCGATCGCGAAGTTGATCAGCAGCAGCTTGCCGAAGTACTTGGTCAGGCGTAGCCACTCGGTCTTCCCGGAGCGGACCCACAGCGTCTGCATGATCGCGACGAGGGTCGAGAGCCCGATCGTCAGCGGCACGAAGATGAAGTGGTAGACGGTGGTGATACCGAACTGCCAGCGGGCCAGGGTCAGCGCGTCCACGCAGGTCTCCGGGGGTCCAGGATCGGGCGGCGGGGCAGGCCCTGCGCCCGTCGCACCTGAGGGCGAGGCGGGTCTGGGCCCGTTCGGAACGCTAGGGCTCGTAGGGCCGAGGTCCTAGGACCTAGGTCACGTATGCCGACGCGGTGTCGTCTTCCTGTCGGCGTGGCGTCGGCGTGTCGCGACGCGCTTCTCGGCAGGCGACGACCGACCGCCGGAGGCCGGCCCGCAGCCGGCGCGGCGCGCCCGGGTGACGCGGACCAGGCTCGTCGCTCCCGCCTCCGGAGGGGTGCTGTGCGATACTTGCGGCGGACATCGGGCGCCCACACCGCCCTCCCGTCCACCGAGCTCGCAGTCCGGCGCGTCCCGCGTGCCAGCCGCCGCTCGGCCAGGCAGGACGCCCCAGACCGGGGCCGCCCAGCCGGGCCAGCAGGCGATGGCGCCGACGTGCGAGGCCGCGACCCGACCGCCGACTTCCGTCCCGGCCACCGTGCCGAAGGACGACCGACCGCCCGACCAGCACCGTGACGTGTGGGCACGGGGCTGGTGGGTACCCAGGAGCACATCGCGTGACCGAGCAGACCACCCCCGAACCCGTCGACGGCCAGGCTGGCGGGGGTGAGACGGTCCGTCCGCGTCGGCGCCGGGCCACTCGCTCCGTCGCGGCGCCGACGCCGGTGACGACCTCGACAGCTGCGGGACCCGAGCAGGAGATCCCCGTCGCGGCCACGGCCACGCCGGCCGGCGCTGCCCCGACCGCCGAGGCGGCGTCGATCGAGACCGGGACGGCGGGTTCTCCCGCATCCGACCTCCCTGCGGAGCCGTCCGCGGCACCGCGTCGCCGCCGAGCGGTCCGCCGGACCGCGGCGGCCGGCGACGCCCCGGACGCGGCTGCCGAGCCGTCCGCACCCGCCGTCGAGGCGCCGGTGGCGCCCGCGGCTGAGGAGGCTCCCGCCGGTCGTCGCCGTTCGAGCCGTCGTCCGGCGGGCGGCCGCGCGCGTTCGGCAGCGCGGGACGAGACGGTGGAGGTCGAGCCGACCCAGACCGCCGAGCCCGAGGCCGTGGCGGAGGAGGTCGAGGAGGAGCCGAAGGCGGCATCGACCTCGGGCGAGCCCGAGGCGACCACACCGGCGGCGCAGACCACCGCGTCCTACGAAGCCCCTCAGCCGCCCCGGCTGGCGACGACCGCGCTCCTGTTCCAGGCGCCCGATCTCGCCGCGACGCGGCAGCGCCGTCGCCGGGCCCAGGTCGGTGCCGGCTCGCCCGAGGAGATCTCGGAGGCCGCGCGCCGCGCCGAGCGCGCCGATGCGGCCGTCGCCGAGATCGAGACGCCTGCCGAGGCGCCCGTGGCCGAGGAGAGCCAGCAGGGCGGCCGCTCCCGTCGCCGCCGTGGTCGTGGGCGAGGCGAGCAGACGCCCGAGGTGGCCGTCGTCGACGAGGTCGTGGGTGGCGCCGAGCTGGAGGGCGCCGGCGACGAGGCCCTCGACGTCTCGGAGGACGACCTGGACGCCGAGGTCGACACCGAGGTCTCGGAGGACGAGCAGGGCGCGCCCCGTCGTCGTCGACGCCGTGGCGGCCGTGGCCGGCGTTCGCGCTCGGAGGCCGGTGAGCCGCTCGTCGGCGCGACCGACGAGCCGTCCGAGCACGAGGAGGAGCTGGCCACCGAGGTCGGCGAGGAGGACGGCGCCGAGGACGAGCAGGGCGCGTCGAGCCGTCGCCGTCGCCGTCGTCGTCGGGGGGCGCGCACGGACTCCGCCGAGAGCGAGCCTCGTTCGCGCACCCGCAGCGACGAGGTGACGGCGCTCCGCGGCTCCACGCGCCTGGAGGCGAAGCGTCAGCGCAGGCGTGAGGGCCGCGACGCCGGACGTCGCCGCCAGATCATCAGCGAGGCCGAGTTCCTCGCCCGCCGCGAGTCGGTCGACCGCGCGATGGTGGTGCGCGAGGCGAACGGCCGGACGCAGATCGCGGTGCTCGAGGACGGGGTGCTCGTCGAGCACTACGTGTCCAACCAGGCGCAGGCGTCGATGGTCGGCAACGTCTACCTCGGCCGGGTGCAGAACGTGCTGCCCAGCATGGAGGCGGCGTTCGTCGACGTCGGCAAGGGTCGCAACGCGGTGCTCTACGCCGGCGAGGTGAACTGGGACGCGGCCGGGCTCGAGGGTCAGCCCCGGCGCATCGAGCAGGCGCTGAAGTCCGGCGACGCGGTGCTGGTGCAGGTGACCAAGGACCCGATCGGGCACAAGGGCGCGCGCCTGACCAGCCAGGTCACGCTGGCGGGGCGGTACCTCGTGTACGTGCCGGGCGGTGGGATGACCGGCATCAGCCGCAAGCTGCCGGACAACGAGCGGGCGCGGCTGAAGAAGATCCTGCGGGACATCGTCCCGGACTCCGCCGGCGTGATCGTCCGGACGGCCGCCGAGGGTGCCAGCGAGGAGGAGCTCCGCGCGGACATCGCCCGGCTCCGGGGCCAGTGGGAGGCGATCGAGAAGAAGTCCGCCAGCGCGTCCGCCCCTGCGCTGCTGCAGGGCGAGCCCGACATGGCGATCCGCGTGGTGCGCGACATCTTCAACGACGACTTCTCGTCCCTGGTGGTCCAGGGCGACGACGCGTGGTCGACGATCTCCGGCTACATCGGTGAGCTCGCGCCCGACCTGGCCGCGAAGGTCAGCCGGTGGACCGGCACGGGCGACGTGTTCGCCGCGCACCGGGTCGACGAGCAGCTGGCCAAGGGCATGGACCGCAAGGTGTGGTTGCCGTCCGGCGGCTCCCTGGTGATCGACCGCACCGAGGCGATGACCGTCATCGACGTCAACACCGGCAAGTTCACCGGAGCCGGCGGCACCCTCGAGGAGACGGTGACCCGCAACAACCTCGAGGCGGCCGAGGAGATCGTGCGCCAGCTGAGGCTGCGCGACATCGGCGGCATCATCGTCGTCGACTTCATCGACATGGTGCTCGAGTCCAACCGGGACCTGGTGCTGCGTCGGCTGGTCGAGTGCCTGGGGCGCGACCGCACCAAGCACCAGGTGGCCGAGGTCACGTCGCTCGGTCTGGTCCAGATGACCCGCAAGCGCGTGGGCCAGGGCCTCGTCGAGGCGTTCAGCGAGACCTGCGAGCACTGCCACGGGCGCGGGTTCATCGTGCACACCGACCCGATCGAGCGGAACGTGCGTCCGGACGCCGGTCAGCAGCAGGCGACGCCGAGCGAGGGGACCGCGAAGCGTTCGCGTCGCAAGCGCGGTGCGGGGGAGCCCGTGGCCACGCCGGCGGTGCCGGTGGTGCCCGTCCTGCCCGAGGCGCGCGAGGCGGTCAAGGCGACGCTGGCGACGATCGCGGCGGCCGCGGCGCACGCCCACGAGCACGCGCCCCAGGAGGGGCACACGGGACCGGAGGACGTCCCGGCCGTGCCGGACCTGCCCGCCCGCGACGAGGTGTCGTCGGCGCCCGTCGAGGTGCTCGTGGTCGAGGCGGAGGACGCCGAGCCGGCCGCGGTCGCCCCGGCACCCGTGCTCGACGTGCTCGCCGAGCTGGCGGCGCACGGGGTCACTCCCGATGCGCAGCCGCCGTCGGGGACGTCGGCCGTGGCCGAGCCGACGGCCGGCGCCGAGCAGGGCGACGCCGAGGCGCTCGCGCTGACCCCGGTGGCACCGGAGGTGTTCGCGGCCGACGGCGAGACGGACGCTGACACGGGCGCCGAGAAGGACGCCGAGACGGGCGCTGACACCGGCCCCGAGCAGGTTTGACCACCGCTCCTGCGGTCCGTACCCTGGTGTGTCGGCGCGCTCAGCGTGCCGACCGTGCGTGCCTTCGCTCGTTCCGTGTTGCGGGTGTCCGCGACGCCCGGATCCAAGCGGCGGACGCCGACGCGAACCCCCAGGCCTGCGGCCACGGGTGTGCGCGGGCGCCGGGGGCATGCAGGTACAGGACGCAGGACGACGAGCAGAGATGAGCAGCAACGTGGTGTACGCGATCGTGAAGGCTGGCGGCCGCCAGGAGAAGGTCGCCGTCGGCGACATCGTCGTCGTGGACCGTCTCGCCGCCAAGGCGGGTGCGACCGTCGAGCTGCCGGCGCTGCTGCTGGTCGACGGTGAGAAGGTGACCGCCGACGCCAAGACGCTGGCCGGTGTCACGGTCACCGCCGAGGTCGTGCGCGACGAGCGCGGGCCGAAGATCGACATCCTGCGGTACAAGAACAAGACCGGCTACCGCCGCCGTCAGGGCCACCGTCAGGACCTCACCCGCCTGAAGGTCACCGCCATCGGCTGAGCCTCGCGCTCGGTCACCATTCGTCGTACGAGAGCAGGTTCGTCATGGCACACAAGAAGGGCGCGAGCTCCTCGCGCAACGGTCGCGACTCCAACGCCCAGCGCCTCGGCGTCAAGCGTTTCGGTGGTCAGGTCGTCAAGGCCGGCGAGATCATCGTCCGCCAGCACGGCACCCACTTCCACCCCGGCGTCAACGTCGGCCGCGGCGGGGACGACACCCTGTTCGCGCTGGCCGAGGGCGCTGTGGCGTTCGGCACGCGGCGCGGCCGCAAGGTGATCGACGTCGTCACGGCCGAGGTCTGACGTCCAGCACAACCGTCGTCGACGAAGGGGCGCACCGCTTCGGTGCGCCCCTTCGTCGTGTGACCATCGAGCTCGACCCCGCACCGGGGTTCCGGTGCACCGACGGATCAGGGAGGAGTGAGCGATGACCACGTTCGTGGACCGCGTCGTGCTGCACGCGACGGGGGGAGACGGTGGGAACGGCTGCGCCTCCATCCGCCGGGAGAAGTTCAAGCCGTTGGCAGGACCCGACGGAGGTGACGGCGGCAGCGGAGGCTCCGTCGTCCTCGTCGTCGACCCCCAGGTGACCACGCTGCTCGACCTGCACCGCCAGCCGCACCGACGCGCGCAGCCCGGGTCGCAGGGCATGGGGGACTACCGCGACGGCAGCACCGCGCCGGATCTGGTGATCGGCGTGCCGGACGGCACCGTGGTGAAGTCGACCGACGGGCAGGTCCTCGCGGACCTGGTCGGCGTGGGCTCGCGCTACGTGGTCGCCGCCGGGGGTCGCGGTGGTCTGGGCAACGAGAAGCTGGCCTCGGCGCGGCGGAAGGCGCCGGGGTTCGCGCTGCTGGGCGAGCCGGGCGAGGCCGCCGACGTCGTGCTCGAGCTCAAGTCGATCGCGGACGTCGCGCTGGTCGGCTTCCCGAGCGCGGGCAAGTCCTCCCTGGTCGCGGCCATGTCCGCAGCGCGCCCCAAGATCGCCGACTACCCCTTCACCACGCTGGTGCCCAACCTGGGGGTCGTGCAGGCCGGTGCCTCCCGGTACACCGTCGCGGACGTGCCGGGACTGATCCCCGGCGCTTCGGCGGGCAAGGGCCTCGGCCTGGAGTTCCTGCGGCACATCGAGCGGTGCGCCGTGGTGGTGCACGTGCTCGACTGCGCCACGCTGGAGCCCGGGCGGGACCCGGTCAGCGACCTCGACGTGATCGAGGCCGAGCTCGGCGCCTACGCCGGCGACCTGGGCATCGAGGGTGGCCGCGTGCCGCTGATGAAGCGGCCCCGGGTCGTCGTGCTGAACAAGATCGACGTGCCGGAGGCGCGTGACCTCGCCGAGCTGGTGCGGCCCATCCTGGTCGACCGCGGCCTGCCGGTGTTCGAGGTGTCGACCGCGAGCCACGAGGGTCTGCGCGCCCTGGAGTTCGCCCTGGCGGAGCGCGTCGAGGCGGCTCGTGCCGCGGCCCCCGAGCCGGAGCCGACCCGGGTGGTGCTGCGTCCGCGTGCCGTCGACGAGACCGGGTTCACGGTGACCCGCCGCGAGGCGGCCGGTCAGGTCTGGTTCGCCGTGCGCGGCGGCAAGCCCGAGCGCTGGGTGCGGCAGACGGACTTCAGCAACGACGAGGCCGTCGGCTACCTGGCGGACCGGCTCGCCCGGCTCGGCGTCGAGGAGGCGCTGTACGAGGCCGGTGCGGTGGCGGGTGACGAGGTGCGGATCGGACCGGAGACGAACGCCGTCGTGTTCGACTGGGAGCCGACGCTGCTGACCGGCACGGAGCTGCTCGGTGGCCCCCGCGGCACCGACATGCGGCTGGACGACCACTCGCGGCCGACCCGTGGCCAGAAGCGTGCGGAGTTCAAGGAGCGGATGGACGCCAAGACCGCCGCGCGCGACGAGCTGTGGTCCGAGCGCGAGGCCGGCGTCTGGACCGATCCCGACCGGTGACCGTCGGCGCGGCGGCACGCCGGTGCGCGGGAGAATGCCCGCCGTGAGCGCCGCCTCGCTGCAGACCAGGGCCCAGCTGCCCGCCGCCCACCGGATCGTGGTGAAGGTCGGGTCGTCGTCCCTGACGGACGGCACCGGCCATCTCGAGCCGGAACGGCTGCGTGCCCTCGTCGACGTGCTGGCCGCCCGGCTCGGTGCCGGGGGACAGGTGGTGCTGGTGTCGTCGGGCGCCATCGCCGCCGGCATGGGGCCGTTGGGGCTCGTCGCGCGCCCGCGCGACCTCGCCACCCAGCAGGCGGCCGCCTCCGTCGGCCAGGGCCTGTTGATCGCCCACTACACGCGGGCGTTCGCGGCCCACCAGCACCGCGTCGCCCAGGTGCTGCTGACGGCCGACGACACGGTGCGCCGCGGCCACTACCGCAACGCGTACCGCGCCCTGGCCCGGCTGCTGGACCTCGGCGTGGTGCCGGTGATCAACGAGAACGACGCCGTCGCGACCGACGAGATCCGGTTCGGCGACAACGACCGCCTGGCGGCCCTGGTGTCGCACCTGGTGCACGCCGACGCACTGGTGCTGCTCACCGACGTGGACGGGCTCTACACGGGCCCGCCCGACCGGGAGGGCAGCGTCCGCATCCCCCTGGTCGCCGGTCCGTCCGACATCGAGGGCGTCGACGTGACCAGCCGGGGGAGCGCGGTGGGCACGGGTGGCATGGTGACCAAGCTCGAGTCGGTGACGATCGCGACCCAGTCGGGCGTCCCCGTGCTGCTGACCTCCGCCGCCCAGGCGGCCGCGGCACTCGCCGGCGAGGACGTCGGCACGTGGTTCGCCGCCACCGGGCGGCGCTCGTCAGTGCGGCTGCTGTGGCTGGCGCACGCCGCGCGGACCCGGGGCCGGCTCGTGCTGGACGACGGTGCCGTGCGGGCGTTGGTGGAGCGGCACAAGTCGCTGCTCCCGGCCGGGGTCACCGGTTTCGACGGCGAGTTCGAGGCCGGCGACCCGGTCGAGCTCGTCGCACCGGACGGCACGCTCGTCGGGCGGGGGCTCGTCGCGTATTCCGCAGAAGAGGTCCCTGACCTGCTGGGACGCAGCACGAAGGACCTGCGCGCCGAGCTCGGACCCGGGTACGACCGCGAGCTCGTCCATCGGGACGACCTGATCCTGATGCGCCGGCGGGCCCGGGCTACCCTGGACCGATGACCCTCTCCCTCGACGCCGCTGCCGTGGCGCCGGCCGGGCGCACCGGCGACGTGGACGCCCAGGTCCGTGAGATCGCGCGGCGTGCCAAGACGGCCTCCCGGGCGTTGGCCACGGCGACCAGGTCCACCAAGGACGCGGCCCTGCACGCGATGGCGGACGCCGTGCTGGCCGCGACGGACGAGATCCTCGCGGCCAACGAGCTGGACCTGGCCGCCGGTCGCGCCGCCGGCCTCAGCGCCGGTCTGCTGGACCGGCTCACGCTGACGGCGCCGCGCCTGTCGGGCATCGCGGACGCGCTGCGCGAGCTCGCCGGCCTGCCCGACCCGGTCGGTGAGGTGGTCCGCGGCTCCACGCTGCCCAACGGGCTGCGGCTGCGGCAGGTGCGCGTGCCGATGGGTGTGGTCGGCATGATCTACGAGGCGCGACCGAACGTCACCGTGGACGCCGCCGGTCTGGCGCTGAAGAGCGGGAACGCCGTCGTCCTCCGCGGCGGTGGCGCCGCGGCGCACAGCAACCAGGTGATCGTCCGGGTGCTCGGCGAGGCGCTGGAGGCGCAGGGACTGCCGGCCGACCTGGTCCAGTCGATCGACCGGTACGGACGCGAGGGCGCGGTGGCGCTGATGCATGCGCGCGGCCTGGTCGACGTCCTGGTACCCCGAGGTGGCGCGGACCTGATCGCCACCGTGGTGCGCGAGGCCAGCGTCCCGGTGATCGAGACCGGCGTGGGCAACTGCCACCTGTACGTCGACGCGACGGCGGACCCGCAGGCGGCGACGGCCATCCTGCTGAACGGCAAGACGCAGCGCGTCGGCGTCTGCAACGCGCTCGAGACCCTGCTGGTGCACACCGACGCCGCCGCGGCCTTCCTGCGGTCCGCACTGGCCGCGCTCGGGCACGCCGGCGTGACGGTGCACGGTGACGAACGGACCCTCGCGCTGGTGCCCGACGGTGTCACCGCGGTCCCCGCGACCGACGTCGACTGGGCCACCGAGTACCTCTCGCTGGACATCGCCGTGCGCGTGGTCGACTCGCTCGACGAGGCGCTCGAGCACATCCGCACGTGGAGCACCGGCCACACCGAGGTGATCTGCACCCGCGACCTGGCGGCGTCCGAGCGGTTCGTCGCGGAGGTCGACTCGGCGGCCGTGATGGTCAACGCGTCGTCGCGGTTCACGGACGGCGGTCAGCTGGGGCTGGGTGCCGAGATCGGCATCTCCACCCAGAAGCTGCACGCCAGGGGGCCCATGGGCCTCGCGGAGCTCACCACCACCAAGTGGGTGGTGCACGGCGACGGGCACGTCCGCCCGTGACCCGTCCCGCACCCGTGAGAGACTGGCCGTCTCGTCCCGACCGCTGGAGGTTCCCGTGCAGGCTGCGCTGATCGCCGCCCAGGAGGCCGCAGGCGCCACGTTGCCGTTCCCCGCACCCGTGTTCGGCATCGGCGCGTTCGTGGGGCTCGCCGCCCTGCTGCTGATCACGTCCGCGTTCCGTCACGCGGGCTCGAAGCACTGACCTCCAGCGTCGTCGCGCCGCCCATGACTCGACCACGCGTGGGCGTCATGGGCGGGACGTTCGACCCCGTGCACCACGGTCACCTGGTGGCGGCGAGCGAGGCGGCCGCGCGGTTCGACCTGGACGAGGTGATCTTCGTCCCCACCGGCAAGCCGTCGTTCAAGCAGAACCAGCCGGTGTCGGAGGCGGAGCACCGCTACCTGATGACGGTGATCGCGACGGCCTCGAACCCGCGGTTCTGGGTCAGCCGGGTAGACGTCGACCGGCCCGGCCTCACGTACACGGTCGACACGCTCCGGGACCTGAAGTCGCAGCGTCCGGGTGCCGATCTGTACTTCATCACGGGAGCGGACGCCGTCGCGCAGATCCTCACGTGGAAGGATGCCGACGAGCTGTTCACCATGGCGCACTTCGTCGCGGTCACCAGGCCGGGGCACACGCTGTCGGTGGACGGGCTGCCGGGGGATCGCGTCAGCGTGCTCGAGATCCCCGCGCTGGCCATCTCCTCGTCGGACATCCGGGCACGGGCGAGGACCGGAATGCCGGTCTGGTACCTCGTGCCGGACGGCGTGGTCCAGTACATCGGCAAGCACAGGTTGTATCGAGGTCCTGATGAGTGAACCCGGAGAGCGCCGGCGGCGCCGCGAGAGGGAGCGTGCTGCCGCCGAGGCCGCCGTCCCCGCGGAGGAGACCGCCACGGGAGCTGCACGTGCACCCCAGTGGGCGCCGTCGGCGTCGTCCTGGCCGGAGCCGACCCGTCCGCAGGGGCCGTCCGGGACGGAGCAGCCGGCCCGGACCGAGGCGCGTCCTCCGACGGCGTCGCGCCGTGCGCTGCGCGAGCAGCCGACGCCTGGTCAGCCGACCTCCGGGGGGACGCCCGTGTGGGCGGCGCCACGGCCGACGTCCGGTCCGACGTCGGGCTCACGGCCCGCCCCCGCTGCGCCGGCCGCCGTCCCCGGCCGTTCGACGTTGGGCCCGGCGCCCCGGAGTGCCGCGACGCCCGGCCGTGTGCCACCGCCCGTACCCGCGCAGGGGTCCGTCGCACCGCCCGCCGGTCCGACGCAGGGCGGCGTTCGTCCGCCGGTCATCTCCGACGCGGCCTACCGCTCTCGCCGCGCGACACGCGACACGCTCGACCCGACGGCAGGTCCTCGCTCGTCGATGGCGCCGTCGGGCGCGTCGGCTGGCGCCCCGCAGGGTGGGGCGCCAGCGGCGGGTGCCGCACCGACGTCCGGCCTCGCCGGACGCCCCGCCGCGGCCACCGGCTGGGGACCGGCGACGATCTCCCCGTCGTCGGCCAATCCGTCTCCAGGTCCGTCTGCGGCGCCGCCGGCCCGCAACCCGGTGCCGCGGGAGGCCTCGGCACCACCGGCGACTCCCTCCCGCGCCGCCTTCGCGCCCGCTCCGTCGAACGGCAGCACGCCTCAGGGCAGGCCGAGCGACGCGAACCAGCCTGGTCGCGGCGGCGCGCCCACGTGGGCGCCGGGTGCGGCCGCTGACTCCGCCACGCGCGGACCACGCGCGCAGAGCGCGCCGGCGTGGGCTCCCGAGGGCCGTACGGCTGCGTCGGGAAGGCCGACGGATGCCTCGCCATCGACGGGCCAGACGTGGCCGTCCTACGGCTCGACCCCGGCTGCAGCGGAGCCGGTCGCCGGCCAGCGGTCCGCGGCCTGGACGCCGGCTCGTGCGGAGGCGGCACCGGCCATCCAGGCGCCCGCGCCGTCCCCGGTCCCGACGCCCCCGGTCCCGACGCCCCCGGCGGAGCCACGTCGCGGCTCGTGGGCCGTCGCGGAGCCCGGTGCGGCTCCCACTCGGAGCCCGACCCCGGCAGCCCGGCCGGCCGGTCCGGCCGCGGCGTCGTCCGAGGTCCCCAGCGCACCCTTCCCGTCCCCGCGGACAGCCCCGCCCGCGGACCTGGACGACGAGGACGACGAGCCGGTCGCGCGCCGCCACCCCTACACGTGGCTGCACCTGATCGTCCTGGTCATCGTGGCCTTCGTGCTCGGCTTCCTCGTCGTCGCACTGTGGAACCACGGGCGCCCGTCCGGCTCGTCCGGCGCCGAGGGACCCTCGTCGCACTCCGTCGTCTCTGTGCTGGCCACCGCCGTCGCAGACCCCACCACCGCGCTCTGACGCGCCACCGAGGAGCCCCGTGCCCGCATCCGACCGTGCCCTGCAGCTGACCTACGCCGCGGCGCACGCCGCCGCCGACCGCAAGGCGCAGGAGATCATCGCCCTGGACGTGAGCGCGCAGCTGGTGCTCACCGACGTGTTCCTCATCGCCTCCGGCACCAACGAGCGGCAGGTCGGGGCGATCGTCGACGCCGTCGAGGAGGCCCTGTTCAAGCTCGGTGCGAAGCCGCTGCGGCGAGAGGGCAAGGGGCAGGGCCGGTGGGTGCTGATCGACTTCGGCGACATCGTCGTGCACGTCCAGCACGCCGAGGACCGCGTCTACTACGCCCTCGAGCGGCTGTGGAAGGACTGCCCGGTGATCGAGCTTCCGGCTGACTCGCGGGGTGTCGAGCAGCAGGAGCATGCGGGCCTGTCGAACGCAGGCCAGGAGCACGAGGACCTCGGGGAGTGACCGCCGGACGCGTGCTGCTGTGGCGGCACGGGCGCACGGCGGCGAACGCGAGCGGCCGGTTGCAGGGTCAGATCGACATCCCCCTCGACGCCGTCGGCCGCTGGCAGGCCCGCACCGCTGCGGCGACGATCCTCGCCCGGTACGAGCCCACGCGGATCGTCTCGTCGGACCTCTCGCGGGCGCAGGCCACGGCCGAGTACCTGGCCCGCGGTACCGGCCTGCCGCTCTCCGTGGACCCGCAGGTGCGCGAGCGCAGCTTCGGTGAGTGGGAGGGGCTGACCGGCGAGCAGATCGACGAGCGCTGGCCGGACGAGTTCGCCGTCTGGCGCGCCGGTGGCGACCCGCTCGGTGTCGGTGCCGAGTCGCGGGCCGACGTCGCCGCACGTCTCGGTGCGGCGGTCCGGGCCCACGCAGCGGCGCTCGGACAGGCCGACACGCTCGTGGTGGTGTCGCACGGGGCGGCCATCGCGCTCGCGGTGGGCGAGCTGCTGGGGCAGGACCCGGCGTGGCGCGGGGTGATCGGCCTGCAGAACGCGCACTGGGCCGACCTCAGCCCCTCGCACGGGCCGGTTGCACCGGACTGGCGGCTGCACGGCTTCAACCTCGGACCGACGGACGCCTCCCGGGACTGGGACGCGGGCCCCGACGCACCCGCCGAGGCGGAGTCGCAGACCCGGAACCCGGATTAGCGTTCGGGCCGGGGATCGTCCTAGACTCTCCAGGCGCCCTCCGGGGCGCGGCTCGCGGTTGCGGGTCGAGGGGCTGTGGCGCAGCTGGTAGCGCACCTGCATGGCATGCAGGGGGTCAGGGGTTCGAGTCCCCTCAGCTCCACCATCACCGCAGGTCAGAGGCCGTTTCTCCGATGGGAGAAGCGGCCTTCTTGCTGAGGCGGGAGACGACCACGTGGTGCGGAAGCCGACGCTGCCGCACCGATAACGTCTCTTTGCCGGGCAGCACCGTCGGGACGTCCGCACGTGCGATCGGGTGCGACCATGCCGGCGGGCTTAACGGCTGGTCGCCACGAGCCGATGGTGACTCTGTGGTGCCGATCCCGGACGACTTGCCCCGCTCACCCAGCGGTCGCATCCCGCAGTGGGTGATCGACGAGGCCGCAGGGAATGCCACCCGGCCGACCGGGTGGCGGATGGCCGAACCGCTCCCGGTGGTGCCGTCCCGCCGGACCGGTCGCCGTGGGTTGAGGGCAGCGGTCGCGGCGCTCGTGGTCCTTGCCGTCATGGGGGGCGGCTGGTGGCTGGTGACGGGCGACCACCTGGCGGCTGTGCTGACGTCCGTCGCCTCGCGCCCGCAGGGGGCGGTAGGCCGGGTTCCTGCGCCTTCGGCGACGGCGGTGCAGCTGGCTGACGCGGCGCACCTGTCGTCCCAGGGCCGTGCGATCTTCTATGGCACAGCCCCGCGCGTGCTGGACGCCAAGAGCTTTGCCGGCCAATGCGTGAACGCCCGCACGATGGCCGTGCTCGCTGACGGGGCGGTCGGCTGCTACCTGACGGGTCTGAACAAGATCGTCCTCTACGAGCCCGCCGATCCGCGGCTGCACGGGTTCGCGGTGCTGACCGTCGCCCACGAGACGTTGCACGCGGCGTGGGAGACGCTCACGACGCGGGAGCGGGACCGGCTGGTTCCTCTGCTCGAGGCGGCCGTGGCGTCGTTCCCGGCGGACAGCACGCTGCAGAAGGAGCTGGCCGGGTCCGTGGGTTCGCACCCGCAGAACCGTCCGACGGAGATGTTCGCCTACGTCGGCACCCTCGTGGCGTCTGGCGGCGGGGTCGACCCTGTGCTGGAGGCCGTCTATGCGCGGTTCATCGCGGACCGGGCGGCGCTGGTGGCTGTGAACACAGCCGACGTGGCTCTGCTCGACGGCATGAGCACCACCATCCAGGAAGCCTCCAAGGCGCTGGCGGTGAGCGAGACGAAGAACGCGCAGGACCGCGCTCAGCAGACCGCGGACAGCGCATCGGTGGCCTTCTACCAACGCGCGTACGACGCAAAGGTCGCCGAGGTCGCCGCGATGCCCGCCTCGACTCGCAACGGGCTCCAGCTGTCGTGGACGTGGTGGGACGGCACGAAGCTGCCGTTGGCACCGGCGGAGCAGACGTTGTCCGCCGCCGCAGCTCTGCTGGCGCGCGACCACGCTGCCCTGTCCCAGCGGGCGACCGCGACCGCGGCCGCTGAAGCGGCGGCGGCCAAGGAGCGGGTCCGGATCCAGGGCCTCATCGACGACCTCAACGGTCTGCAGACCCAGCTCGACCCGGCGAAGGCCGCGGTGAGCTGACCACCGGACGGGACCGGCACGGGGCGTGGGGGGCACGACGGCGTGCGGCGGTCGGGCCCGGGCCGACGTCTGCGGCGCCGCAGCTCAGTGCTGCGAGGGCCACCGCGGCTCGTCGGACCCCGGCCGGGACGGGATCAGGCGTCGGCGCGTGGCCGCGTCTGCCGATCGTGGGGGAACAGGACCGGGCTGAGCACGTAGGGCCGTCTGTCGGACGCGGGCTCGTTGCCCATCGAGCCACGCAGCACGTCGACCATCTGGCGCAGCAGCTCGGCGAGCTCGGTGGGCCTGAGCCAGAGCACCGTCTGGCGGTAGCCGACCTGGTCGGCGACGGGATCGGCGTCCTCGCGGTCCAGGTAGGCGTTGAACTCGGCGATCAGGACGGCCATCGCGGCGGCGAACCCGCGCCGGTGGTCCTCGATCGTCATCTCCGCTGCCAGGTCGGCGCCGATGCGCGGACGCTCCGGGAGCAGTCGGTACCGACGTTCGACGGCGCCCCGGACCCGGTCCTCGCCGGCCACCTCGATGTAGCCGGTCTCCAGCAGCAGGGCGAGCTGCCGGTACACGGTGACGCGCGAGACGTCTCTGATGCGCTCGCACAGCTGCTTGGTGGTCAGCTCCGACGCGCCCGACAGGGCAGCGACGATCCGAAGTCGCACAGGATGCAGCAGGACCTCCGTGGCGTTCACCACCCAATGGTGTCATAGTTGCGACCGGTATCGAATCTGAAACTGATCGGGGAGGCAGCAGTGCGTGACGTCCCAGGCCGGCGGGTGGCGGTGAACGGCCGCAGTGTGTACGTCGAGGAGTCGGGGCTGGGTGACGACTGGGTGGTCTTCGAGTCCGGAGCGGGCGCCGGGCGGACCTGCTGGGATCCTGTCCTGCCGTTGCTCGCGGACGCGGCCCGCCTGGTCACCTACGACCGCGCGGGACGCCCGCGAACCGAACCGGTCGCCGGGGCGCTGAGCATCGAGCAGATGGCGGACGACCTGGTCGCGATGACCGAGGCGGTCGTCCCGCGTCCCTTCGTGCTCGTCGCGCACAGCATGGGAGGCCTCGTCGCGCGCCGGGCGGCCGAGCGCCTCGCCCCGCGGCTGCGCGCCCTGCTCCTGGTCGACCCCACGCCGGAGACGTCACCGATGTACGACGACTGGGACGCGAGAGTGGCGGGGGCCGACCGCATGATGGCCGTGATGCAGCTTCTGACCCACGTCCGGGCGCTGCGTGGCCTGTTCCTCGGCAACCTGCGCACCGGTTACTCGCCCGACACCTGCCAGACGATCCTCGACGAGGACTTCACCCCGGCCGGGACGGCGCAGACGCGCAAGGAGCTGAGGGCGGTGGCCGACGGGATCCGCGACTTCCGCGGGCGGCCGCCGGCGCCGCCGGCGTGTCCGGTGACCGTGCTGGCTGCGTCTCGCCCCGTGCGGCAGAAGCCGCACGAGATCGCGTTCGTCGCGTCCGCGCAGGAGCACGACCGGCTGTACGTCCAGACGTTGTCCGACGGGCGGTTCGAGGCGGTGGACTCGGCCCATCTCATGCAGGCTGAGCGGCCTGAGATGATCGCGACGTCCGTGCGAGAGCTCCTTGCGAGCGCCGATGCGCGCGAGGCGGAGTGACCGAGGAGCCCTCCACGGCGTCGAACGCACCGTGTCGCCGGGGTCCACGTCGGTCCCCGCAGGCCGGAGAGGTCCGGGCGTCGGCCGCTGAGTTCGACGCCCGTTCGAGGACGAGCAGCGGCCGAACGACTCAGAGGAGCGGGTGCTCATGACCGTCAGGTTCGAGAACGTCGGGATCGCGGTGCGCGACCTCGACGAGGCCATCGCCTTCTTCACCGCCCTCGGGCTGAGCATCCAGGGACGGGACACCGTCAGCGGGGAATGGGCCGACACCGCGGTCGGCCTCGACGGGAACCACGTCAAGGTCGCCGTGCTCCAGACGCCCGACGGCAATGGCTGTCTCGAGCTGTTCGAGTACCTCCACCCGGACGCGATCGAGACCGAGCCGACCCTGCCCAACGAGATCGGGATGCATCGGGTCGCGTTCTCGGTGGACGACCTGGAGCAGGCGGTCGCCGTGGCGGCCGCGCACGGGTACCGCCCGCTGCGGGGCATCGCCACGTACGGCGACGTCTACAAGCTCACCTACCTGCGCGGCCCCAGCGGAATCCTGGTGATGCTGGCCCAGGCGCTCGACGGTCAGGCGGAGTAGCCCCCGTCCACCGGAACCACCACACCGGTGACCTGGCTCGCCCGGTCGCTCAGCAGCCAGGCGGCGGTGTTGGCCACCTCGGTCGGCGTCGCGGCCTTGCGCAGCGGGATCTGTGCGACGCGGCGTGCGACCGCCTCGGGGTCGTCCTCGCGCCACTTGACCAGCATGGGCGTCTCGGTGGCCCCGGGCGCGACGACGTTGACCCGGATCCCGGCGGGGCCGTTGTCGTGCGCCGCGGTGCGGCTCATGCCGATCACGGCGTGCTTGGTCGCCTGGTAGGCACCGAGACCGGTGCTGCCTCGGAAGCCTCCGACGCTCGAGGTGTTGACGATGGACCCGTAGCCCTGGTCACGCATCACGCGGAGCTGGTCGCGCAGGCACAGCCACATGCCCTTGACGTTGACCGCCATGATCCGGTCGAAGTCCTCTTCGGTCACCTCGTCGAGGCGGCCGTACTGGTTGATCCCGGCGTTGTTGAACGCGCCGTCGAGGCGCCCGAACGCCTCGACGGTCGCGGCCACGAACCGGGCGGTGTCGGCCGCGCTCGTCACGTCGCCGGCGACCGCGTGGGCCTCGTGGCCGGCGCCGCGCAGCTCGGCCGCGAGGGACTCGAGCATGTCGGTGGAGCGAGCGGCGAGCACCACGGAGGCGCCCTCGTCGGCGAACACCCGGGCGGCCTGCGCGCCGATCCCGGTGCTCGCGCCGACCACCAGGACGGCCTTGCCGGTCAGCAGGCCCGCGGGTGCGGTTGGCTGGGACATCGTTCTCCTCCAGGGACGGCGGGTACGGGATCGGTCCCGGCGAGGGCCGGGGAGGGGCGTGCGGGACAGTGCGGGGGAGCGGGCCGTACGTCGGACCGTCCGGGTCAGCGGAACGTGACCCCGGGACCCAGGTAGCGGCGCAGCCGATCCGACTCCTCCTCGGTGAGCGGCCGAGGTCGGCGCGAGGCCACGTCCATGATGACCAGGCTGACGGTGGCGATGGCGTACTCCACGTCGTCCTGGTCCACGATGCGGCAGTCCATGTCGAGGCTGCGGGACCCGATCCGGGACAGCCACACCTCGGTGAGCACGGACTGCCCACGGTAGGGCAGCTCGCGGACGTACTCGATGCGCTGACCGCCGGTGATGGTGAACGTGTCCGTGCCGAGGTGCGCCAGCACCGGCGGCTCCCGGCGGGGGTCGGCGGACTGCGGCTGGTCCGGGAGGCCGAACGCGCGGATGCGTGCCTCCTCCGCGTATCGGACGAACGCCACGTTGTTGATGTGGCCGTACTGGTCGGTGTCGGCCCAGCGGAGCTCGACGGGCAGCCGCAGCCGCAGCCCTCCGGTGGTGGCCTCAGGCACGGGCCACGCTCCGTCCCGCGGCGACGGCCGCAGCTGCCGCCTGGCCGAGCAGGCTGGCGTCGTTGCTCATCAACGTGAAGGTGAAGCCCGCCTCGACGGCGGCCCGCACCGACGCCGCCCCGGCGCCTCCGGCGTTGCCGATCGGCACGCCGGCGGCGCGCGCGGCGACCACGGCACCGGCGATGAGGGCGACCACGTGCGGGTCGTCCTCGGTTCGACCCTCGCTCGTCGACAGGTCGGCCGCGCCCACGAGCAGGGCGTCGACGCCGTCGACCGCGGCGATGTCGCCGGCGGCGCGCGCCGCCGCCGCGCTCTCGATCTGGGCGATGAGCACCACCTCCTCCTGGCCGTACCGGAGGTACTCGGCCCGGGGGAGCGCGCCCCAGGCGCCCGCACGCCCCGTGGAACCGACGCCCCTGGTGCCCAACGGCGGGAAGCGCATGGCCGCCGCCGCGGTGCGGGCCTGCTCGACGGTGTCCACGTGCGGCAGCATGATCCCCTCCGCACCGGCATCGAGGAGCCGCTGCACGATTCCCGCGTCCAGCGCCGGGACGCGCACGATCGGCGCGACGCCGGACATCAGTGCGGTGCCGATCTGGCGGTAGGCCGTCTCGATGCTCATCGCGGAGTGCTCGAGGTCGATCACGACGAAGTCGAAGCCCGCCAGCGCCATCAGCTCGACGCTCTCCATCGCCGGCAGCTTGACCCAGGTGCCCAGCGCGGGGCGGCCCGGGTCCGCCAGGGTGGCCCGGAACAGGCTGCGCCGGGAGACGGTGGACGTCATCGGGCCGGGTAGTCGTCGGCGTTGAGCACCCAGCCGGAGGCCGAGAAGTCCACGCGGGGCGGGGCGAAGAGGTCGACCAGCTGCTGGTGCGGTCCCACACCCTGGGTCGTGTGCACGGTGGGCGGCGGGATGACGCAGATGGAGGGGGAGCCGATCTCGCGGCTCTCGTCCGGGCGCCACTGCGTGGAGTCGGGGCCCCACGGGTAGCGGATGTGATGCACGAACCGACCCTTGAGCGCCAGGGAGATCTGCTCGAAGTCGTCGTGGTGGTGGGGGGAGAGCTTGAGCGGGTCGCGGGGGGCGGGCTCCTCCGCCAGGAAGTTGACCATCAGCGTGGTGGTGCGGAAGATGCGCCCGAAGCGCCCCGGGACGATCGGCGTCTCGGCCAGCCGGTAGACCCGCAGACGGAAGCCCCCGACCGGGTCCGGCCACGGCTCCAGCGGTGCGCAGCGCAGGTCCGGCTCGGCGTAGGCCGCCGCGTTGAGGGCGTCCTGGCGCAGGTCGTCGGCGACGGTGGAGAAGACGCGGACCACCGGGCCGTCCGCCAGCACCTCGACGGTCGAGTCGCCGGGTGGGACGACGACCAGCGCCTCCTCGGCCACCTCCAGGGTGGTGCCGGCCGTCACGCGGACCGGTGCGCTGTCGGAGTTCATCAGCACGGCGTACTCGTCGGGCTGGCCGGTGCGCGACAGCACCTCGCCCGCCCGCGCGTCGGTGTACGAGACGACGAGGTTGGCGGCACGGGCCGTCCAGGTCGGTCCGCCGTGGGCACCGACGGCGGTGGGTGGCAGCTCGTGGAAGGCGATCCACTGCGCCGGCCGGATCGGGGTGGACGGGTCGACGGTGGTGGTGGGCGCCGCCGCGACCAACGTCGAGCGGATGTCGTCCTTGGCGTAGGTGCTCATGGGGCGGGGCCTCCTGGCGGTCGCGTCGGTCAGAGGGTGACGCCGGCGCGGCCCTTGAGGCCGAGCATGCGGCGGGCGTCGTCGGGGGTGGCGAGCGGTCGGCCGAGGTCCTCGACGACGGCCCGGATCTTGGCGACCTGCTGGGCGTTGCTCTCCGCCAGGCGTCCCTTGCCGATCCAGAGGCTGTCCTCGAGGCCGACGCGGACGTGGCCGCCGAGCCAGGCGCTGTGCGTGGCGAACGCCATCTGGTCGCGGCCGGCCGCGAACGCGGACAGCTGGTAGTCGTCGCCGAACAGCCGGTCCGCCGTCGCCACGAGGTGCGAGAGGTGGTCGTGGTGGGCGCCGATCCCGCCCAGGATGCCGAACACGCCCTGGATCAGCAGCGGCGGCTTCGCCAGGCCCTTCTCGACGAAGTACGCCAGCGAGTACAGGTGGCCGATGTCGTAGCACTCGTACTCGAAGCGCGTCCCGCCCTCGCCGAGCTCGCGCAGGGTGCGCTCGATCGACTCGAACGAGTTGACGAACGGCTTCGCGTACGTGCCGAGCACGTACGGCTTCTCCCACTCGTGCTTCCAGCTGGTCACCTTGTCGGCGATGCCGGAGTAGACGAAGTTCATCGAGCCCATGTTCAGGCTGGCCAGCTCGGGGCCGAACCGCCGGGCGGCCGCGAGGCGCTGGTCCATGCTCATCTGCGACGAGCCGCCGGTGGACAGGTTGAGCACCGCATCGGTGGCCTCGAGGATCGGCGGCACGATCCGCTCCCAGACCTCCGGCTCCCAGGCCGGCCGCCCGTCGTCGTGCCGGGCGTGCAGGTGGATGATCGCCGAGCCCGCCTGTGCCGCTCCGACGGCCGCCTGGACCACCTGCTCGGGCGTCAGCGGCAGGTGGTCGCTCTGCGAGGGGACGTTGACGGAGCCGGTGACCGCCGTGCTGATGACGACCTTCTCGGCCCTGCGCATCAGCGGCTCTCCTCGAGCCCCAGCAGGAAGGCGGTGTTCCGGCAGATCATCTGCCGGACGTCGGCCTCCTTGACCCCGTGGTCCAGCAGCTGGCCGATCACGTAGAGGTAGCCGTCCACGGGCAGCGGGTTGCCGACCTGCCCGAGGTCGGAGTCGATGACGGTGCGGTCCGGCCCGATCTTCTCGATCCAGTCGACGAGCTGGCTGATCGGGAAGCCGGGGGCGGTCACGGCCGGGTGGTACATCGACATCTCGTGCTCGACGAAGGCGCCGTAGCCCAGCAGCTCCTCCACGTCGGTGTCGGTGGCGCCGATGATGAAGTCCGGGTGGTGCAGCAGCAGCCGCCGCACGCCGGACGCCTTGGCCGTGGCGAAGAGCGCCTTCTGCGACTCCGCGTCGAGGTGCCCGCCGGTGAGCATGATCCCCGCGTCGGCCACCAGCTGCGTGACGCGCGCGGTGGCGGCGGAGACGTCGCCGGACTCGTCGAACACCGAGACGACGTCCTCCTCCAGCCCGGACCCGGCCGTCGGGAAGCCGTCGTCGTGGCTGTGCGCCTCGATGTGTCGTGCCGCGGAGACCGTGGGCCCCCACACGGCGCGGCCGCCCATGCGGATCGCGACCGCGACGGCGGACGGGTTGATGCCGCCGACCTCGGAGTTGAGCGCCACCCCGCCGTAGGCGGGCGTCGGTGCGTCCTTCAGCAGGTTCCGCATCGCGAGCAGGTCCATCACCGTGTTGTGGTGGTGCGACTTGATCAGGATCGCCCGCAGCCCGATCCGGGCTCCGTCGTACGAGGCCTCGACGTGGTCGAGGCGGCGCGGGAACGGGCTGGGCCCGGAGTGCGTGTGCAGGTCGACGGCGCCGTCGAGCACCTTGAGCAGAGCGGGTGACGGGCTGGTGGACTCCGTTGTCGCGGTCATCCGCGTGCCTCCAATGTTCGGATCGTGCGAATCGCGTTCACTATACGAAGCGAGGACGATGCCTGTCCATCAATCCGCAGGGGTTGATAGGGCGGGAGTCGTCATCTACTGTTCGTATCCCGAAGTCGCCAGTCGGAAGCCGAACAGAGTTGCGGCGGTCGCAGCAGGACCAGAGCCACGAGGAGGTGGGATGCCCGACGCAACCGGTGAGCTGGCAACCACCGACGAGGTGGTCCCGCTGGTGGACGTGGACAAGGGCGCGATCCAGTCCGTCGAGCGGGCGGCGATGATCCTGTCCCTGTTCGACCGGACGACGCCGTCGCTGTCGCCCGTGATCGTCTCCGAGCGCCTGGGGCTGAACCGCACCACCGCGCACCGGTACCTGCAGTCGCTGCAGGGCTCCGGCTTCCTCGACTCCGGCTACGGGCCCGGACCGCTCCTGGACCAGCTCGCCGCCTTCATCTCCGGTCGCCAGCAGATCCTGACGGTCGCGCCCCCGCTGATGCGGCAGCTCTCCGACAGCACCGGGCTGACCGTGGTGCTGAGCTTCCTGGGGCGCACCGGGGCGGTGGTCACCCTCGTGGAGGAGGCGGCCACCGGCGCGGTGGTGCTGACGGTGCGCGTCGGCACGGTGCTCGAGCTCAAGGCCGCGCAGTCGCGGGTGCTGCTCGCGTTCCAGTCCGACCCGGCGGTCGTCATCCGGATGCACGCGGCTCTCGACCCGCAGGAGATGCGCCGCGAGCGCGACGAGCTCGCCACGGTGCGCCGGGATCGGCTCGCCTGGGCGGACCTGGGCCGGATCGGGCTTGCGTCGGTGGCCGCCCCCGTGTTCGGCGTCCGCGACATCCAGGCGGCGGTGGCCCTGATCGGGACCACGGCCACCCTCTCGCCGGACGAGCGATCCGGCCGGCGTGTGCAGCTGCTGCGCGAGGCGGCCGAGAAGCTCAGCGCCCTCGTCACGCCGTAGACCGCAAGCCACGGTGGCTCCGCCAGAGCCGGTCCGTCGAACGAATCCCAAGGAGGACGAGGATGTCCAACGCCCGACCGCGACGGTGGCGGCCGCCGAGCGCCAGCTGGCTGCTGGTGGCGCCGGCGCTCGTGCTGGTGACAGCGATCCTCTTCGTGCCGCTGGGGGAGAGCTTCCTGCGCAGCGTCTCGAGCCCCACGTGGACGCTCGACAACTACACCGGGCTCTTCACGGACGGCGTGACGGTGAAGGTGCTCGTCCGGACGGCCCGGACCGCGGCCGAGGTGACCGTGGTCGCCTTCGCGCTCGGCTACCCCTACGCCTACCTGCTGACGCGCGTCGGGCCGCGGGCGAGAGCGGTGATGCTCGTCGTCGTCCTCGTGCCGTTCTGGACGTCCGTGATGGCGCGCAACTTCGCCTGGCTGCTCATCCTGCAGCGGGGCGGCCCCGTGCAGGCGGTGGTCTCCGCCCTTGGTGGGCACGTCACGTTCGTCGGCACCACTCTGGGGGTCACCATCGCGATGAGCCAGGTGCTGCTGCCGTTCATGGTGCTGCCGCTCTACAGCTCGCTGAGCGGGATCGACCGCCGGCTGCTGCTCGCGGCGCGCGGTCTGGGCTCGTCCCCGCTGGCCGCGTTCTGGAAGATCTACTGGCCGCTGTCCCGCGGCGGTGTCGTGGCCGGGCTCATCTTCGTCTTCACGCTGAGCCTCGGCTTCTACGTCACGCCCGCGCTGCTCGGCTCGCCGCAGCAGTCCCTGGTCGCGCAGCTGCTCGCCGAGCGCACCACGCAGCTCCTCGACTTCGCCGGCGCGGGTGCGCTGGGGATGCTTGGGCTGGTCGCCACTCTCGTGCTCGTCGCCTGGGCCAACCGCGTCGGCGGCACCATCTCCGCGATCGGCGTCGTCGCGACCAGCGGGACCAAGGAGAGCCGATGACCACCACCCCTGCCCTGAGCGGCACGCCCACCGCGAGCGCCGAGCCGGTGCTGGACCGGCCGCGCGTGCTCCGCCGCCGCAGGCACCGTGGCGTCGACCCGGTGCCGTGGTGGCTGGTGGTGATCGGCGTGCTGGTCGGTCTCTACTTCGTCCTGCCGACGGCGATCGTCATCCCGGTGAGCGTCGGCGGGGAGGGGGCGTTCAAGTTCCCCCCCAAGGTCTTCTCCCTGGACCTCTACCGACGGTTCTTCACCGACCCGCTGTGGCTGGGCTCCCTCGGGAACTCCGTGCTGGTGGCGGTGCTCGCGGCCCTGCTGGCCACCGCGGTCGGCACGGCGGCGGCCGTCGGCCTGCACCGGCTCACGGGCCGGACGGCCCGGTTCGTGCGCACGCTGCTGCTGGTGTCGATGGTGACGCCGTCGATCGTCATCGCGGTGGCGGTCTACGCGTCTTTCCTCCAGTGGCACCTGACGGGCTCGGTGACGGGCTACGTCCTGGCCCACGCCGCGATCGGCGTGCCGTTCGTCCTCATCTCGGTGACCAGTGCCCTGGGCGGATTCGACACGAAGCTGCTGCGCGCCTCCGCCTCCCTCGGCGCCTCGCCGGCGCGGACCTTCGTGCGCGTCACCATGCCGCTGATCGGCCGCGGGATCGCGACGGGGGCGGTGTTCGCCTTCGTCACCTCGTTCGACGAGGTGGTGATCGCGCTGTTCCTGCGCTCGCCCACGTTCCAGACCCTTCCGGTCCAGATGTACAACAGCGTCACCTACCAGCTCGACCCGACCATCGCGGCGTCGTCGAGCCTCGTCGTGGTGTCCGTGACGTTCTTCCTGCTGCTGCCCCAGCTGGTGCGCACCCGACGCCCGCGACGACAAGGAGACCCCCGATGACCCTCCAGTCCCCCCGCACGACGGCCCGCTCCCTCGACGCGCCCGGCGCCGCGTCCGACCTGACGGCGCGCGGCACCCAGATCCGCCTGGAGCACGTCACCAAGGACTACGGCATCGCGACCCTCGCGGTGGACGACGTGTCCCTGACGGTGGAGCCCGGCGAGTTCATGACCCTGCTGGGGCCGTCCGGGTCGGGCAAGACGACCACGCTCAACCTGATCGCCGGCTTCGAGACGCTCACCGAGGGCACCATCGCCTTCAACGGGCGGGACGTCGGCGCCCTCCCTCCGCACCGCCGCAACCTCGGCATGCTCTTCCAGAACTACGCGCTGTTCCCGCACATGACCGTGGTGCAGAACGTCGCGTACCCGCTGCAGGAGCGGCGGATGGACAAGGCGGAGATCCGTCGGAAGGTGGCCGAGGTCCTCGAGCTGGTCCAGCTGACCGGCCGCGACGACACGTACCCGGCCCAGCTCTCCGGTGGTCAGCAGCAGCGCGTCGCGCTGGCCCGGGCGATCGTCTTCAACCCCACGGCGCTGCTGCTCGACGAGCCGCTCGGGGCGCTGGACCGCAACCTGCGGGCGGCCCTTCAGACGGAGATCCGGCGCATCCACCGCGAGGTCGGCTCGACGTTCGTGTTCGTCACGCACGACCAGGAGGAGGCGATGAACCTGTCGGACCGCATCGCGCTGTTCCACGACGGGCGCATCGAGCAGGTCGGCACGCCCGAGCAGCTGTACCGCGAGCCGGAGACGCTGTTCACGGCGCGGTTCCTCGGCGACTCGAACGTCCTGGACATCGGCGGCGGGACGGCCGGGGACACGGCCCGCTGGGACGGACGCTCCGCCGGCTGGGACGGGCGCACGCTCGCGGTGGCGCCGACCACCGTGGCGGCCCATCCGGGGGTGCGGGAGCGCAGGGCGATCGTGGTGCGGCCCGAGGACCTCGGCATCGCCCTCGACCAGGCGGACGTGCCGCCGGGAGCGAACTGCGTCGCGGCGACGGTGCGCGACGTCGAGTTCATGGGGCCGTACCGGACGCTGCTGCTGAACCTCGGCTCCGTCGGTGCCCCGGGGCGTGCGCGCCTCGACGCGTTCGGTGCGGCGCTGTCGATCGGCGACCGGGTGCAGGCCTGGTGGATGCCGGAGCGGGCGCGCGTCGTCGCGGCGTGACGGGGACGCCGCGACGACGGCACGGTCGCCCGCGCGAGGCATGTTCTACATGTGAACACGGAATTCGCATCCCGCAACTCGAACGGACTGACCACTTGTCGCTGAGTGCGGCGCACCACTACACTGTTCATATCGCGTAGACGTCAGTTCGTATCGCGAACAGACGACGGCTCAGCCTCACGAAGCCCGTAGCCCGTCCGCGCAGCGGCCCAACGTCGGGTCGCCCACTATCCCTCGGACGGCGCGACGGCCCCGCAGCAGCCCTGGACCTGGAGGAAATGACGATGGTGTCCCGATCACGTACCAGCCTCGCGACCGCGGCGGCGACCGCCGCCCTGTGCCTCCTGGCGGCGTGCAGCACGCAGGTCCCCGCTCCCGGGGCGGGTGCCGGCACCGGCGCCGGCCAGGCGACGGGCACGGCAGGGGGCGGTGACAAGCCCGTCACGCTGACGTTCGTCGGCTACGGCGGCAGCGGCCAGGACGCGATGATCTCCGCCTGGCAGAAGCCGTACACGCAGGCCCACCCGAACGTCACGTTCGTCAACACCTCCCCGCCCGACGTGGCGCAGGTGAAGGCCCAGGTCGAGAGCGGCCGGGTCCAGTGGGACGTCCTGGCGACGGCGCCCTACGCGGCGGAGCAGAACTGCGGCACGCTCTTCGAGCCCCTGCAGCTCGACCTGTCCGCGGTCAAGGGCGACCTGGTCGACGGTGCCGTGGGCAAGTGCTACATCGGCAACTGGATCAATGCGACGCCGCTGGTCTACCGAACTGACGCCTTCCCGGCCGGAAAGGGTCCGAAGACGGTCGCCGACTTCTTCGACACCAAGAACTTCCCCGGCCGGCGTGGCATGGTCACCAACCTGCAGAACGGCATCCTGGAGTACGCGCTCCTCGGCGACGGCGTCGCGCCCGGGTCCCTCTACCCGCTGGACGTCGACCGGGCGCTGAAGAAGCTCGGCACGATCCGCAACGACACGACGTTCGCGCCGAACGTGGGCGCGCTGCAGCAGGCCGTCGCCTCCGACCAGGTGGACATGTTCTTCCTGCCGGACTCGCGCGTGGTGCCCCAGCTGGCGCAGGGCCAGAAGCTCACGGTGGTGTGGGACGTCACGGTCGCTTCGATCAACGCCTTCGCCATCCCGAAGGGGTCGGCGCACAAGGAGGCGGCGGAGCAGTTCGTGTCGAGCGTCGTGGAGCCGGCGCAGGTGGCCAAGATCTCCGAGCTGCTCGGCGTGGCGCCGATCAACAAGAAGGCGACGCCGAAGCTCGACGTGAATGCCGCGCAGGTGGAGGTCTTCGGGAAGGTGAACACCGGCAAGACAGTGATCCAGGACATCCCCTGGTACGCGAAGAACTTCAACGACGTGACCAAGAAGCTGACCAACTGGCTCGCGGGCTGAGCCGTCGGATGCTGACCGAAGCCGTGTCCCGGACCGCCGGAGATGTTCTCCATATGAAATACCATCCCGCCATGGCGAACAATGAGGCGGCCGAGGGCACGAGCTTCGACATCCAGTCCGTGTCCCGAGTCGGTCAGATCCTGGGCCTGTTCGGCCCCCACACCACGGAGCTGACGGCTCTGGACGTCGCCGAACAGCTCGGGCTGAACCGGACCACCGCCTATCGCTACTGCACGTCGCTGGTCACTGCCGGCATCCTGGAGAGGGGACGCCGCCGTGGTGGCTTCGTCCTCGGTGGCCTGATGCTGCAGCTCGGCATCCAGGCCCTCGGCCGGCGGCGCGTGGTCGACGTGGCCCCGCCGTACCTCGCGGAGCTCAGCACGGCGACCGGCATGACGGCCGTGCTCAGCCTGTGGGGCGCCCGCGGGCCGGTCGTCGCCCTCACCCAGGAGGACACGTCACGCTCCGTCGTGGTGACGGTCCACCCCGGGACGCTCCTGGACGTCACGGCGTCGCAGACGAGGGTGTTCCTCGCGCACCTGGCGGACCAGCACGTCGCCGAGCGGGTCCTGGCAGGGCTGTCGGAGGAGCAGCGGGCCGAGATGGAGGCGGCGATCTACACGGTGCGTCGAACCGGGTCGTGCGTCGTCGGCCTGCCGGACGGTCTGTTCGCAGCGGCGGCGCCCGTGTTCGACGAGGAGGGCATCTGCGCCACGTTGGCGGTGCTCGGCGCCGACCAGCTGGCCGGGGCGGAGCGGCGTGGACCCCTGGTCGCGACGTTGACCAGGAAGGCGGCCGAGCTCAGCGCTGAGCTCGGCGGCAGAGCCGAGGGGGGACCAGTTGCCGACCTACGATGACCTGGCCGCCGCGACGCCCCCGTTCTCCAGCTGGCAGGTCTTCGGCCCGGACGACCAGCTCGGCACCATCAACCACCTGACCCCCGAGAGGGTCGCGGCGGCCGCTCGCCTGGTGCGGACGGGCCGCCGGTTCGGGCTGGACTACCCCGTGACGGCGTTCGAGCCGTACCCCACGGGGACCCGCCGACCACTCGAGCACCACGTGTTCGCCAACAACGAGTTCCACCGCGACGACTGGCTGGACTCCTTCTACCTGCAGTCGTCCAGCCAGCTGGACGCCCTGCGCCACATCGGCCATCCCGTGCACGGCTTCTACGGCGGGCTCGCGGCCCAGGACAACACAGCGGACTCGACCGCTCTGGGCATCCACGCGTGGGCGGAGCGAGGGATCGTAGGACGGGGCGTGCTGCTCGACGTGCCGCGGTTCTTCGAGGAGGAAGGGGTCGAGTACCGCACGGCGTCCACGGTCGCGCTCGACGCGGCGATGCTCGACCGCATCGCGGCCGCCCAGGGCGTCGACTTCCACGGCGGCGACATGGTGCTGCTGCGCACGGGCTGGGCGGAGGACTACCTGCACCGGACACCGGAGCAGCGGGCCGCCACGCCGTGGCGGTTGTCGCCCGGGCTCGCCCAGCGCGAGGACGTGCTGCGGTGGCTCTGGGACCGCGAGGTGGCCCTGGTGGCCGCCGACAACCTGGCCGTGGAGGCCGATCCCGTGGTCGAGTCGGACTTCCGCGTTCCCGGCGAGGCGGCCCCCGAGAAGGGCGTGGACCACAGCGGCATGCTGCACCGGCCGCTCATCGCCCTGCTGGGGATGGCGGTGGGCGAGCTGTGGAGGCTCGACGAGCTCGCGGCGGACTGTGCGGCGGACGGTGTCCGGGAGTTCTTCCTCACCGTGAAGCCCCTTCACGTCATCGGCGGGGTCGGGTCGCCGCCCAACGCCATCGCGATCAAGTAGCGCCTACCGCCACCGCGCCCGTCGGCGCGGGGCGACCGCATCCGAGGAGATCCCCATGAGCACGTCAGCTGTGGGCACGCTGCGCCTGCCCGCACGTATCCATGTCGGTGAAGGCTCACGCGCCCAGCTGCCCACGCTGCTCGCCGGGTACGGGAGGCGTGCCCTCGCGCTGGTCGACCCGTACGTCGCCGGCACGCCGTTGTTCGCGGAGCTCCTCGGGGCGCTCCGAGGCGCCGGCCTGGAGGTGCGCGTGTCCACCGACGTGCAGCCGGAGCTGCCGGCGGCGTCGCTCGACGCCTCCGGTGACCTCGCGCGGGCCTACGCCCCGGACGTGATCCTGGCGGTCGGCGGCGGCAGCGTGCTCGACGCCGCCAAGCTGGTGGCGCTGCTCGCGGCGCACGGGGGTCCGCTGAACCGGTACTACGGCGAGAACGCGGTCCCCGGCCCGGTCACCCCGGTGGTGGCGGTGCCGACGACGGCGGGCACCGGGTCGGAGGTGACACCCGTCGCGGTGGTCTCGGACCCCGACCGGGAGCTGAAGGTCGGCATCTCCAGCCTGTACCTGGTGCCGGCGGCGGCCGTGGTGGACAGCGAGCTGGCACTGGGTGCGCCGGCCGGCGTCACCGCGCACTCCGGCATCGACGCGTTGGTGCACGTCGTCGAGTCGTACACGGCGGCCCCGCTGTCGCCGCCGTGGGACGGCGTGCTGCCGGTCTTCACGGGCCGGAACGTGTTCTCGGACACGATCGCGCTCGAGGCGGCAGGGCGGCTGGCCCGCTGGCTGCCCGTGGCCGTCCGCGACCCGCAGCACCGGGAGGCGCGGGCGAACCTGGCCTACGGCAGCCTGCTCGGTGGGATGTCGTTCGGCGCGACGGGCACGCACCTGTCGCACGCGCTGCAGTACCCGGTCGGCGCGCTCACGCACACCCCCCACGGTCTCGGCACCGGCCTGCTGCTGCCGTACGTGCTCGAGGCGATCCGCGGCGAGCAGGAGACGGACCGGCGGCTCGCCGAGCTGGGTGCGGCCCTGGGATCGTCGGCACCCTCCACGGCCGGGCGGGTCGACGACGCGATCTCGGCCATCGTCCGGATCAACGGCGAGATCGGGCTCCCCGGCTCCCTCGCCGACCTCGGCGTGACGGCCGACCAGCTGTCCCGCATCGCCGAGCTGGGCCTGGCGTCCGCGCGGCTCGTGGCGATCGCGCCCGTGCCGGTCACGCACGGGCTGCTGCTCGGCATCCTCGAACGCGCCCACGTGGGCGCCCTGCGCGAACGGAGCACCCGGTGAACCTTCTGACGGACCTCTTCATCGACGGCGAGTGGCGCCCCGGCTCGGAGGGCGACCGGTTCGACGTCGTGGACCCCTCGGACCTGTCGGTGCTCGCCCGGTTCGCGGTGGCCACGGAGGCGGACTGCATGGCGGCGGTCGACGCGGCGGCCGCAGCTCGGGAGTCGTGGGCGGCGACGGCGCCGCGCGCGCGCGGCGAGCTGCTGCGGGCCGCCTACGAGGTGCTGACGGACGAGGTCGAGCTGTTCGCCGAGATCATGGTGCGCGAGAACGGCAAGTCCTGGAGCGACGCCATGGGGGAGGCGGGCTACGCCAAGGAGTTCTTCCGCTGGTTCGCCGAGGAGGCCGTCCGGATCCCCGGGGACTACCGGCTGTCGCCGTCCGGGGACAAGCGCATCGTCGTCGACCGTCGCCCGATCGGCGTGAGCCTGCTGGTCACTCCGTGGAACTTCCCGGCCGCGATGGCCACCCGCAAGCTCGGTCCCGCGCTCGCAGCCGGGTGCACCACGATCCTGAAGCCCGCCCGCGAGACGCCGCTGACGGCCGCCTACGTCGTCGACGTGCTCCGCCGCGTCGGCGTGCCCAAGGGTGTGGTGAACCTCGTGACCCCGGTGCCGACCGGACCGCTGGTCGCGGCGATGCTCGCCCGTCCGGAGGTGCGCAAGCTCTCGTTCACCGGGTCCACGGAGGTGGGCCGTGCGCTGCTGCACGCCTGCGCCGACCGCGTGGTGAGCGCCTCGATGGAGCTGGGCGGCAACGCCCCCGTCGTCGTTCTGCCGGGAGCCGACCTGGACGTCGCGGTCGCCGGGTCCCTGCAGGCGAAGATGCGCAACGGCGGTTCCGCCTGCACCGCGGCGAACCGCTTCTACGTGCACGACTCGCTGCACGACGACTTCGTCGAGCGGGTGTCCGCCGAGCTGGCCGCGTACCGGGTGGGCTCCGGCCTGGACCGGGGCAACGACCTCGGTGCGCTGGTGTCCGTCGCGGAGCGGGACAAGGTCGCCTCGCTCGTGGACTCGGCGGTGGCCGAGGGCGCCACCGTCGTCACCGGGGGATCGGCGCCGCAGGGCGGTGCGTTCTACGCGCCGACGCTGCTCACCGGGGTGCGGCACGGGTCCGCGATCACCACCCAGGAGATCTTCGGGCCCGTCACCTCGGTGGTCCGCTACCACGACGTGGACGAGGCCGTCCGGATGGCCAACGACACCGAGTACGGGCTGATGGCGTACGTCTTCGGCGAGGAGCGCGACGCGGTGGCCGTCGCGCGGCGGCTCGAGTCGGGGATGGTCGCCGTCAACCGCGGCGTGGTCAGCGACCCGGCGGCACCGTTCGGCGGGGTGAAGCAGAGCGGCCTGGGCCGCGAGGGCAGCTCCGAGGGGATCCTGGAGTACCTCGAGGAGCAGTACATCGCGCTGACCGCCTGAGCAGGGGCGGCCGGTGCGATGAACCGCTCAGCCGATGGCGCGCAGGACGATCGCGCTGCCCTGGCCGCCGCCGCCGCAGATGCCGGCGGCACCCAGCGGGGCGTCCGGGCCGGACTCCTGAAGGGCGACGAGCTGCCTTGCCAGCGTCCCGACGATCCGGGCGCCCGACGCGCCGATCGGGTGGCCGAGCGCGATGGCCCCGCCCCAGGGGTTGACGATCGCGGTGTCCACGCCCAGCTGCGCCGTGGAGTGCACGGCGACCGCCGCGAACGCCTCGTTGATCTCCACCGCCCGCAGGTCCGCGGGGGTCGCGCCCACGCGAGCCAGGGCGGTGCGGATGGCGGCGGCGGGCTGGCCGTGCAGCCGCACGTCCGGACCGGCGACGAGGGCGTGCGCCTCGACCGTGGCCAGCCCGGTGATGCCCCGGTCGGCCGCAGCCTGCGAGGTCATGAGAACCAGTGCCGCCGCGCCATCGGTGACCTGGGAGGAGTTGCCGGCGGTGATCGTGCCGTCGAGGCGGAACGCCGGGCGCAGGGCGGTCAGCGACTCCACCGTGGTGCCGGGTCGCACACCGTCGTCGGTCGTGACGCTGGTGGGGCGACGCCCACCCACCTCGACAGGCGTGATCTCCGGGGCGACCAGGTCGCGCGACGCCTCCGCCCGCTGGTGCGAGAGCGCCGCCCAGGCGTCCTGCGAGGCACGGTCCAGCCCGAGGTCGGTGTTGCCGTCCTCCGTCGAGGCGCCCATGGACCTGTGCTCGAAGGCATCGGTCAGACCGTCGTGCTCGAGGGTGTCGAGCAGCTCGACCGCGCCGTACCGGGCACCGGCACGGGCGCCGGGCCAGGCGTGCGGCGCCAGGGACATCGACTCCATGCCGAGCGCGACGACGATCTGCGCCTCGCCGGACGCGAGCAGCGCGGCGGCCGCCGCGACGGCCTCGGTGCCGGACAGGCAGACCGCGTTGAGCGTCAGCGCCGGGACGGTCAGCGGGATGCTGGCGGCGACGGCTGCCTGGCGGGCGGGGTTCTGACCGGCACCACCCTGGAGCACCTGACCGGCGACCACGCGGTCCACCTCGTGCGGGTCCACCCCGGCCCGGGCGAGCGCCGCCCGGACGGCCGCCGCTCCGAGCTCGACCGCCGGGACGCTCGCGAGCGCGCCGGTGTAGCGAGCGAACGGCGTACGTGCGTACCCGGCGACGACGACGCTCATGAGAGGTCCTCGCGGAACGGCGCGCCGGTGAGGGCGCGCAGCTCGTCGACCGTGTGGCCGGGCGCGACCCGGCGCAGCACCAGGCCGTCGTCCGTGACGTCAAGCACCGCGCGGTCCGTGATGATCCGGTCGACGACGCCGACCCCGGTGAGCGGCAGGTCGCACCGCTCGACGATCTTGGGCGAGCCGTCCTTGGCGACGTGCTCGGTCAGCACGATCACCCGCGGCGTGCCGGCGACCAGGTCCATCGCGCCACCCATCCCCTTGACCAGCCTGCCCGGGATGGTCCAGTTGGCCAGGTCGCCGGTCGCGGAGACCTGCAGGGCGCCGAGGACGGCCGTCTGCACGTGGCCGCCGCGGATCATCCCGAACGAGGTCGCCGAGTCGAACACCGAGGCGCCGGGCAGCAGCGTCACCGTCTGCTTGCCGGCGTTGATCAGGTCGGCGTCCTCCTCGCCCTCGTACGG